>JANYGO010000374.1 GCA_025362325.1 Cyanobacteriota bacterium | reverse complement strand
GTCCTAATAAAATTTTTCCATCAATTTGAGTACAACTTTCAACCTTCACTCCAGGCAAGTCTAATATATAGTCCAAATAAAAGTCCATGAAAAAAAATGTATTGTTTGTTACATTATACACCATAAAATCAGGAGAGCCAGAATGTAAGGAAGTTCGGCAACGGATTGTGTAGCGGATGTAACGGATAGAATTCCCGATTACCAATTACCAATTACCGATTACCGATCGCCTAATTGCTAGATTTGAAGGCAAAAAGCATATCAAGCTGAGCAGTTGTTGGTTCTGTCGAAGTTGTGGCTACGCTGACTCCTCGGAGAGAATTGAGGACTTCAGCGACGGGCGGCGAAACTAAATTGGGCTGTACTGCGAGCAAATAACGGTTGGCCCATGACATGGTTTTTTCCATATCTATGTAAAAGTAACCTTGGTTGGCCTGCGGTAAAGCAGTGGCGATCGCCTGAAAACTCGGACTACTGCTTAACGGTTGCGGCGGCGCTGTCGTGATGACATCAACTAAAGGGCCGCCGAAAGCGACAAATACAGAATTTTCATTCAGCCAACCGTGCCCGAATAAAGTGCCTTGCTGCGGTATTTGCCACTCTGTAACCTCTTTACCCTGCACTTGTCTGGGGGCGACGCTGACTGTGGGATTGCTTTTGGCGATCGCATCTAGTTTTTTGAGGGTGGCTTCCGCTGCGGGGCGATCGCTCGTTTCAAAAATCATCGCCGCCCCCATCCCTAACTGAGACAAAATACCTTGATCCGAACCGATCGCCCCGATCGCAAATTCCCCATTCATCCACCCAAAAACATCACGATCCGCATCCAAATCCAACCGTTTAAAACTACTCCTCACCTGTTGAATTCCCCTGTCAACTTCCGGGCTATCTTTTGCCTCTGCTGTCGCCTGCGACCAAATTTGATTAATTCCCTTGCCGCCGACTAAAGCAATGGTTTCGCCGGGAAATCTGGGCAACAATTTCGATGCGACTTGCGGCTTTTGCTGTGCGAATTTAGGGTCTAACTGAGCGATAGTTTTGATTCTCAATCCCGCACTATCCGCCCCAATTCCCGCTACCAAAGACTTAACTTGTTTGAACTGCGCAAGCACTGTCGAAGGCAACTGGAAATCATCGGGCAAATTAGCTTTTAATTGCTCGATTGCAGCAGGATAGTCAGCAATGTAAATAGTTGCGATCGGATTCGGTACCCCAGCACTTTCTGCAAAAAACTTAGTTGTACTCTGCTGGGTGGCGAGGGAGGGTGATCCTTTAAAAGTGTCGATCGCCATTTCCACAGGCTTTCTCAAAGGAGCCATGACTAATTGGTCGTTTAGCAAAGCCACACTGTAGCGCTTGCCGGTTGGCTCTGCAATCTCAGAAATTTTAACTCCTTTATACTCGCTTTCTTGAATTGTTGCGCCTTGCTGAGATTTTAATTTATTCGCAAAATTCCAGGCGCTAATTTTATTTTTGACGCTGACTACAACGAGCAGTTTAGGAGGCTCTGTTTTCGCCGCAGCGTCAGGGGGTAACAAGGCCACCATCACGCCGCCCAGCCAAGGCTTTAAGTCTCTCTCAAAGTCGATTTGAGTGCCTGCCAAGCTTTGTTCTTGAAAGGTCTTCAAACCCAGGCCGATCAACTTTTGAGCGCCCGGGGTGCCAAATTGCTGCAACTGGGACAGCGCTTGGGGATTGGGGGAGATGAAGGCGGCCATCATTGCTTCGTCGGGTACAACTTTGGCGCTGTCTTGGGGGTTGGAGACTTGTTGGCTCAAACCCTGGAAGTAAAAGTAGACCGCGGCGCTACCTGCTGCGATAATAGCGGCAGCAATTAGAAGCTTTGGTTTTTGTGCAGGCATTGTTTGTATTCCTCGCGTCCTTTATCAGTTTAATGAAAATAGACTTGGCTTGTGGGGAGGCGATCGAGCTTGCTATTTATTTTTGTATAATTTAAAACTGGTTTGGGCGATCGTGTAAACTGCTGTTGATATGAAGTGCGGGAAGAAAGATGAAAGTAGCGATCGCGGGAGCAACGGGATTTGTAGGTAGCCGGCTGGTGGAGAAGCTGCAAGCTGCGGGACATCAAGTGGTGGTTTTGAGCCGGGATGCGGCAAAGGCTGGGCGAGTTTTTCCCGCTTCAGCTTATCCGAATTTGGAAGTTGTCGCCTACACTCCGGCCGAGTCTGGTGATTGGCAAAAGTCGATCGCGGGCTGCGATGGTGTTGTAAATTTAGCCGGGGTTCCCATTGCGGAGGAAAGGTGGACTCAGGCGCGCCAGCAAGCAATTCTGGATAGTCGCAAACTGACGACGGCAAAATTGGTGGAGGCGAGCGTCAATGCTAATCCTAGACCATCGGTGTTTGTGAGCGCATCGGCGATCGGCTATTACGGCACCAGCGAAACCGCCGAGTTTGACGAAAACAGCCCTGCGGGAAACGATTTTTTAGCAACAGTCTGCAAAGACTGGGAAGCAGCCGCCCAACCTGCAAAAAATGCGGGAACGCGGCTAGCAATTTTGCGGCTGGGGATAGTTTTGGGAATGGGAGGCGCGCTGGCTAAAATGCTGCCACCTTTTAAACTATTTGCAGGCGGGCCGATTGGGACAGGAAAACAGTGGTTTTCTTGGATTCACCGCGAGGATGTGGTTGATTTAATTTTGTATACTCTGCAAAATTCGCAAGTTGAAGGCGTTTTGAATGCGACAGCACCGAATCCGGTGCGGATGAATGAATTGTGTCAAACTTTAGGGGAAGTTTTGCAGCGGCCTTCTTGGTTGCCGGTGCCAAGTTTTGCTTTAGAAATGCTGTTGGGAGACGGGGCAAAAGTTGTTTTAGAAGGGCAGAAAGTGTTGCCGAAACAAACTTTGGCTAGCGGTTTTCAATATCAATATCCGACGCTGAAATTAGCACTCGAAGAGATTTTATCGGGAAGTTAGGAACTTACGGAATAGAACGCGCCGAATAGAATTCGGGGCTAAACAAACAAAGTCCGCCTGCGCGGACTGGAAGAAATTACTCGTTACCAGGCAGAGCCTGGTAACGTATATCCAGAGGCTCTGCCTCGCTTTCCCCGAAAGCCGATGAACAATGAAGAAATAGCAACCGCATTTAAAGTTCCCGCAGAACTACCATTTCTTCAAGCTATCTGCTGGCAAATTGCTGATGTCAAAAAATTGAGTTTCAAGGAAATGCTATGCCGCTACGAATCCGGCTGGCATTATTGGGGAGTGTTGGGAAAACCTAGCTCGGAGGAACTGGCTTTTATTCAAGCAATTAGCCAACATTATCAATCTTGGTTAATAGCGGAACTGGGAAGCAGTTTCATGCCAAAGAATCCCGAAAATTGGGTGAGTTTTAAAGCAATGTTTAAACGCGAAATTCATCAAAAGATACTAACTGTACTCAGCCACTTGAATGTCGATTTTTTACAGGAATGTCGGGCGTATTTTGGCGGCGGAACCCTGGTAAGTATGGAACACGGAGAATATCGGTTGAGCCAGGATATTGACTTTATGTGTCCGATGGATGATGGCTACCGTCTCCTGCGCCGCAAAGTTGCTGAAGGAGGCTATGATGCGATTTTTGGTAGTCGCGATTCCCTTGGGGATAGCTTCGCCGCGCGTATTGTTCTCCCGAATGATATTCAAGCCAACCAATATGGGATAAGATTTCCAGTTATTGTGGGGGACACTACTATTAAGTTCGAGATGGTTTGTGAAGGGCGAATTGAGTTTGGCGAACCAAATTATCCAAATTGGTCGCCTGTTCCTTGTTTGAATCAAATTGATAGTATAGCAGAAAAGTTGTTGGCAAATGCGGATCGATGGCCGAGCGATCGGGTAAATTCTAGAGATTTAATCGACTTGGCTATTCAAAGGTTAGCGACTCCGATTCCCCAAAAGGCGATCGACAAAGCGGAAGCAGCTTATCAAGTTATGGAACCGCTGGATCGAGCGATTCAGTATTTCCAAGATCGTCCCGATTATCGGGAAAAATGCTATGAGGTTTTGAGTATCGCAGAGCCAAATCAAGTTATTGACGGTATCGATTTACTAGCTCAGGATTTAGGCCGGGAAATAACAGTCAGGACATATAGCGAGACTATAAATAACGTTGATTAATAAGTGGTCAGTTTCGCCTGGAAACTGACCACTTATTACCCAGATTCAGGACACGGCAGTGCCGTTTCCCTACAATTAATCCGGCGATGGTTACATCTCTGATGGAGTGTTCGCGATTATTTTGGGGTAGGGAAACGGCATTGCCGTGTCCGACCTTGCCGCGTTGTCGATGGTTGTATCCGATCGCGCTCAGAGGGCAATTTCATCATCTAATCCGGTTGATTTTACCCGTTATATCAATTCCGCGCTTCATCGTCCTGGTAGAATCGAGAAGGGCAGCGAACAGTCAACCATCATTCTGTTTTTTGACTGACAGTCAACAGCGAACAGTCAACAGCTATTGCGGTGCAGCCGGAATTGATATCACTTATTTCTCAGCAAGAATCCCGTAAATATCTCGTTTAACTTGTTCTAAAAGCTCGCGCACCCGATTGATTCGCTCAACATTGCCGCTGCGAGCAACTTGCATCACAGCAGCAGCTAATTCTGTTGTGACATTCCGCAACTCAATAAACTCTTGGGGCTTACCCATCATTACGGTTTTGAAGGCATCCCAAGGAGAGCCTGAAGTTTCCTGTTGGGCACGCTCTGCCAAGAGTTGTCTGCCCTCATCAGTAATCGTGTAAATCTTCTTACCGCCTTCCTGTGTGCTGCTTAAATAACCACCGTCCTCCAGCATCTGGAGTGTTGGATATACTGAGCCGGGACTGAGACGGCGGAAACCGCTATTGTGGGTTTCCATTTTTTTGATCAAGTCGTAACCGTGAGCAGGGTGTTCGGATAACAATTCCAGCAGGATGAACTTGATGTCACCCCGACGAGTCCGGTGTTCGTCTCCCCACCCGCGACCAAATACTTCATCGCCAAAGTGCTTGCCGTGATGCTTGCCATGATGCTTGCCGTGTTCCTTGCCATGCTGGAACCAATGACTGATAAGCGATAGATCCTCTTCACTGACTCCTGCCGATACAAGTGCCGGAAAGTGGAAACGAAAGTGTCTAAACATATGTGAATCCTAAATCAACTTTCTTTACTATACGATATATCGCGATATATCGGTAATTTTATGTAAAGATTTGTAAAGATATGGTGCTTGAGTTTTTTGGTTTCTGGCAAAAGCCTGTCCTCGTTACCAGGAAGGAGTCTGGGAACGAGCTAAACCCAGTTTTTGACTCCCCACGCGACCCTCCAAGAAAGCGGGTTTCTGCGATAATTCTGGCATCTTCACGCCCGATTTTGTTAAGAAACCCGGTTTCTGAGCCCTGCGCGATCGCCCAACCATCCAAGAAACCGGATTTTTGCGATAATTCTGGCATCCTCACGCCCGATTTGGGTAAGAAACCCGGTTTCTGAACACCCACGCGATCGGCCCTAAACTACATCAAGATAGATAAACCTGAGCATTAAAATCGCAAATGAAGGAGAAGAAGTTTGGTAAACTATGTCCCCGAATGAGGTCATTTCATCCGCCTCAATTTAGAGCCTCATAACTTATTTCATGTTATCATAAAATCACTTGAGAGCAGAAGGGAACGACAATGCAAACCCAAGAAAAACCAGCAACCGAAAAGCAACCACAAACCGAAAAACGCTACTACACGCCAGAGGAATATCTCGCATTAGAAGAAAGTGCGATCGACAAAAGTGAATACCATGATGGGGAGATAGTACCAATGACAGGCGGAACAACCAACCACAACAAACTCGCACTGAATTTTTGTCGCAAATTCCCCTTGACTGTGAATGGTCAAGATTACGAGACATTTATCAATGATGTGCGCCTGTGGATACCGCATACTCGCCGCTACGTCTATCCCGATATCATGGTAATTCAAGGAGAACCAGTCTATCAAGGAAGTAACAAAACAATTGTCACAAATCCTCTGGTAATCGTCGAGGTTTTATCCAATTCAACCAAAGACTACGATCGCGGTGGCAAATTTCTCGCCTATCGCTCAATCCCGGAATTTCGAGAATACATTTTAATAGAGCAATATAGCTATCACATCGAACAATTCGCAAAAAACTCTGATGGCAAATGGGTATTAACAGAGTATGATTCAGAGGAATCTGTATTAACCCTAGAATCAGTAGAATTTCAAATGCCGCTGAGAGAGATTTACGAACGAATTAATTTTGATGTCAAAGACGAAGAAGTAAACGAGCCAACAAGTGAAATTGAAGAATAACATCCAGATAATCGACAATCATAGAAACCGGGTTTCTACGACAATTCTGGCATCCTCACGAGATTTTACGAAGAAACCCGGTTTCTGACTCCCACGCGATCGATAATTCTGGCATCTTCACGCCCGATTAAGTTAAGAAACCCAGTTTCTGAGCCCGGCGCGATCGTGAGGTTTGAGCAAACTCGCCGGATCGGGCCCAGCGGGGATAATGCAGCCGGGATTCAGCGGGAACAAATTGCCGTAATAATCGCGCTTCACAGCCTCCAAATCGCAAGTGCCAGCAACTCCCGGTAACTGGTACAAGTCGCGCAGATAAGCTCCCAAATGCTCGTAATCCTGAATGCGTCGCACATTGCATTTGAACAAGCTGTAGTAAACAACATCAAAACGGAATAGAGTAGTAAAAAGCCGCACGTCTGCTAAAGTCACCTGATCGCCACAAAGATAACGACTCCTCAAGAGCGATCGATCGATCTCGTCTAAAACAGCAAACAATTCAGTGCAAGCCGAGTCATAAGCAGCCTGAGATTGCGCGAAACCGCAGCGATAAACGCCGTTATTCACCGATTGGTAAATCTTCTCATTCCACTCGTCAATTTGCGATCGCAAATCCAGAGGATAAAGATCCATTTGAGGATTGCTAGCAAACTCGTTAAACTCCGAGTTTAACATCACAATAATTTCCGCACTCTCGTTATTGACGATCGCCTTTTTCGACTCATCCCACAGCACCGGCACCGTACACCGCCCCTGATAGCCCGGTAAAGCCAACTGGTAAATTTCCGGCATCGTGTTGCAGCCAAAAGTCTCCGACTCCAGCACCCACATTCCCCCTTCCGAGGGATAGACAACAGACACGGATATCGCATCTTCAAGCCCTTTGAGCGCCCTCGTCACCAGAGTGCGGTGCGCCCAAGGGCACCCTTTACCCACAAACAGGCGATATCGTGCCGTGGCGGGCCCGTAAGGGTTGTCTGGTGCTGTCGAGACAAAGTTGCGGAAACTGCTGCTGGGGCGAATGTATGCTCCGGTGCGATCGGGCGGCGCTAGTTTTGACATCATTAACTGCCACATTGATGTCCAGACAAATTTGCCAAGCTTAACTGTTACTGATGAAGGAAGCGATTTGTTTTTCACAATGCGATTAAAAGAGGTTTGCTAAACATAATCTGCTTATTTTAACTCACATTGCGATCGACGGTTTCTTAATCCCTCTCTGCTAGGACTTAATTTGTACGGCTGTAGGGACACGGCACTGCCATGTCCCTACCCGATATCTCTACTTCACTCAACAGAGAAATGCTATATTCTAGTATCTGCCAGAGGCTATTTCAGCATAAGCTCGATCGATCAATTGGCGAGCAACCGTCTGAATTCCCGTATGTTCGTAATAATTGGTAGTCATGTCCAAAAACGCCGCCACATAATCCAATTTGTCATCGGTAACATCAACATATTGCTTGAGATTGCCTAAAACTGTGGCGGGAGTTAAGCCGCGAGACTGTACTAAATTGTTCATCCAACCTTGGGCTGAAGCGAAAGTTGTTGTCACGAATCCAAATTTTGCTGCATTATTTGCGCCGGGAATTAGGTTGCTGATATTTTGGAATGTTGAGTTTTGCTGCAAGGCTGAAGGATTCAATCCGCCTAGGGTATTTTGCGCTACTCGAATGAAGTCCGGGCCAAGGGGAATTAAACCGTCAGCACATACTAATGCAGCCATCCGCATCAGAGATTCGTCTTTGTAATTTGATAAATAATTAGCAAAGCTTCCCACGTTGTTAAGGGAAATGTTGTTAAGTTTGCAGAAGACTATGAGTTCGATCGCCACTTTGACACACAAGTCGATCGTTTGAGTTGTGTCAGCTTTGGGAGTGAGGCGGCTCATGAAGGAGAGAAAGCCGATTTTTTCGCCGATTTTATTCGCCATAGCTGTTGCACCTAACGCACTGTCGGCGCTGTCTGCTAACTGGTAAAGCCTGACTGCGCCTTGATATGGCTCGTTGGGGTTAGCGTAAAGCTCGATCGCGCGATCGCGAATTTTCCCAACTAATTTGCGCTTTGTTTCCCCTGTCACCGCTTGAATAGTATTATCAAAACCCGTGAGATTGTTCCACTCCCCCGGAACTACAAAATCGAGAGATTTGAGCATCATCACAGTCACGCCACCAGACGGCAAATTGTCAACCAGTTCCGCAATAGATTTACTCACAGCAAACTCCTGAATAGCCTGATTTAAAAATGTTCTATCAAATACTCCAACTTCGGGCAAAGGGATTCCATAAAAGTCTAAATTCTGACGGATGCCAGCGGTTAATAGTTTTGAGTTATAATAATTCCCAAGCAGCGAACTTACATATGACAGTCATCATGGCAAAACTTACACTTCAAGTCCGAACAGATGATAATTTGCTAGATCTGCTTGCCAAGTCAGAGTCTGGGGCTTGGGTTATTGCAGAAGACAGGGTTCAGAGAATTACTCATGTTCAAGTTATAAACTTTGTCGGATCACAGATGATTGAAGGTATATTTGACCGAAGCGCCAGCTATAGAAAAGAGGATAATAGGCTTGTTGTAAAGTTTTTAGACGGGCGTATTGTCAATTGCAATGTTCAGTTTGTTGGACAAAACCCTGTCCGCTATATTTGAGATGTACTAATTCATTACCTCCATGACGCTTAACTAAAATTTATGGATTTCACAGCCACTTTAAATCAGATCGTCGCCCTCAGCATTCAAGATCGGATTCGTCTTGTACAAGCAATCTTGGAAAGTATAGCGGCAGAACAGGTTCACCCCGACCTTACAGAGTTTCAAAAGCAGGAACTCGATCGCCGAATTAATGATTCTGAAGCAAATCCTGAAAATGTGCTGACTTGGGAAGAAGTTAAAGCTTCAGTCAAAGCACGAAAATGAACTATGAATCCAGTGCCGTGGTAAAATAACTATCGCCAAATAGAAACAAATAAAATATGACTGCTGCTGTTAACACAACTCCAGGATTAGCATCGCGCTTAGTAAACGGCGTACTCTCCATCAAACCTTTGGCTAATCTAGCCAAGCACCAAGCGCGGGAAATGATGATGAAAAGAGCCGAAAAAATCGGAGTGCATTGGCGACAAGAAGCCCAAGCACTTTTGGCTCGAAATTGGGATGCAGAATTGCTCAGCGTCCAAAATCCCGATCTTGTTTACCCGAAATATTATCTAACTTCATTCCACGCTTATGAAAAAGGTAATATGAGTTGGGAATCTGCTACAGAAGTTGAAGTTGCCGCCCGTACAGTTCACGCGGGAATTTGGCCGGAAGCGGGTGCAGAAGGCGATGCTAAACTCCGCGCCAGCTATCACGAAGTCATCAAATCTCAGATTGCTTCTTCACCGCAAGATATTGTAGATTTGGGATGCAGTGTGGGAATGAGTACCTTTGCTCTTGGGGAAGTTTACCCGGAAGCGAAGATGACTGGGGTGGAGTTGTCGCCTTATTTTTTAGCAGTTGCTAAATACCGTTCCCAACAGCGAGAATCTGAATCTTTAAATCAAAAATCTCCGACTTGGGTTCACGCTGCTGCTGAATCTACTGGTTTGCCTGCGGCTGCTTTTGATTTAGTTTCTATTTGTTTAGTTTGTCACGAATTGCCGCAGAAAGCTACTAAAGAAATATTCCGGGAAGCGAGGCGTTTGCTGCGTGTGGGCGGACATTTGACAATTATGGATATGAATCCTCAGTCGGAAGTTTATGCCAAAATGCCTCCTTATATTTTGACTTTGCTCAAGAGTACGGAGCCTTATTTGGATCAGTATTTTGGGTTGGAGATCGAGCAAGCTTTGGTAGATTCCGGTTTTGCACAGCCGACAATCACTTGCAATACAGTCCGACACCGCACTATTGTTGCTGAGGCAATAAATAATCAGGTTTAATCTTGGAAAAATGTTTGCGGTCGATGACACTTAAAAAGTGTATTAGACCGCAACTGCGGTGCAATGAAAAACAGTTAAATTATTCCACTCGCCCGGAAATACAAAATTATAAATAAATTGGTTATGAAAATTGAGCAACTTCTGTCAGGCTTCTTGGATGTTCAGGCGATAGTTTATATATACGCCGAGGAGGAAACTTAATTGACTACAGCAACTGTTGCTACCTATCACGCTAGATTCCGCAAGGTGCTTGAGTACATTGATGCTCATCTGGACGATGACCTTACTGTCGATCGGCTCTGCAACGTTGCTGCATTCTCGAAGTATCATTTTCACAGGCAGTTCTCTGAGCTTTTCGGGGTTAGCGTATACAAATACGTCCAGCTAAATCGCTTGAAGCGCGCTTCTTATCAACTCGCATTTCGCGATCGCAGTCAGATCATTGATATCGCACTAGAGAGTGGTTATGAAAGTCCTGAGTCGTTCGCGCGTGCATTCAAGAAGAGTATAGGGCAAACCCCTTCCGAGTTCAGAAAGCAACCGCAATGGGATACTTGGCACTCGATTTACCAACCATTAAGTGACTTAAGAATCAACCACATGAAACCAGAAAATCAGTCCGTGAAAGTCAAGCTAATCACCTTTAAAGACACCAAAGTTGCCGTGCTAGAACATTGTGGCGACCCAAATCTTATTGGGCACTCAATACGCAAATTTATCGAATGGCGCAAGCAGAACCATCTATCACCCAAAGTCAGCGCTACTTTCAACATTCTCTACGACAATCCAGCCGAAACCTCACCTGATGACTATCGCTTGGACATCTGCGCGTCAACTCAACGCGATGTGACTGAAAACTCATTTGGGGTTGTAGGAAAAACAATTCCCGGCGGTAGATGCGCTGTATTGCGACACATCGGTTCCGACGATAATCTTGGTGAGAGTATAAGATACTTATATTCGGAATGGCTCCCGCTAAGCAAAGAAGAGCTACGAGACTTTCCACTGTATTTGCAGAGAGTTAGTTTTTTCCCTGATGTGCCAGAACATGAGGCGATTACAGATGTGTTTCTGCCGCTTCAGTAAAATCGCACAAATAAATGTCACATTTTATCTCCTAGTCCGCGGAGGCGGACTTCGTTTGTATAGTCGCGGTTTCAACCGCCGGACGATCGAGGCGGTAGCTTTTTAAATCTGAGATTAACATATCGCGCTATGCTACCGTAGATACTTTTTCGTAGTCTTCACTGTGTTTTTGCACTGCATCCCAGATATCAACTTTTTGCTGAAGATTCAGCCAAAGTTGAGGGCCATTCCCCAAGGCTTTACCAATCCGAATTGCCATATCTACTGTAATTGGTCTTTGACCTAAAACAATTTCGTTGACACTGCGGCGGGATACACCAAGTATCTCAGCAAACCTGGTTTGAGTCATTTCAATATCTTCAAGCACATCTGAAATGACCTCGCCCGGATGTACTGGTCTGACTTTCCTCCCTTGAATAATGTCTTGTATGTCTTTCATGCAATTTTCCTTACGCTTGAAGTTAAATTTTTAGATTTTGTTTTATGGGCTAGTGATAATCTTCGAGATCTATATCGTATGCGTTGTTATCCTGAAATATAAAAGTTATACGCCAGTTACCTGATACCTTTATTGACCAAGTTCCCTGTCTCTCACCTTTAAGCTCGTGTAAATCATAGCCTGGTATTCTAATATCATCTATAATTATTGCTGTATCTATTACTTCAAGTCTTGCTCTTGTCCTTTTTTCAAGTTCTTTAGGAATTCCTTTTGCATTACCTTCCCTCAATAATCTTTCTAATGCTTTATTTTTAAAAGTTTGTATCATGTGAAACAATCCTTCAATCAAGGCTGAATATCCAGTTCATAGCACTTATATATATTAATTAAAAGTTTTTGTAACCTTTAAGATTACTTTGCTAATGTAACCTATGAGGTTACAGATGTCCAGCCTAAAATAATTGCAAAAGCAAAAATCGCTCCAATCTACTAACAGGGCTGGATCTGGGAGAACGAAAAAGCGATCGTAGCGGCTGAGCTAAGCGGATGGTGTTGGCGGTTAATGACGCTCCAAAACTGGATTCGATCGCAACTGCGGTACAATTAACCGTTAGACAGCAGTCTGAGCTACAACATTGTGATACAAGCCTAAATGAAGGACATCATCATGAACCCGACAGCCCCCTCTCAAAACGTCATCGATTGCTTACAGGTGATCTTGGATGCCACTGCATCGAAAAATTACGAGCTTTTTACCACAGTGGGCGATGCAGGCTACAAAGCGAGCATTACACAACAAATGTTTGACGATGTTAGCGAGCAGCTCGCTTCCCGCCTGCAAAAGGGATATTCCATTACTTATTTTGGTGATCTAAAACAAGGTAATTCTCAGATTTATTTGTGGAAGCTGAGTTTTGAAGATGGTGGAGATGAATTTGTGGCACACATGACGATGAATGGAGACAAAGTTGCTGGGATTTTCATCGAATAACATATCTTTCTTGACACGGCGTTTTACTGAATATAATGCCGATCGCCCACAACGGTTAATCGAAACCGATCGGGCGGTACAAATGTGATTCCCCGGCGGGCGGGACGAATTGGCCGATCGAGATTTGAGACAAACTCGCGCCCCGACAGCACTGTTGCTAACACCAGCTTCATCTCAAACATCGATAGCGCCATTCCGATACAGCTTCGACTCCCGCCTCCAAACGGTAAATATTCAGCGGCGGAAAACTTGCGATCTAAAAAGCGCTCGGGATTGAACCCGGCGGGATTTTCGTAGGTTTCAGGGCGACGGTGGGCCAAATAGACACAGGGGATTAAAATCGTTCCCGGTTGATATGTATAGCCTTCTAGTTCGATCGTCCGTTTCACCTTGCGCGGCTGCGAAATTAACGCGATCGGATAAATCCGCAGCGCTTCCTTGCAGACTGCTGTTAAATAGGGCGACTGCGAAAGTGCGACGGGCTCGGGATTTTCGCCTAATTCATCCAATTCGCAGCGCAACTTAGCGAGACATTCGGGATACTGATGTAGCCAGTAAAACGCCCAAGTCAAGGCCGATCCAGTGGTTTCGTGTCCCAATAACAACAGCGTCATCAATTGATCGCGCAATTCTCGATCGCCAATGGATTCGCCCATATCGTCGCGGGCCATCATCAATACTGACAGAATATCGGTGCGAGACGAATCGAGAGAGTGCGATCGCCGATCGGCAATTTCCGCATAAATCAGCGCATCAATCTGCGCCATTTGCTGCAAAAACTGCCCCCACGGACTCCAAGAACCGAAATTTTGCTGCAACGGCGCAAAGAAAAATTGAATTGAGTACAACTCTGAAGTAATCGCCTCTAAAAGTTTGCTAAGTAAGTTTTTGAGGCGTTCATAGCGCTCTCCCGGCACTAATCCGAAGACAACTTGCAGGATTACTTGCAGCGAAATTTCTGACATTTCTTGACGGACTGCGATCGCATCTCCAGCTTTCCAATCCAGTGTTTGTTTTCGCGTCAAATCCACAATCAAATGCCCTTGACTGTGCAACTGTTCCCGATGCAGCGCGGGCATTAATAGCTGTCGCTGTCGCAGGTGTCGCGCCCCTTCGTTCATAATTAGCGATTCTGTTCCCACCAGCGGGCGAAATACGTTGGTGACTTTGCCAAATTCAAAGGCATCAGCCAAGGTGGTAAACACTGCCTGAACGGCTTCTGGATTGCCCAGGAACACGACGGGGGGCGAAGCGGGCCCCAGTACGCGGGCGGTAAATGTATCGCCGTATTTGGCAGAATACCGATCGAAAAAGGCGATCGGATCGGCTACCAGCGACAGCGTTTGGAAGAGGGCAGGAGAACGAGATCCGGTAGGCAGCGTCATTGCAAAAACTGGCGATACACAATATTTCTAGTGTATATCGATCGACCGCAGGCACCCTGAAATTTATCTGAGATCGATCGACTGTCGGCTAAAAACTTAGTTTTTGAGCGTAAGTCTTAATTAACAAAAAGCGGATGCGGGCGATCGAGCTTTTAGTCGATCGCCAGCCCTCAGTTTCCGCGCAACTGCTGCACCAAGTGAACTAATTCTGGTAAAATTAGCTTTTCCACAGCTAGTCTTACGCCATTGCTTGAGCCGGGAAGGGAAAAGACTAACTTGCCTTGATACACGCCTGCAACTGCGCGAGAGGCGATCGCCCGCGAACCAATTTCTTGATAGCTCAAATACCGAAATATCTCCCCAAATCCCGGTAAAATCCTGTCTAGCAAACTCTCCATCACATCATAAGTAGTATCTCGTGGAGCGATGCCCGTCCCGCCGTTAAAAATGATTGCATCGACATCTTCGCGCTGGGAAAACGCCTGCATTTGCAATACAATTTTTGCGGCATCATCTTTAACAACAGTGTAAGCTACCACAGAGTGACCTGCATCTTTTAGCAGCTTCTTCGTTAACAAGCCGCTATTGTCTGTTTCAGCCGATCGTGTATCGCTAACAGTAATGATAGCGCAACTTACGGTTATTTTAGATAAATCGGGGTGAGGAATTTGCGTCATATTTTATGGTCGTAAGTAATTGGCAATCGGCAATCGGCGCTCTGCCAATTACCAATCACCAACTACCCATTATGCCTTGTTAAATCCTAAGCCGTTTGCTTCCGAGTAGCGTTCCATGAAACGCATAAAGCGTTCCCATTCTGTGGCACTTCTCATTAAATAAAGAGCTTCCAAGCCTGCTGGCTGACCGTTGATGAACTTAGCCTTAACTTCGCGAGTCAGGAGTTCGCCTTCAGAGTCGATCATGTACATTCCAGTAATGTCTTGGGTACTGCTGTTGCTGAGAGATTTGGGATTTTCAAACAGAAACGTGGCAGTGCCTTGATCTCCGCTTTTAGAACGGGTTAGGCGCACTTCCGGCACAGCATCTTCGTCTATACCCCGGGAGAATTGAATTTTAGCCATAATCTGACAGTCGAACCTTAAAGATTGCTGAATTTCTTAATCTTTTATCATAAAACGATTTGGACACTCGCAAATCAAGATTTGGGAGGGGGGAGACAGGTTGATTCCAACTTTTCCTTGTCCCCTTTCTCCCAATTGCCTTAGACGATGTAGGGAGAGTTAATTGCCTCAGCCCGGTTTGTGGCTACCAGCGTTTGGTAGACGAGGGCGGATATCTCGCCACGGGTGATGTCGCGGGCGGGAGAAAGTTTGTCGCGCGCCGGATAGTTGACGACGATTTTGCGCTCTGTGGCGGTTGCTATGGAGTCGGTGGCAAAACTGGGAATCAAAGCCCGATCGGCATAAACGCTCAAAGAATTAGGATTGCCGCCCGTAAACTGTAAGCCGTTTACCAAGGAGACGATCGCCTGAGCCCTAGTCAAATTCTGCTCCGGGCGAAACGTGCTATCGGGGTATCCAGCCAAAAACCCACCTCGATTAGCTTTGATGATGGCTGGTTGCGCCCAATAATTTGCCGCCACATCCTTAAAAACCGTCGCCTCGCGGCGCGGCGCCAACTCAAACGCCTTCGCCAGCAAAGCCGCATACTGAGCCCTAGTTAAACTCTGGTCAGGTTTAAAAGTGCCGTCGGGAAATCCGCTAACAATATTCATCTTAGCAAGGCGATCGATAAAATCCTTAGCCCAGTGCGTGCTGATGTCACTGAACTTTACGCCCCCAGGTGTCGGAGTTGGTGTCGGAGTTGGTGTCACATTGCCCAACTCAAATAAACCTTTCACCCGCGAAGGATTGAGCTGATTTCCCACCGCAAAAATCTTAGTCGTAGTCGCATTTTGCAAATCGAATTGGCCGTTATTCGCAAAGATATTTCCCCCCAAATCTTGAGCCGTACCCAGATCCGGCAGCGATTTTTCCACCGCAGTCAAACCATCTTCGGTATTTTTTTCAATGCGATTCTTGCGCACAACTGGCTTAGAACTCCCCGTTAAAACAATACCGGAGCGATTGGCCAAAATTTGGTTGTCAACAATCAAAGGAGCCGATTGAGCTTGCAGAGAAATGCCGTAACCGGTATTTTGAAAAAGATTGCGCCGCAGTACGCCTTTAGCAGTTCCCGCCGTAATCACTCCCGCCGCCGAGTTTTCCACAAATCTGTTGTCGAGAATCGCAGGATTAGCGCTACCCGTGGCAAAAATGCCTTCGCGCTTGCAAAGCGTGAAAGTGCAGTTAGCCACAGTGGGAGCAGTTGACTCAATCCAGACTCCGGTGCCGCGACTATCCAAATTAGTGACAGTTACTCCGCGCAATTCTGCATCGGTTGCTAGCAGTATGGTGATATTTTGACCCGCAGCGCTGGGACTAACAAATTTGCCGCTTCCTTGAATCAGAGTGCCGCTACCTTTGTTGGTTTCGCTACCGATAACTTTGACTCCCGACGGAATTTCTAAGGGAAATTGTTCGCCGCTGGCTGCGCTGTAAGTTCCTGGTGCTAGCTGAATCACAGTTGCGGATGCAGCGCGGGCGATCGCGCGGGCGATCGTTTTCAAGGGAGCCGATTGGCTGCCGGCTGCTCCATCGCTACCTGTTTGCGGGTTGACGTAAAGTGTTGCCATGTTTTTGCTGTATGGATAATTGGCGATCGAGCTTTTATACACTTTTCATTCTCTACGAAGCTGACGCCGGATCTATATTCACCTTTGATTTCGGAGATTATTTGCTTGCAGGATATCCGCAACGTCACCCATCAGGAGCGAGAACCACAGGGGGGATTGCCCCTACAAAACAGTAATCGGATTTTAGATTTTAGACTTGAATTGTATAAATCTTTGATAGCTCAACCGCAGATGTCAGGCAGATAAACACAAATAAACGCAGATAATTTTAAGATAGGAGAGCGAATGAATGCAATTTTTTCTATTTGACTGGTGCGCCGAAGTGCACCCTGCAAACTCAATTTCCAGTCATTTTCACAATACAAGACGCATCCAAAACCACTACAATTTCATTCTGAAAAACAGCACAACTTGTCATTGCGGGAGCTAACGCGGGAATTTTCCCTTGTTTGAGAGAAAGCGTCGCCTCCGGTGTCGCATCAAAATCATCGATCCAGCCGTAATCCTCTACATACTTAAGAGTCAAGGCATTGCGATCGAGCATCCAAAAATCAATTCCATAGGTGTTAATGAAGTTTTTCAACACAGCTCGCTCGGACGTATATTGAGCGCGAATTAAATCGTTAACCCGCCGTAAATATCCGCTAAAATAACCTTTCTGATACGGCACTGCATATTCCTTTGCGACCAAAACTGAACGCTGGCTAAAAGTTGGCAAGTTGTCCGCTTCGGGTGCAATCGAAGCAATCAGGATATCTTTTGGTTGTTGCTGAAAAAACTTGTATAAAGCGGGCATTTCACCTGCTACATACCCGACATCGGGAAAGTCTTCAACCCAGCAAGGATAAAGCACGACGGCGATCGCAATTGTCGCTGTGGTAATTAGTGCGACTAGCTTTTTTAAATTAAATTTTGTTTCGGTTGTTGACGCCCAATGACCGAGGCCATCGATCATTAACGTCAGGGCGATCGCACCCAGCAACACAACAATAAAGCGCAAGCTGTACGCAGTATAGCGTCCGGGTTGATACAGCTTAAACAGGGTAGCGTGAGCAGCCAAAAACATCGCCAAGGATGCTAAAAATAGCTGAAGCAACAGCCAGATTTTGCTATTAATTTGACTCGCTAAGGGAAAAGCCGATCGCCAAAACAGCAGCAGCGGCAATAACAATGCAGCACAGTGAGTTACAGGCGTAAACAGCGACTTGGGAAACATCCCGCTACCCCTACCAGTCAGCCAAAAATCCTTGAGATTGGGACGAAAAAAAGCATTTCTGCCGTTTGGCGCAAATTCCCGCATTTGCTTGGCTTCTGCGGCGGTATAAGTCGGGCCAAATTCCGATTTATCTAAGGCGTAGGGTAGCATGACTAACAAGATTACTCCCAAACCTGTACTGCAAAATAGGTAATTTGTGCGATCGCCCGACAAGCGCAAACGGCCGTTTTCCCAGGCTACCAGCCGCAAAACTAAAATTCCGGCAGCTACCAAGGCGTAGGGAGGGTAAAATAATCCGATTAGGGCGATCGCTCCCAAACAGGGCAGCAAGGAGCTTCGCGACAAATAATATAAAAAACCGAGAAATATCGGATATATAAAAGCTCTGGGCGTTGTGGAAGCCAAATCGTCGGTCATCCACATATGCTGATTTAACAGCAAAGATGCGATAAATCCAGTCATCGGTACTGGCAGCATTTCTAGGCAAAGTCCAAAACAGTAATAGCTGGAGATTAAGCCGAGAAAGAGCGGCAATATTTTGTGAAATAATAGCGGGTGAATGCCGATTGTTGCAGCTATTTTGTAGAGCGTGCTGTATCCTGCCGGGGCGACTGATTGATAGTAATTAGCAATGAAATCGTTGGGGAACAATTGTAGATCGACAAACCGCATCATCCAGAAAACGTGCTGCCTCGCATCGTCTTGCACCACATACTCGCCGCTGAAGGCTTGCTTGAGTCCTAAAATACCATAAATTGCGGCAAATGTCAAGCTTAGAGTTAACCAAAATATGGCGCGCGATCGGGATTTTTCATCCACAGTCGCCGTCAGAAACTTGTGCAAGCGGGCTAGGAACATCGCAGTCAGCAAACGCCTTAAATAAAAGTTTGCAGCAGCGCTGTCGAGAGCTACTACAAACCAATACTTTATATGAGATCCGCCTCCAAATACCGCTTGACTTTCAAGGGCGCCAGATTTTAGATGTTTTTCCCAGCCGCACGCAATTTTAAGGCGAAATCGCGGACGGCAATCAAGCAATTTGTTAACCTTTGGGAGGACTGAAGTCCTCACTACAAACCAGGTTCGTAGTAAGGACTTCAGTCCTTTCAAATTTTAAGCTGCGAATGACACGAATAGCGACGCAATCCCGATCGCGATCGCGCCAATCCCCATCACAAAAGACCAGAAGCGGTGATAACTGTTAACAGTCGTACCGCTATCGCTTTCAAGCTGAATCAAATCCATCCAAGGCGCGACACCCCGGCGGAACCAACCCAAAGCACTAACATCCATACCGATCAAACTTTTAACCCGCTTCATCCCAAACAGAAAATTACCAATCGGCCCAAAACGAGAAGCATAGCGCAGATAAATCATGCCCGTTTTGTCTTGCAATTTCAAATCAGAACCAAACGCATAACCCGCATCCCCGCGACCAATTAATTCACCTTCTAGTTTCGCAGGTTGACCGCGCAGAGGACTTGCATAGGGGTCAGACATTAAGGTTAAAACATCCAACTCTTCTGCTTTTGAGTAATTCGGGAACATCACCAAAGCTTTGATTAAAATTCCCACACCCAAGCCGATTAAAGGACAAGCAACCATCATCATCGGATTTACAGGATACAGCGAAATGCCGATCGCAAAACCCACCGCCAAGCCCAGAGTTTCCGCACTGTACAGCAGCAAATCGAAAAAGAAATTACCGTACAATTTCCGCTTGCTCAAATTGCGGCCTTCCCCGACAATCCTGCCCATGTCAAACTCAATATTCAATCCCAATTGTTCTGCGTAGGTGCTCAAAGCGCGAACTCGCTTACCAGTAAGCGGGTGAGTTGAATTCAACTCCATCCACCAAGCCCAAGGATTAAACATATCCCACAGAAACACTCGCCCAATTTTTTCTGGTTCCGACGCAATCCGGTAAGCAGTGCCGGTAGAAGTGGCAGCTTTCGCATCGTAAATGCCCAAAGCGCGAGTTCCTTCTAACAAACGGCTGGGTTCCGTTGCTCTTTGTCCTTCTTCCAAAATACCGTAAGCAATCTTTACCAAAGCCCGGGATAAAGCGTTGGGGTTCCCGGTAGTTTCAGCGGCAAAATGGTCAGCAAAATATTCTCGCGTCCGCGACAAATACAGCAACAAATAAGTGCCGGCGATGTAAAACAAATAAGCAACAGCAGCTACAGTTCCTGCCGCATCTTTAGCTTTGTCGCCGCCCCTGCGACCCAGGCTTTGAGCTGTAGTGTAAATTAAATAAGTAATTTGCACCAAAGTCGAAGCTAAAGTCATGACTGCAAAGTCCCAGTGGACGATGTGACCGAGTTCGTGGGCGTAAACAGTAGCAATTTCATCGTCGTCTAAATAGGTGAAAAGACCTTGACTGACGACTAAGCGAGCGCTGTTAGGAAAGGAACCGTAGGTAAAAGCTGTGGGGTTTTGATCGTCAATAATTCCTAACCGCGGCTGTTGCAGGTTTTTCTGTTTGCAAACTTTCTGAATAACTTTTGCTGTTTCGGGACTGTGGCTTTCAATTTCTGCTAGGGAAACCCAGCGAGTATTGTAAAGCCAATTTTGGGTTAAGTCCATCAAGTAAGGTGATAGGAAAAAAGCAGCAATGTTAAAAATCAGAGTGATCGGAAGTGCGATCGCCAATCCGACGACTGGATCGGGGCCGTTGATAATGAAAACTGAGGCTAAGGATAGCGCTAACACCATACCACATAGCATGATGATGGTGACGCCGGAAGCTAAAGCGAGATTTCCGCCAGTTTGCTGTATGAGTTTAATGCCGGCTTTGGGCGATCGCCCTGCCTTGCGTAAAGGAGCTTGAGATGACATAATAATCTCCTAAGGTTATTGACAAATGGTAATCGCCGTGGGATTTTATCTATACTTCACTGTTTTAACCTGTAATTGCGGAGCGCGGTAAGGGGTCTCAACAAAAATATATAATTTCCTCTGTTTTGTTAAGATGGAAAACTGCCCGCCCAATTTATTTGGGCGAATTCTATTACTACCTCAAAACTCAAAAATCAAAACTATTTAAAAGTTACTGCTATGTCGATTATTGAAATTGCCCAAAAAACCCGCGCATCTGCTAGAAAATTGGCAGTTTTGTCCGCCGATCTCAAAAATCAAGCGATTGAGGCTGTTGCTAAAGCTTTAGAAGCTGCTGCTGCGGATATTCTAGCGGCGAATGCTGCTGACTGCAAGGCGGCTGAGACCGATGGAATTGCTAAACCGCTGTACGATCGCCTGAAGTTGGATGAGAGCAAGTTAAAAAGTGCGATCGCGGGCGTGCGAGATGTTGCCAAACTCCCAGACCCCATCGGTGCCGTGCAAATCCACCGCGAATTACACACAGGATTAATCCTAAAGCGCGTCACCTGTCCTTTGGGCGTTTTAGGGATTATTTTTGAAGCGCGCCCAGAAGCCTTAATTCAGATAGTATCCTTGGCAATCAAATCGGGAAACGGCGTAATTCTCAAAGGTGGCAAAGAAGCTGTTCGTTCCTGCGAAACCTTGACAAAAGTCATCCATCAAGCATTAGCAGAAACAGCGGTCAATCCCGCAGCAGTGCAGTTGCTCACCACGCGGGAAGAAACAATCGAACTGCTGAAAATGGATGAATACGTAGACTTGATCATTCCCAGAGGTTCTAATTCCTTCGTGCGGTTCGTGCAGGAAAATACGCGGATTCCTGTCTTGGGACACGCCGACGGAATTTGTCATTTGTATGCAGACAAAGCAGCAGACATTCAGAAAGCCGTACAGATTTCGGTCGATGCCAAAACTCAGTATCCCGCCGCCTGCAATGCCATTGAAACCTTGTTAGTTCACAAGGATATTGCCCCCATTTTCCTGCCCGCAGTTTCCCAAGCTTTGCAGCAGAAAAAAGTCGAATTGCGGGGAGACGAACCAACTCGCGCAATCTTGGATATTGCCGAAGCAAATGAGGCGGATTGGTCTACAGAATACAGCGATTTGATTTTATCAATCAAAATAGTAGATTCTGTGGAAGAGGCAATTAATCATATCAATACTTACGGTTCCAGACATACAGATGTGATAGTTACCGAAGATAGCGAAGCCGCCGAAACTTTTTTAAATCAAGTCGATGCAGCCGGAGTTTATCACAATTGTTCAACTCGATTTGCTGACGGTTTCCGCTACGGTTTCGGCGCAGAAGTGGGGATTAGTACGCAGCAAATGCCGCCTCGCGGGCCTGTTGGTTTGGAGGGTTTGATTACCTATAAGTATCGAGTTGTTGGAGACGGTCATATTGCTGCGAGTTATGTCGGCAAAGATGCTCGGGAATTTACGCATCGGGAGTTGTAAAATACAATAGTGCGATCGCCCCGATCGCGATTTGCCGATTCACAAATTATCGATCGCACTCGCGATTTCAGAAACCCGGTTTCTTTCTATATTTCTCGTTACTAAACGCAAAACTCGTAGAAACCGGGTTTCTAGCCCCATGTGTAAGCCCTGAAACTGTCCCAAGTGCTGTTTTAACGCACAAAATTGATATCGACTATAATTTAAACAGTCAAACTCCTCTCCCCATCTAGTTTTATGACCATTACTCAAGATGCAGGTGTCAAGAGCAAAGCCTTTGATGATTTAATTAATTCATTTAATGAGATCAGAACCCTCTACACCATCCCCGATTCACGCGAAACTTTTAAATTCATCATCGAACAACAAACAATTACATCCTTAATTATTGAAGCTCACGAGAAAATTACCACCCTATTTCCTGGCGAAAGATTAGAATTAGAAGTCAAAACTGACCCGGAAATAGCCGGAAGTCAAACTCTTTGGATTAATATCTATACTAAACTCGAAGTCGATGAAGCTTTTGACAAATTAATGATTCTGGATGAGACTTGGTGGGTAGAAGCTGTAACTTCTGTGACTAACAATAAGCTGCATATTAATCTCGAATGGGAATCAAATGAAATTTGATTGGTCTGAGTATTTAAATTTAGCAACCGAGTTAGCTGCTTTGTCAAGCGATTCAGACGATGCTGAAGCCAAATTACGCTCTGCTGTAAGTAGAGCTTACTATGCAGTTTTCTGTTGGTCGCGAAACTACTTGCGCGATATTGAAAAAGACCCCAGACTCTCTCGCAAAAGCAGTTCTGATATCAATGAGCATCAATATGTAGCTGAGGAATTCATTTTTCACCAATCTAAAAACAAAGAAATGATAAAAATAGGTGAAAATTTAAGTAGATTAAGAGAGCTGAGAAATAAAGCTGATTATGCAGATACTATATTTAATTTACAAAAAGATGTCAAATATGCTTTGAAATTAGCTCAAAATATTATCTCAGCATTAAATAATTTAAAACAAGATACTGAATCTTAAGCAAAGTGTCTCTTCTCCTTCATCCATCCCCAAAATGTACGATCGCCCTCGCATCCAACCAAACTTAGCTACAATAAGCTATACCGTCCCCCGCGACTCCCCAACTCGAACAATTTGCCCTGGTTTATGTCTAACCCTTCCCCCCTCGCCCCAGGTTCCACCCTCGAAAAACGCTACCGCATCATCCGCGAATTAGGCCGCGGCGGCTTCGGGCGGACTTACCTCGCAGAAGATACCAACCGCTACGGCGAAAACTGCGTGCTCAAAGAGTTTTCTCCCGTGGTTCAAAGCCCCAAAGCCGCCGAATTGTTCGATCGCGAGGCGAGTATGCTTTACCACCTCCAACACCCGCAAATCCCCCGCTTTCGAGAACTGCTGCGAACCGATTTGGGCGGGAATCCATCTTTATTTTTAGTTCAAGACTACATCCCCGGTCAAACTTACGAAGAAATACTTATATCCCGCCAGCAGCAAGGTAAAAATTTTACCGAACCCGAAGTTACTCAACTGCTATTTCAGATTTTACCAGTTTTAGAATACATTCACTCCAAAAATTTAATTCACCGCGATATTTCGCCCGACAATATCATTCAGCACACTGCTGAGAAACTGCCATTTTTAATTGATTTCGGTTCTGTCAAGCAAATCGCAGCAACGGCCGTATTTCAGTTTAGCGGACAACCTGCTACGGCGATCGGCAAACAGGGTTATTCGCCAGCCGAACAAATGCGGCTGGGAAAAGTTACTCCCGCTAGCGATTTGTACGCTTTAGCCGTCACGGCTTTAGTGCTGCTAAGTGGCAAAAAGCCTCAGAAATTGTACGATATCCATAACAAAACTTGGGATTGGCGATCGCACGTCAGTGTCAGTCCCAACCTGGGAACCGTGTTAGATAAGATGCTAGCAGAACCACCGGGCGATCGCTACCAGTCCGCAAAAGAAGTCCGCGAAGCCCTCAAAGATCCAAAATTATCCCAAATTGGCAGCATCATCTCCCAAATGGTGACAATGAACTTTGTCGGGCGCCCCTTCAAACACAGCACTCAAACCGCTACCAACAACAATCCTCCTGTTGTGCAAACCCCTCAAATTGTTAACAGCAACACCAGCAAATTTAAGTTAATTCCTTGGAAAACCCTAGCAAGTTTAAGTGTGATTTTATTGCCGGGAATTCTAGCTTTTAGTGCAGTAAAATCTGGTTTTACTCTCCCAAAATTACCTGAACTGCCCAAATTTACCGACCTCCCGCATTCTTCAGATACGTCTTTGGATGCAGAAATCGCCCGTCAAGAAAAGATTGGCAAGCGCCGCAAAAACCTGAATATTGATAAGGATATTTTTTATCAGAAAGTGGATGAATTGTTTTACAATAAATATCCAGAATTAAAAGGCCGTAGCTTGACAGAAAAGCCAGAAGATGCAGAAATAAGACAGAACTGGTGTCAGGTTGCTGAGGATTTGCTGGACAGGTTGGAGAAGGGAGGGCAGCTTTAATATTTAAGATATCATAAGAGCGCACGAACAGCAGAGAAAAATATTGGCGCAGAGAAGAGAGGACAGAGAAATTTATATGGTTCAATGTAAATTGGTATAGGCAATGCACTTTTAGTTTATTTCACAATGGATTCTATTCAACTTACAGGAATTCGCTGCTACGGCTACACGGGCTATCTACCTGAAGAACAAGTGTTGGGGCAGTGGTTTGAGGTGGATGTCACTCTCTGGCTCGATTTGTCGCCCGCCGGCAAAAGCGATGATATTAATCTTACTCTCGATTACCGAAGTGCAATTACTCTGATCCAACAGCTTGTCAAAAACTCTAAGTTTTTATTGATAGAAAAGCTAGCAGATGCGATCGCCCAAGCGCTTTTAGAACTACCTTTAGTCGAGCAAGTCAAGCTACAACTATCAAAACCGGCCGCTCCGATTCCTGACTTTGGCGGCAGAATTACTCTAGAAATTACTAGAAGCAAAGACAGTAATTAACTGGTTGCGAGTAAGGACGACAGTGTCTTTGATCGTGTCAACTTAAGCCCGAAAACCTTTGTATCTCTCGTTTAGACGCCAGGCCTGATCCCCCTCGCATCCCCCTTGCTTTCGGGGGGGACTTTGAGAAGAGTCTTGTCCCCCCCGAAAGCAAGGGGGGCTAGGGGGGATCTGGGCCTAATCGGCAAACAGCCGTCTGTGACTACGTTTCTAGCCACCTACGCAATCATTGAAACTGTCAGAAGTTTTGACTAATGACTAATGACTAATGACTAATGACTAATGACTAATTACCACTTCAGCAAGTTAAACTCTTCCATGTCTACGGTATTGCGGTTGCGGTAAATCGCCAAAACAATAGCCAAACCGACTGCGGCCTCAGCAGCCGCAACCGTGACTACAAAAACCGTAAATACTTGACCTTTAATCTGTACGGGGTCAAGATAGTTAGAAAAACCCATCAGGTTGAGATTGACTGCATTTAGCATCAACTCGATCGACATCAACACCCGCACTGCATTTCTGCTGGTAATTAAACCGTAAATGCCAATACAGAAAAGTGCAGCAGCTAATAACAGGAAATACTGGAGTTGCAGTTGCATAAGTTTTTCTAGTTTTTCTCGATCTAAATTACTACAAAACAGGCAGATAGAGAGGCTGCGCATTTAAATTATCTATTTGGGACGCTGCTCGGAGCAACGTCCCACAAGAGTTTGATTAATTCTTGACACACAATTTAAATGCCGCAACAGCGAAGCATGAGGTGCAAAGTACACACCATGCAATTACTTTGTTTCTGCTGAAGAAACATCACCGGCAGAAACTAATTCGCGCGGGCGTTCTGGCAAGCTAAAAGCTGGTGTTTCCGATTGTTTCATTGACAGTTCATCCGGGAAGAAATCGCGGCGCGCCAAGACAATTGCTCCTACCATTGCCATCAACAAGAACACTGATGCTAACTCGAAAGGTAGCAAATAGTCGGTGAAGAAGTGTTTGGCGATGGTGACAATTGAACTTTCCGCCGGTGCTCCCGTAGTTGTCACAATTGCCCAAGGAGTAGACACTACCATCGTACCCAACAGCGCAAACAAACCAGCACAAACCAGTGCGGTTGCTAGTTGACGCACCCAAGCATTGGGAATTGTGCGGAACTCTTCTCGTTTGTTTACCAACATGATGGCAAACAAAATTAAGACGTTGACAGCACCAACATAAATCAAGACTTGCGCTGCTGCGACAAAATCAGCATTCAGCAACAGGTACAAACCCGCAATGCTGGTAAATACGCCGCACAGCAAAAATGCTGAGTAAACGATGTTGGAGAATAGGACTACTCCTAATGCTCCTCCAATCATCATTACTGACAGGATGCCAAATGAAACAAGTTGAACCCCTTCGGCTAGATTCACAATTTTTAATCCTCAATCATTAGTTTTATATTGTTTGTTTTTACTCATTAGTTAGCAGTCATTAATTATTGGTTATTTCACTAATGACTGATGACTGCTGACTAATGACTAATTACTTACTTTCCTGAATTTCCTCTGGGCGGAGACCAGCGCGGCGATCGGTGTAGGAAACTTCATGAGGGTCGATCGCACCTTTAGGTAAATAAGCGAATTCCCGCAATGGTGTTACCATCGGGTCATCTGTAACCTTGTAGGGCAAACGTCCGAGAGCCACGTTATCATAATTCAATTCGTGACGTTCGTAAGCAGCTAATTCGTATTCTTCTGTCATCGACAAACAATTCGTCGGACAATATTCTACGCAGTTGCCGCAGAAGATGCACACCCCGAAATCGATACTGTAGTGCTTGAGCTGTTTCTTCTTAGTTTCTTTGTTAAATTCCCAATCCACCACAGGTAAATTGATCGGACAAACTCGAACGCAGACTTCGCAGGAGATGCACTTGTCAAATTCAAAGTGAATTCTGCCCCGGAAACGTTCGGAAGGAATTAGTTTTTCGTAAGGATACTGCACCGTAATCGGCCGGCGTCTCATGTGGTCAAAAGTCACAGATAGCCCTTGACCGATATACTTGGCAGCTTGAAGAGTTTCTTTGGCGTATTCGCCTACTTGATTGAGGAATTTTAGCATTGTGTTCTCTCTCTGTACTTGAGTTTTTGGTAATTGCTAATTGATAACAGGTAATTGGTTAACAGCTAATTTGTGTTAGCTATTGCCTTTTACCTATTATCAATTAACCGCCAAAAGCAAAGGGAAAGGCCAGCTTCAAAGCTGCGGTTAATAGCAAATTAACTAAAGCAACGGGAAGCAAAAACTTCCATCCCAAATTGAGCAATTGGTCGATCCGAACTCGCGGCAGAGTCCAGCGCAGCAGAATTGCCAGAAACAGGAAAAAGTAGGCTTTCAGCATGGTCATGGTAATGCCCAGCAAGCCGGTAATTACCTGCAACCAAGGAGTGGTCTCGCTCAATCCCAGGGCATTGGAGATGACTCCGACAGGAATCGGGCATTCCCAGCCGCCGAGGTACAAAACTGCTACTAGCAGGCAAGAAAGGACGAGGTTAACGTAGGAAGCGATGTAGTACAGAGCAAATTTCATGCCTGTGTACTCAGTCTGATATCCTGCTACCAATTCTTCTTCTGCTTCGGGAAGGTCGAAGGGCAACCGTTCGCATTCTGCGAGGGCTGCTATCCAGAAAATTAAAAAACCGGCGGGTTGTCGCCAGACGTTCCAGCCGATGATGCCGTAGCCGGCTTGTTGCTGTACGATGTCGATCGTACTTAAGCTATTGGACATCATCACAACTGCCAATACTGCCAAAGCTAGGGGAATTTCGTAGCTGAGGGATTGAGCGGCTGCTCTGAGTCCGCCGAGGAGGGCGTATTTGTTATTAGAAGCATAGCCCGACATCAGCAAGCCGATCGGCTGAATGCTAGAAAGAGCAATCCACAGAAATATTGCTGTCCCCATATCGGCGATCAGCATATGTTCGCCGAAGGGTACGATTAAGTAGGACAGAAACACTGGAATCACGACAATCACCGGCCCGAGGGTGAACAGCAGCGCGTCAGCTTTTGCCGGTACAATATCTTCCTTGAATACCAACTTCAGGCCGTCAGCAACGGGTGCGAGCACTCCCAGAGGGCCGATAAATTCGGGGCCAATCCGCTGTTGAGCGGCGGCGGAAATTTTCCGCTCTAGCCAGACGCTAGTCAGTACCCCGAAAACAGCACCGACAATCATCAGCACCATCGGCAGCGGCAGCCACAGCACTTGGGCGATGTCTGCCGGTAAGCCCCAATTGATTAGGGCTTCTACGAAACTTCCTTGTAAGTCAATTCCTGGGTTCATGTTTCCAGCTTTTGAGCGATCGCCATATAATTTTTCACCCGTCCTTCGTAGGAGTAGGCTTAGAGAGCGGGGTTTTTGTAAAGATTTTTAATGCTTTACCGCCTAATAGTATATCGCTCGACAGCCTCGAAGAACGCACGGATGAGGTGAAGTTCTAATTATGTGATCCCGCAGCTTAGCTAATGGGTTGGTAACTGATGGTTGATGGTTGACGGTTGACGGTTGACGGTTGACGGTTGACGGTTGACGGTTGACGGTTGACGGTTGATTGTTGGCTGACTACTCGTGGTTGTTTAGTCCTAGACGCATAAATACCAAAGAAACCGGGTTTTTATGCGTTTCTGCGTGCTGTAACGAAGTTTTCTCGCAAAAACCCGGTTTCTGACTACCCGTGCGTCCAGGGACATATAGCCCAAACAAAAGGGCTCGCGAGTTAACTCGCGAGCCCTTTGAATTTTGTAAAGTGGCTTTCAAATGGCTTAAACCATTGATTTTACGTCACTTTTTTGATGGAACTGGGCAGAATCGAACTGCCGTCCAAAATGGGTATTTACCTTCCGATCATTCACAGGTTTATCCCCTCTAATCCTTGGGGCGGGAACCATCTTTATCCCAAATGGGGGGATTTTCTAGTGATTGCTTTCCCGGCTAGACGACTAGAAACGTTTAGCTAGGGCATCCGTTGGGGGTTGTTATGCTGCCTTTAACGGAGTTAAGCGGCATACACTCTGAACCAAGCTAGAGAAGTTTTTAGGCTACAGCTACGGCTTTGCGAGCGAAAGGAACGATGTTGTTCGCATTTACTTTTTTGTTTGAGCCGATATTAACGAGAGTGGACTCCCTCTCGACCTGCATCACGGAGCAGCTTTCGCCACCCTGTCGAAACCATTACAGCCCCTCGTGTCCTCTAATTGTAGACCATATTTTGTGTAACGTCAATTGATTTTAGATTTTAGATTTTGGATTTTGGATTGAAGATTGAAGATTGAAGATTGGGGATTTTGGATTGGGGATTTTAGATTTTGGATTGTTTCGCAAATAGTTATTGTAGGGTGCGTCAGCTCCGAATGTGCCGATCGCAAAGAGAGAATTTGCGCCTGACGCACCGAACTTAGGTCGATCGTCCTGGATTAATGCAAATTTTCGTCCCAAACGCCGATGTAAATCCGATCGCGCTCATTGCGTTCGATCGTACCTGAGAGCGAACCCTTGCTAAACGCAAACCGATTAGTCCGGCGCTGCTGCACGTCCCCCAAGCCTTGCAAAATCTTCCGGTTGGCACCGCCTACCATCCCGTTTAAGGCGGTTCGCACCACCAAATCATCCACCGACGGGGCAAAAGAACCCTCTGTTTGCACTAATTTGTCGGAATCGCGATCGTAAATATAGCCGAGAGTCACCCGGTTCGGCAGCAATTCGTAAAGTGCGGTGCGAGTATTCGGCCAATAGCCACGGGCTTGAGAGTCTGTCGGATTTCCCAATGCACCTACAATCTGACTTTCCGGCGTACCAACCGCAAATCCTGGGATCGTGGGAGTCTTCTGATAGCTGGTTGCCGGTTGTTCGGGGCTGGGTGCGGATCGATCAATCGGCAACTCCTTGTCAACAAGTTTTTCCGTTGGTTCTTGTAGCGGCGGTGTCTTTGCGCCTTCCCCTGCGGTTGTTGGCGCTGGGGCTGGTGTTGGCGACAAAGGAGTTTCAGCAGGCGCGGGTGTTGGTGTTGGTGTTGGTGTTGGAGTTTCTGCAGCCGGTGGCGGAGTTTCTCGGCGAGTTGGAGTTGCTGTGGGTGTGGGTGTGGGAATTGGTGCGGGGCTCGATCGCGCGTCTGGATCTGCGGGGGCTGAAGTGCGATCGTCCTTCGCTACCGGTGCGGGTTCGGGAGACTGCCGGTTGAGGAAAACCCTAGCAACACCGACTAAACTTGCAACTATCAGGGCGATCGCCACCAACCCCAAAATCAACCAAACTTTGCGGTTGCCGGAGCCATTCGTCACCACAGCAGGCGCTGTTCTCACATTTGCCGGCGACTGAGGCCCGTGTCCCGGCATCACCGCCACCGTCGGCCCGGTGTCCGGCGACGCAGCAGCACCCTGCCCGTGCAGCAGCGACAGCCACTCATCCACGCTAGCAGGGCGATTTTGAGCCTCTACCGTCATCCCCCGCATCACCGCTTGACTCACAGTCACACTTAAGTCAGGCCGCAAGTCGCGGGGTGAAGGCATCGGCTGGCTGGTGCGCAAAATTGCAGCCACCGGCACCCGTGCTGTCAGTAAAGTGTAAAGCGTCGCCGCCATACCGTAAACATCGGTGGCGGGGGTATATTTTCCTTGGGCGAAATACTGTTCTGGGGGTGCGTAGCCGTCGGACACCATATTAGTGTGACTTTGAGTTGCGCCGTCCGTAAACTCGCGGGCTATGCCAAAATCAATGAGCACGACTTCCTGAGTGTTTTGGCGCAAAATTATGTTTTGCGGCTTGACATCTCGGTGCAGCAAACCCTTTTGATGAACTGCTTTCAAAGCAGCCCCAATTTGAGTGATGTAGAGAATTGCCAGATTTTCGGGAAGGGGATTGTTTGTACCGACTACATCGCCCAAATTCTGACCGGCTATGTAGTCCATTACCATGTAAGGCTGCCCGTCTTCCACAAAAAAGTCGCTGACGCGGACTATATTTGGATGGACGCAGGAAGCCAATCGCCTCGCTTCGTCTTGGAATTTGCGATCGAACTCGGCAAATTTGGGATCGCGCCGCAGAGATTCGTTGAGGGTTTTAATCACCACGGGCTGTCCTAAGTAGCGGTGATTTGCCCGGAAAGTAATCCCAAAGCCGCCTCGCCCCAGTTCTTGTTCGAGGGTATATTTTCCGCCCTGTAAACTTTTGCCGATTAGTGCGTCCATAATATGTCTAGGCGATCGCATACCAGAGAGTATGGCTGATTATGGCACGTCTAGTTAGCAAACTCACCACTCCAAAGGGCGATCGTAATGCTCAATGGGTGTTGCCATTCCTTCCCGAATCCATTCCCGCCCCGCGCTACAACTGCCCCAGCAACTTATCGTACTCTGCGTGTGAACCAACCCAAAACCAGATGGCAGTGTCTCCATCCAACTGACCAAGTGCTCGATAGTTTTTGCTAATTCTGGCCGAATAGATTGGTAACTCTGGATGCACCTTCTTGAAACGCAGGCTTGGGTGACTTGGGTTTTGCTTGAACTGGCGATACGCCGCCCGCGTCTGAGCTCGAACTTGTTCAGGTAAATCAGCAAATAATTTACGGAACTCGGTTGTAATGCGTGAATTCACAATGTTTCTGGATCTAGTTCTTGCGTTTTGCCTGCACGATACTCAGCCATTGCCGTCGCTGCGAGTTTAGCAAGAACATCTGGGGAACGGGAGAACGATCGATCCCAACGCATCTCCTCTACCATGTCAGATTCCGATGATAACATTGCATTGCTTGTCTCTTCTGCGATCGCAACCGCTCTATCCCCAATCTTACTCATTGTCATTAATTCAAGAACAATCAAAGGCATGAGGTAGGCTGCTGCTATGCCTATTGCTGGGGCAATTGCTGCTGAAACAGAACTCACAAAAGTCTTTTGTAGTATCTCTGACGCAGAAACTAGCTGTTGTTCTTCATCAGCATATTTTTCATTTCCACTTAAGAATTTTTTGATTTCATCGCGAACTTTTTCAATAATAAATACATTTTTTGCTTGTTCTGATCCTAATGGAAATGTGTTCTCTGGCATTGCATTTAGCCACTGTTTCGCTGCCTCTTCGTAAGAGTTAGTCGCATCCACTAGCTGTTTTATCCTATTTTGTTGATATCTAGGTAGCGTTGCGAGCCACTCTTCACTTTCTATCTGAAATACTTGTGCTAATTTATTTTCCATATCTACAACATTTCCCTAACGTACTCAACAGATACCGCATGAGTAGTTTGATGGAGGGTATGCGGATCTACCCCACCCAATGAAATACCACCTCCACCACCCGGAGCATATGACCCAATGAGAATAGCAACTAATGTAGTGGTGTATGCAGAGAATATAGGACTTCCAGATTGACCTGGGCGAGCCTGAGTATTCAGCACGACGTGCTTGCTTTTGACTACCCCATTTTTAATTAAGATTCTTGCACCGATCTCAGTTCGTTGATGAGTAAGTACCAATCTCCCACAATCGGCGTGAGGATAACCAAAAACATCAACAACACTGCTCACGTTTAGAATATCCGTGCTACTTATCGATAGGTTAGAAGACAGATCGATATCAGCATACAAAATACACAAATCTGTGAAAGGATCGATAGCTTCAATGCGAACTGAAATTACCTGCACTTGATAATCAGAAGTATCTTGATAGTCATCAATCGAATTGTAATTTCTGAGAACCACGACTAGATTCTGGTCATCTTTATTAGTAACATGGGCAGCAGTAACAAACCTTCCTCGACTATTTAGTAGAGTTGCTGTACCAAGCAATTCTACCCCGTTGGCTCCTGTTCGTCCCACCGCAAATACTATGTTTACTAAAGCTGAGTATGACATTTTACTTCTTACGATTTAAGTATGAACTTGCCATATCATTATCAATCATACCGCAACGGTGGTATAACACTATCCTGTAGATCTTATACCACATTTTCGTCAAAGTTATGTTTCTGGGCTGCTAGGATCGTACAGCAATTGCAACATCATACCTTGTCTGAGGATCGATCGCCCAAACCGCAGTATTCTACACTATTTCAAAAACGCCTTTCTCGGAACCCTGGCCAGTTGGTACGCGCCGCGACTGTCCAACAATTGATATTGATTGGGCTGCAATCCGAATTCTACAAATTTGTCGGGATATCCCAGTACCATAATCGTCGGAGAAGTATGGTTGTTGGATTCCTCAATGTAGTCCTTCGCTCCTCTGGGAAGTCGGTAGAAAGTCACTGGATCTTGGGTATAAAAAACTAGACTCGGTTTCCAGAAACCAATCATCATCAACTCTTCCCCCGGCAGTTTTTGTTGAAGAACAACCTTCGCTAACTCTCTCAGAGGTAACTGGCGGTTGAGATCGACCAAATTGTAGGCCGGAGTCAGACCAAAAATGATAAATGCTACGAATCCGATGAAGTTAACCACCAAAATCCAGCGTTCTTGCCGCTTCCAGAGTAAAAGTGCGATCGCCCCAGCCGCCGTTATCCAAATCGCACCGCCAACCATCAGCAATCCCGACTCGTGAATTGCTTGGGGAAAATTGGGCATGGCCGGGTCATCTCCCAGCCAGTGATAGCAGTAGAAAGTTGCTCCGGCTATAATCAGTAAAAATACGATATTAAAAATGTATGTAGCTAACAGCCCTCGCGGTAAATAATTCGGTTGTTTCTCTAACTTTCCCGGTCTATTTTCTGGTTGCTTTCCTGCAATAATCTCACTCCACAGCAACGTTACCAAAATCGCAGCGGCGGGCAGTAAAGGCAATACATAACTCGGCAGTTTTGTCACGGAGATCGTGAAAAAGCTAAAGATGCAGCAGAACCAAAATAGGGCAAATAAACTTAATTGTGCCGCTCGCGGTTGACGGCGCCAGTAACTGCGCTGCCAAAAACGGGTACGGGCGATCGCTATTGGCAAATAAATCGACCAAGGCGCAAAACCAACGAGCACTACAAAAAAGTAAAAATACCACGGCGCCGAGTGCTTGTTGACTACTTCGGTAAAACGCTGGAAATTGTGATAGCCGAAAAAGCTGTCAATATAAGTTTGACCGTTGGCTAAAATAACCAGAATAAACCAAGGTAGGGCGATCGCCAAAATAATCAAGATTCCCGACAGCGGACGCATTTCGCGCCAAAGTTGCCGAAAATTTCCCAAATACAGCCCGAAGCTGCCAATAATCAGGGCTGGGATGACAATTCCCACAGGCCCCTTAGCCAGAATTGCTAAGGCAATTAGTACGTAACAAGTCAGATACCATTTATTCGGAAATCGCGATGCAGCAACGGTGGGAAATTCTGCTTTTTCTCTCTGTTCTTCGAGGGTGTAACCGAGGAAAAATGCCAGAAGTGCCGAACACATACAAGCAACTAATAGCATATCTGAAACGCCAGTCCGCCCCCAGGCAATAGTTTGGGGATTTAAAGCAATTAGCGCTGCACCAATCCAAGGAGTAGAAAGAAAAAGCGGGAGATTGGGAGATTGAGAAAATATGCCCTCTTCCTTCTTCCTTCTCTCCGTAACATCCGTGACATCCGCTACAAAATCCGCTGCCGAACTTCTATCCGCTACATCCGCTACAAAATCCGCTGCCGAACTTCTATCCGCTACATCCGCTACAAAATCCGCTGCCGAACTTCCTTCTGTTTTCGATAGAGTATAGAATCCGAGGCAAGTCAGGGCGATCGCACACAAAGCCGATGGAAGTCGCACAGCCCACTCGTTAACGCCCAGAGTGCGGTAAGCCACCGCCATCAGCCAGTAAATCAACGGCGGCTTGTCAAACCTGGTTTCGCCGTTAAAATAAGGAGTGATCCAATCTCCTGTCACATTCATTTGACGGGCTGCTTCGGCAAACAGCGGTTCGGTTTCGTCAACTAAGCCGATGTTGCCGAGATTCCACAAGAAAGCCACGGAGGCGATCGCGCACAGCCACAGCAGCGACAGCAACAAAGCTGCCCTGCTCTTCGTTGGCTTGGCGATCGAGCGATTTCTTTGAAATTCTGACAAATTTTTAATAACTTCCTTCACCCAAACTTCCTGCGATTTTAGATTTAAAATTTTAGCTCGCATTAGAGAGTCTACCGAAAGATTCGCCCGATCGAAACTGCAAATTCGATCGCACCCGGTTCAACTCAAATCTTGCAGCGTTCTCAAGAACAGGCAAGATGCCTGTTCCACAAGACATTAAGCTTCTTGTGGGGTGTCCCGCCCGCTCTTGAAAAACGCAATATCTCAGGTTCAACTGAAATCTTGCACCGTTCTCAACAAGACCGCAGACAGCGGGTTTCTCGACCAAAATCTCGGCCCGCAGCTAAGCGTTTACGGCTGCAAAGTTAATTGCCATTCCCCGGCTGTGGCGTTCCAAGCGGGCGAGGCTGTCTCCCCGGCGACGTAAGGCCCCCAGTAGCGGCGGGAACCATCCTGAGCAAAAACCACCAGAATGTCTCCCTGTTTGACTTCTAACTTGCCCTCCGGCAGCGATAGCATCAATCCCTTGCCGCCGCCTTCCCCCGGTGCAAAATCCCAGTGCGCCGGTTTGCCGTAGGATTTCTCGGCTTGCCGTTTCGACAGCAGGGCTACTCGCACTGGGCGATCGCTGCGGTTGCTGACGCGCAGAGTGCCAGCGGATGCGGCATTGACAGGGAGTGAGGAATTGCTTTCTGCTTCTGGTTCGGGGGGTAAGTCAGGTTTGAGCCCCTTAGCGGTGTCTGTGGAGGCTGTCTCGACTCTCGAAATCGGGGGTGTTGGGGGGAGTGCGGTGGCTGGAGAATGCAAATCGCTCGGCCGGTTTGCACCGTTGGAGATCGTGATTTCAAAACGTCCGAGAAACATTCCGGTAATTAGGACGATCGCCGCTCCAATTAAAATCTGGTAAATTTTAAGTTTCATAAATTTTATGCTTAAAGGATAGACTGCACGCCCGCAATTAGTCATAACTATCTTTAATGTAGAACCTGGGGTTGCTGCGCGACAACATACAGTTACACTGTATTACTTGACGGTTCTGGGCTATAAGGATCGCGATCGCTCAATACCATCTTAAATTTTAAATTTTAAATTTTACATTTTAGATGGCATACTGACAAGGTAAAAAATTGGACTTTTTGGCGATCGGCATTTTTTACTCATCGGCATAACTTTTAACTTCTATGCAGAATACCCGAATTAACAGATTGATTGATTTTCTGGGCGAGCAATTCGCACGCTGGGCGAGCAATCCTTGGCGGCGGATTTCGCTGTTGGTAATTAGCCTGCTGTTCGGCAATTTTTTGGGAACAGCTATTTCGACGATCGCCGGACAATCCGCTGATTGGGATATTCTCGCGGCCGGGCTGTTGGTGTTGTTGACGGAGTTGGCGAACCGGCTAGTTTACGGCGGTAGGCGGGCTGCGGCGGGTTTTTTGTGGGTGGAAATACTCAATGCTCTGAAAATTGGTCTGACTTACAGTTTATTTGTTGAAGCTTTCAAACTTGGCTCTTAATTTTTTCGGAATCGGCGCGGGTTTACGATGGAATATTTGTCAATTGCAGATAGTATTTGTACAAAATCTACCCCCGCCTCTAGAGTTTTGATCGTATAGCAACCGCCACATCGGTGAGGACATAAATAACCGGAATGAATAGAGCCGATACCCGTCAATCATCAATGGTTTGATTCGGGTTATGCAACCCAACGACGGAGCTCGGGGGGCAAACTGTCAACTGTCCACTGTCAACTGTCAACTCCTATATGGATAGATCGACTGTAACGCCTGTTGAAATTTTACACCGGTGGCAAGCTGGCCATCGCCCGTTAGCTCTCGACTTCGATCAGCTCGCATTTTGGGAACTTGCCGATGATGTGCGATCCTCTTCGAGGGCTTCGCTAACGCGCGCTTTTAACATTAATCCTGACAATGCAGCCGATGTTGTCCGCCGCAAAACCGATTTATTCTTTGCTCTGCTTGACGAACTGCATACTTTCCCCGTAAAGTCAACTGTTTTTCTCGAAACTTTGTGGAATCTGTGGCTGCCACTAGCCATCCAATTATCGACTGAAAAACAAAGTTTAAACCGGACTCTAATTCAAGGAATTTTAGGAGGACAAGGAACCGGAAAAACTACTTTATGTCAAGTTTTGAAGCTGATTTTAGGAAAATTGGGATATTCTACTGTCAGCCTTTCTTTAGACGATCTTTACAAGACTTATGCCGATCGCCAAAACCTCCAAAAACAAGACCCGCGTTTGATTTGGCGCGGCCCCCCGGGCACTCACGATCTTGACTTGGGAATCTCCGTTTTAGACAAGTTGCGTGCTTGTCACACTGGCGAATTAGCAGCATTTGACAGTCCCAAAATAGAAATTCCCCGGTTTGAAAAATCAGCCTGGGGAGGTGCGGGCGATCGCAGTCTACCAGAAATTATTGGCGCTGCGGATATTGTACTGTTTGAAGGTTGGTTTGTCGGCGTCAATCCAGTCGCGGATGCCAGATTGAACGAGTTTTTGGCTGGTGCGCCGTTTCCGATTTTTACAGAGGGCGACTGTCAGTTTGCGCGCGATATGAATGCGAAGCTGCACGACTATTTGCCGCTGTGGAAGCGATTAGATCGGTTGATGGTTTTGTATCCCCGAGATTACCGCCTTTCTCAAGTGTGGCGCAATCAGGCGGAACGGGAAATGATGGCGGCGGGGAAGTCGGGAATGTCAGAGGCCCAAATTAATCGGTTTGTTGAATATTTCTGGAAAGCGCTGCATCCCGAGTTATTTATGCAGTCGATGCTTGAGGGCGATCGGGTGGATTTGGTAATTGAAATTCTGAGCGATCGCACTGTCGGCAAAATTTGTCGGGCGATCGACTTAAAATTAAGCGATTAGGCAGAGTTAAAATTAACACTTTAAGGACACAACATTGTTGTGTCCCTACCCTATTGCAGACTTTAAGGACACAACTTTGTTGTGTCCCTACTGTATTGCAGCTTATCGTGCACTCATTTGATAATTCAGGACTTATGCAAAAAGTGGTTTGACGCGCGAATTATAGGGGTAAGGCGCGCCATAAGCACCCTACAATACAGAGGTTTTGCATCGAGGATGGAGAATTTCTAAATTAACTGCCGGGAGTACCAAGATCGATCGCTTTCTGGATCAAATCGTCGGTAACATTGCCCGGTGTACCAGCCGACGTAATTTCCTGAGCCATCGAACGAAAATCAGCGGGATTACCGCTTGTATCTGCTGGCTTTGCGATATCTTTAGGAGCGGGAATAGGAAATTTAGGTGCAGTTGCAGCGGCGGCAGCTTGAGCGCCGGCACCCGTGCGATCGATGTCACTCACGCTGAATTCTTTTGAAGCTTCGTAGTCTGCTGATACATCAACGGTCGGCAACTTTTGTTCTCCAGCTTCCGCGCTTTCAGTGATCTGCTGAGCGTCAAAGTTTTCAGTGTTATTGACTTCTGTATTGATTTCAGACATAGCCGACTCCTTGCTAGTTTTATTTAACAATTCACTGTATCAATTATTACTTGAATCCCTGGCTTTTTCATCTACCCGCAGATGTATCTTTGGCTTCTATCTTAAGGATGATTTATTCTAGGGTGGCGGCTCAACATTACACCTGTTTCCTAAAATAATGCAACTTTAGGCAAGCTCCCAACCCATACATACTCAGCCATTCCCCATAGTTTAATCTCAAATCTCAAATCTCAAATCTCAAATCGTATTACCTCTCGGGGATGGTGACTTGCACTTACAAATGTTGATATTTATATATTCTGGAAGCATTTTTAAGGAATTTTATTTATGAACTCACCCGCCGCCACCAATCCTCACTCTCTCTCCGACGACACTCAAAACATGGTTCAGAAAATCAACGGGTTGGGTACAGACGAGAAACTGGCGCTGCTGTACTTTATTTATGAAAAAATGGGAGAGTCAATTACGCCAGCCGCTCCCGCTGCTGCCGAACCAGAATTAGCGCCCGTGCTGCTAAATGATTTTTACAACCTTTCCCATGACCAACAACTGAATATCATGCGAGGTATTGTCAACCGCGATGACACGCCTTATTCTCGCGCTTACGGAGCTTTAACTGCTAACAATCAGTTGCTGGTTTGGTATGCTTGGGCTATTGGTATGGGGGAAACAATTGTCGATATCCCCGCAGGATATGAGGCAACAGAGGCTGTGAATGGCGTGTTAGGTCAAATTGAAGGTCTTGATTTTGAACAGCAAATTTCGGTGCTGCGCGACGTAGCTAATAATATGGGCTACACCGATGTTAAACCAATTGAGACTCAGGCCCAAGTTGGCAAAACTTCTAGTCTTTAAATAAGACTCGGTGGTTGAAACCGCTTCTAGTCTAACGAAGATAAGAGTCGGCGGTTGAAACCGCTA
>JANYGO010000373.1 GCA_025362325.1 Cyanobacteriota bacterium | reverse complement strand
CCTCCGACTGCTTGGGTGCAGACTGTCGGCCCGACTCCGGCTTCTACGGGTATTGTGAATGTCACCGGTGCCAACTTCGGTAATTTCCAGAAAACCTCGATCGCGGGCAAAACCTACACCGACCTCGCGGGGAACGGCGTTTTAGATATTCCTACCGACACCGTATTAAACGGCGTCGTAGTCAATCTCTACAAAGACACCAACAACGACGGCATATTCCAAGCAGCAACAGATACAGTTGTCGGCACGGCGCAAACGACTGCGGGAGCGGGAGATTACCTATTCCCAGATATCGGCCCCGGCAAGTACCTGATCCAAGCCACTGCCCCACCCAACTCCAGCATCTCTTTCCCCGCTGCGGCAATTCCAGTTACCGCCCTTAGCGGTACTCCCGTCACCCTCCAAAACTTCGGCATTTTCCAAAACATCACCGTCAGCGGCAGGGTATTAACCGACGTGACCGGTAACGGCCTGAGTGCTGACGATACGCCCCTCAACGGTACTACCGTCCGCCTGTTTAAGGATACTAACAATAATGGCACATTAGATACCAGCGACGCTCCAGCGGGTACTCAAGTTTCCGGCACAGCGCCTGCTGCTCCCGGCACTTATAGCTTTACTGGCGTGGGTAGCGGTCGGTACTTTGTGAGAGAAGATGTGCCCGCAGGTTTCTCACAAACCGGCGGCCCGACTTCTTATACAGTTAACCCCGTTAGCAATACGCCGATCGTCGGTCAAGACTTCGGCAACTTCCAAGTCGGCAAGATTAGCGGGATCAAATTTAACGACCTCAACAAAAATGGCACCCAAGATGCCGGCGAATCACCGCTACCAGGCTGGACAATCTACCTGGATGCCAACAACGACGGCAAGCAAGACCCAACCGAAATCGTAGCCGTCACCGATGTTGCCGGTAAGTACCAGTTCACCAACCTGCTAGCCGGCAACTACAACGTGCGGGAAGTACAGCAACCGGGCTGGATACAAACCAGACCCGCCGCCAACCCAGCCACGCCTACCATTTCCACCGCCTTGCCAGTCACCGTCAGCAGCGGTAGCGACTCCCAAAACAACAACTTCGGCAACTTCTTCCAGACGAGCACCATCAGCGGTCAAAAATTCAACGACCTCAACCAAAACGGCGTTAAGGATGCTACAGAACCGGGGCTAGCTAACTGGCAAATCTTCCTCGATAGCAACCCGCAAAATGGAGTCTTCGATCAAGGGGAAATTACCACCGTCACCGCTCCTGATGGCACCTACACTCTGCGCAACGTACCCGCAGGTACTTTCCAGGTAAGAGAAGTACCGCAAACTGGCTGGATTCAGACGACACCTAACCCCGCCCCGATCGCGGTTAAGGCCGGAGATGCCATCCCGGGCGTGAACTTCGGCAACTTCCTGCCCCAACCGGGCGCGATCCGAGGTCTCAAGTTCCAAGACACTAACAAGAATGGGATTCAGGATGCCGGAGAACCGGGTTTAGCCAATTTCCAAATTGTGTTAAACAAGGTGGTCACTGGAACCGCTCCTGCTCCTACTCCTGCGCCCGCTCCTGTTACTACCACCACAGACGCCAGCGGTAACTACCTGTTCGCTAACCTAGCGCCGGCAACCTACAGCGTCCGGGAAGTCAACCAAACTGGGTTCACCCAAAGCAGCCCCAACCCTGCGGACATCACGCTGACTTCGGGTCAGATTGTCACCGGCATCAACTTCGGGAACGCCCCAACGCCGACGCCGATTATCACGACGCCGACGCCGACACCGCCGACACCGACGCCGACGCCGCCGACACCGACACCGACACCGATAGGTGTTGTCACGACGCCGACACCTGCACCTGTACCGACGCCGACACCTGCACCTGCACCGACGCCGACGCCTGCACCTGTACCGACGCCGACGCCTGCACCTGCACCGACGCCGACACCTGCACCTGTGCCGACACCGACGCCTGAGCCTGTACCGACACCGACGCCTGCACCTACTCCTGTACCGACAGATTTGGTTTGCCCTGATGACTTCCCCAGGATTGCGGCTCCCAATCTGCCGGCGAGTCCTTCACGGAACAATGTTATCAACGGCACTAACGGCAACGATACCCTCGTGGGCAGTGCCAACAGTGACTCTATCTTCGGGTTGGGCGGCGACGATTTGGTCTTCGGCCAAGAGGGCGGCGATTACATCAATGGCAACACGGGCAACGATACCGTCTACGGTGGCATAGATAGCGATACTCTTTTCGGCGGCAAGGGCTTTGACCTGATCTTTGGCGATATTGGCGACGATACAATCTACGGCAATCGCGGCAATGACTCGATCTCTGGCGACCAAGGTAATGATGTATTGTACGGCGGCAAAGGCGATGACCTAATGTTGGGAGGTGGCGGCGACGACGTGCTATTTGGCGATCAAGGCAATGACACACTCTGCGGTGGCGAGGGTAACAATACCTTGCTTGGCGGCGCTGGCGATGATTTGCTCTTTGGCGGCAGCGGCGATGATTTGCTCTTTGGCGGCCTTGGCAACGATACTCTGATCGGCGGCACCGGCAACAATGGCTTTGTCTTGGCAGCGGTAGCGGGAACTGACACTTTTTTAAACTTCACGCAAGCTGATGTTTTAGTGTTGGTCGGAGGCTTGAGCTTCAATCAACTGTCGTTAACCGAAACTAACGGCTCAACAGCGATCGGGCTGGGCAGCACCAACCAGACTTTGGCTATAGTGGCGGGTGTACTGCCCAGCCAGTTATCGGCGAACAATTTTCTCGTGCGTTAGTCTTTAGTTCCCAGTAGGCATTAGTTTCAACTTAACGTCGAACGTAGTGCCGGTCTTCTATCTGGCTATTAGGCCTTCGATCCCGCGGCGCCTCCCTTATTAAGGGGGGGACAGGATTTTTCTCAAAGTCTCCCTTGCTTTCGGGGGATGCGAGGGGGATCGACGCTCGGGGGTAAACGAGAGATACAAAGGTTTTCGGGGTTAAGTTGACACCAATGGTATGTAGGGTGTGTACTGCGCGCACCCTACTCTTACCTGGACAATCAGGAGAAGGGGAACGAAATTTCGTTCCCCTTTTTTGGTTAAATTTGTTGGAGATATTTCAGCAAGTCGGCCATTTCTTGCGGGCTCGGCTGAAACTGCGGCATTGGTGGGGTTCGCCCGCTTGTGACTTGGCGGATCAGCTCGAATTCGGATTTGCGATCGGACACTTGGTGCAAGTTGGGCCCGACTTGACTGTCTCCAGCGGATATGTGACACCCGGCACAGTTCATTTGAAAGATGGCCGAACCCTGAAACTGGTCGCCAGTCAGGGACAGGACGCTTTTGACGTAGGGGTCGGTGACTTGAAACTGACGAATTGTCATATTCCCCAATATGATGGCAAGCAGTACCGCGATCGCAAATATGGCAAGTCGCTCGATCGGGTTCTTAATTTCATTCCTGGCAAGTTGGTGATTCAAAGGATTTCAATTTAAAAATAGTATCTACAAGAAAATTTATTTCTCATAACATAGCTTAATCCTTCCCAGCGGGGAGATCAAGCCTTAAGAACGCTTGAAGGGCGCTTTTGCGAAAATTCATCTGTGTAAGTGCTGGTAATATTAAAAATAGGTTGTTAAATCTTAACGTTAAGGAGCTCTCATGGTAGAACCGCTGCTTTCAGGTATTGTTCTGGGTCTAATCTTTGTTACTCTGTCGGGGCTGTTTTTTGCTGCTTATCAGCAGTACAAGCGCGGCGATCAGTTGGGTATCAACAAGTAGAAGGGCTTACAGTCCCTAACTCAGGCTGTCAGGGAATGGGGAATTGGGCATGGGGCATGGGGAATTGGGCATTGGGCATGGGGCATGGGGCATTAAATCTGCCTATTCACTCCTTCCCTCTCCCCTCTTCCCTCTCCCTTGTTCCATCCGTTACCGAATCCGCTGCCGAACTTCTTTCGTTAAATATATCGATCGAGAATAGCAGCAGTTTCCCGGCCCGTCTTTTCCCAGCTAAATAGTTTTGCCCTAGCTAAACCGAGCTCCCGTAACTGCGATCGAACTTTAGCATCCCCTGCAAGCTCTTGCATAGCAGCGGCAATTTCCGCGACGCTGTGGGGATTGACTAACCATGCTGCACTCCCAGCCACTTCAGGCATTGAAGATAGGTTAGAGGTGATGACAGGAGTGCCGCATGCCATTGCTTCGAGCACGGGGAGGCCGAATCCTTCCCAAAGACTGGGGAATACCAGGGCGATCGCCCGGTTGATGACTTTGGGCAAATCAGCCGCGGGGAGGTAATTGAGGAATTTTACGCGATCGCACAATCCCAATTCTTGAACCTGCGCCTTCAGCAGTGGCGTATAGCGTTTATCTTCCGAACCTGTGAGCCACAATTCGTACTCGAAATTATGGGGCAAATCCGCAAACGCTGCGACAACTCGCTGCACGTTTTTATGGGGATTGTGGCGGCCCATATAAAGAAAATAATTGCTTGTTGGCAAGTCAAGAAACTTAAAAAAACTGGCATCGTAGCCGGGAAAAATTCGCGATATTAAAGAACTTGGAATCTTACAAAAATTAGTGATATCGTTAGCAGTTGATTCGGAATCGCAGATGATATGTTCAGCCTGTCGCAAGACTTGCGGAATGTAGTAGCGGTGATAAACTGCTAGAGGATCGAAGCGGCGGGGAAATCGTAGGGCTATTAGGTCATGTACTGTAATTATATAACGACAACCTGCAAATAAAGGAGCTTCGGGAATTGGCGAAAATAACAGGTTAGATTTTAGCTGTTTGTATATTTTTGGTAGTTGGGTTTGTGTCCACAGCAATCGGTTGATGTGTCCTTTGGTTCCTTGTTCTGGTGTGAGGTTGGCGGGGATTTCGTAGCAGTTACTATTGGGAAATTTTTCGGCTGTGAGTAAGGTTGGGTTGAGGGTTTTTAGGTGAGGAAATAGATTTTTGGCGTAGATTGCTAAGCCTGTTGGTTCGGAAATTAGGAAGGAAAGATTAATTAGTAAGTTAGATTGGGGATTGGGCATTGGGCATGGGATAATATGAGGATTGCCAATTTTAAATCATCTAGGTTTGTAGTGAGGACTTCAGTCCTCTGTCTCCAAATGAATAAGGACTAAAGTCCTTACTACAAACCTTAACTTACGAGTAATATTTGTTAAAGATATTGTTGTAAGATGTTGGCGGTTGCTTTTCCGGTTTTGTTCCAGCTAAATTGGGCCGATCGCGCTAAGCTAGCTTTTTTTAAGTTCGATCGCACTTTTGAATCTGTGGCTACCGTTTGCATGGCGTGGGCGATTTCTCCGACACTGTAAGGATTGACTAATAATGCCGCATCTCCGGCTACTTCTGGCATCGATGACAGGTTGGAAGTGAGGACTGGTGTACCGCAGGCCATTGCTTCCAAAATCGGCAAGCCAAAGCCTTCCCAGAGAGTGGGAGACACTAGGGCGATCGCCTGATTCATCAGTACGGGCAATTGAGAATAGGCAACGTAACCGAGAAACTTTACAGAAGATTGTAAACCTAATTCTTCAACTTGTGCGATCGACTGCGGTGTGTAGGCGTTGGGAGGCCCGGCCAGCCACAATTCGTAGTTTGTGCGATCGGCTAAACTGGCAAATGCAGCAATTAATCTTTCTAAGTTTTTGTAAGGATCGTGTCTGCCGGTATAAAGAAAATAGTTTTTAGCTGGCAAGTCGAGATATCTAAAATTAATATTATCGCAAGCTAGGGGAATTACGGTCATTTTCCCAGCCGGAATCTGGAAAAAATCAGTAATATCTGTCGCCGTTGCTTGAGAATCACAAATAATGTGTTCTGCTTGCCACAATACCTGCGGTATGTAATAGCGAAAATAAGCAGTCAAGCGAGAGAACTTTTGCGGAAATCGCAAAGGAATTAAATCGTGAACTGTGACGATGTAGCGGCATCTTGAATACAAAGGCGCTTCGGGAATCGGACAAAACATCAGGCTTGACTGCAAATTTTTGTAGATTTTCGGCAATTCAAATTGAGTCCACAGCAGCCTGTTAATTTGTCCTTTCGGGCCTCGATCCGGTGTGAGGTTGTCTGGGATTTTGTAGCAACTATAATTGTCAATTGGCGCCGAAACCAGCAATGTTGGTTCTAGCTGTTGCAGTTCCGGGAAAATATTAGCTGCATAAGTCCCGATTCCTGTCGGTTCGGGAGTTAGGAAAGACAAATTGATTAACAGTTGATTGGACACGCTTTGAGTAAAAATAAACTGTAACTGGTTCCCAAGCTCCAGCGAAAGGAACCGATATCACTCTTGCTCTGCCTCGCTTCCAAAAATGGAGGCTCTGCCTCCGGATCTTCGTTACCAGGCTGGAGCCTGGTAACGAGTAAATACGTTATTTTCGACCGTCGGCGTCCGGCGGACATCGTTTGTGTAGGCGCGGTTTCAACCGCCGTCTACGTTTCGGCCACGTCCTTACCCACATCAATATCTGTATGCTTAAGGTCGATCGAGCATTTGAGCGATATCGCCTGGATTTGGCAGCCGAATTGTAGCATATTCCTGGTGAATAATCTCAAAAAAACTCTTGACTTTGTGTTCAAAAGGTGCGAGTCTAAAGTTCTGACTGCGTTGCTGTGCACCAGCTTGAAGTTCTGCTAACAAATCGGGATTGACAATTAGTTGATGTGAATACCGACACAGTTCCTCAACCGTATTGAACAAAAAGCCCGATCGCCCGTGTTCGACAATTTCCGGTTGGCCGCCGCCAGCAAACACGATCGGAGCACAACTGTTTTGCATTGCTTCCACAGTCGCCATCCCGAAATGCTCAAATCTTTGCGGATTGACTTCACCCAAACCGCAGGCGTGCCAAAATATACTCGCTCTAGCATAAAGCGATTTTACCTCATCCAATTCAGCATTGACTTTGAGTTCGATCGCCCTTGAATCTTGCTTCAATAAATTATGCACAGTCTTTAAATAAGGATTTTTCGGAATGCTGCTACCCGCTAAAATCAGCCGCCATCCTTGAAATTCTTCGGGATAATTTGCTACCAAACTGCGGAAAGCTTCGATTAATTGAATTTGCTTTTTTGTCCCCCCAGCTTCAAACTGTCCCACACCCAAAATTATCTTTTCTTTCGGCACTTTAACAGTTGCCATTTCCACCGGCGGATAAAGCAGAAAAGTTGGCTGTAGATTCCAGCGTTTATCCAACCACTTGAGGCTAAATTGACTGCTGACAATCATAAAAGTGTAGTCATCAACCGCAAAATGACGGTTGCGAAAGGTATTGGGAAAGTGGCAAAAAAATACTGAAATCGGCGACAGCGGTTTCACTTTTTCGAGTTGGTTCGCGTTGATGAAAATATCGTAATTTTTACTTTCTCTAGCAATTTCATCAAAGGGATTTTCCATCTCGTCGGCGATGATGCTGGAATCGATGCACTGCATTCCGCGTTTTTCGTAAAACTGCAACGGCATAATTTTAATTTTGCATCCTGAAAGGTTGAGTCCGTACCACGACTCTAAATCGCAAACAGCAACGGGTTTGTTGGCGATGAAAGTAATGTCAAATTCATTTTGCAGCAGCGAAGCCATAGTAGCGACGTATTTTTGCCCGCCGCCGATAAAATGCAGTCCGTGATCGTAAATTGCGATCGACATTTTGCGATCGCCCCGCACTACCTGCAATCGAGGTAAAATGCGATCGACCTTAATCCGACTGTAAATCACCGCCAACTTTTCCGACAACTGTGGCAGTACAGTTGCGATGATTTCCGGTTTCTGATAATCTAGCAGTTTCTTAATCGCGAAAAATAAACTCTCGAACAGCAAATCGTACTGCTTGTTAGTAAAAAAATCCGAAGTGTGAATCGCTTTAACTAATTGCAAAGGTTCGTGTTTCGCCAAATACAAAAACCGATTGCGGTTGCAAAAATACTCGGTAAGTTTGCTGCCTTTACTTGAACCCCGATATTCATGATGGGCGATAGCTGCGGGAGTATAAAGCATTTTCCAACCGCGTTTGTGACAGCGTTTAGCAAACTCTACATCCTCATAATACATCACAAAATCTTCATCAATCGGCCCGACATCTTCCAGACATTCCCTACGAAAAAGCACCGCCGCCCAACAAAGCCCCTCGACTTCCCGTTCGATATCGTACTGTCCCGAATCTTTCTCGCCAAAACCGACATCTTGCCAGTAAAAATTAGCTAATTGCTGAATTCCCGCACTGTTAATTCGCCCGTCTTTAAACAGCAACTTGCCGCTAGTCGCACCGACTTGCTTGTGAGTTTCTAGCAGCTTAACTAATATTTCCAGCCATTGACTCTCAAGGGTAGCATCGTTATTTAGAAAGCCGATATATTGCCCTTTCGCTTCGCTGATGCCGAGGTTGAGGGCTTTAGCAAAGTTGTTGGCGGTATTGACAAAAACGCGAACTTTCGGAAACAGTTCGCGCAGGGCATTCACGGAATCGTCTTGAGAACAATTATCAATTACAATTAAATCGAGTTGCTGTTCGGGATACGCAAGTTTTTGTAGAGATTTTAAGCAATCCTTCGTGTGGCGCAGACCGTTATAGTTGACTATAATTAACGAGCATATTGGCAGTGTGGTCATCTTTGATGCTTTATTGTAGGCGATCGAGCAATTGAGCGGTAATCTCCTCTAAAATAGCAGTATGTTGCTGCTGCACTGCTTTAATTTGCTCTATTTCAGACTGAAAGGATGCGATCGCCTTTTGTTGAGTCTCAAGCTGTGCTGTAACTTGGGGAGATCCGCTGCTGAATTCCGATTTAATTTTGATCTCTAGAATTTGTTGATTTTCTTGCAATTTTTGCAATTGAGTGCTCAATGTTTGCACGACGCGGGTATTGGCAAAATTGTAAATTACTTGTCGTTCCAGTACGGGCCTGAGCAATTTTCGGACGATTTTCCTCACGGCGATGACTGCCGAACCCAGGCGCCTTTGGTAAGATGTAATGGGGACGTTGTAAATGTCGAAACCCGTCTTCAACAGAGCGATGTCTTCGTCATCTTCATTTTGGGCGATCGCACTATTTGCTCTTTCCGACAGCGGCGGCTCAGCAATACCAATTCGCGGCTCCAAAGTTTGCCGCAATTTATCTATAATTTGTTTAGTTGGTATTTCTTCGTATTGCAATCTTCCGCCTCCTTTAAATGTAGGGTGCGCATTGCGCACCATCTCGTAAATGTGGCAACGCGCACTATCCCATGAATTTCCCCTGCGATAATAGTGGAAATCCCAACTTAAACTAACTCAATTTGACTGTCATCACCAATCATAAACCGCAGAGCTTTTGGACGCGGCGGCGCATTAATAATTTGAGCTCGCTGCCCGATTACGCTGTCAACAATTCGCTGGTGAATGCCAGTTATTTTTGCCCCCTGCAATATTACACTGTGTTCGATATCAGCATCAATCATCGTCACGCGATCGGCAATACTGCTGTAAGGCCCGATAAAGGAATTTTCGATCCGGCAATTTTCCCCAATTACCACCGGCCCGCGAACTGTAGAATTAATTATTTCACTGCTTTCGCCTATTTGCACTCGCCCGATAATTTGACTTTTAGCGTCTACTTTTAATTCAGTTGAAGCTACGATACAGCTATCTAAAATGATTTGGTTTGCACTCAGCAAATCATCTTTTTTCCCCGTATCCAGCCACCAACCGTCTAAATTGCAGGCTTCAACGTGTTTTTCCCGATCGATCAAATTTTGAATAGCATCCGTGATTTCGAGTTCGCCGCGAGCCGAGGGTTGAATTTTATCGATCGCCTCGTGAATACTAGGAGCAAAAAAGTAAATCCCCACCAGTGCTAAATTCGACGGCGGAACTTTGGGTTTTTCTACCAACTGCAAAACTCGCCCGTTTTCATCAACTTTTGCAACACCGAAAGCAGAGGGATTGGGAACTGGACGCAGCAAAATCAGAGCGTCTAGTTTTTGTTTGTTAAAAGTCTCTAAAAACGGATCTAACTGACTCTGAATTAAGTTATCTCCTAAATACATAATAAACGGAGAATCGCCCAAAAATGGTCTGGCAACTTTCACCGCGTGAGCGAGTCCCGCCGGCTCTGATTGCAAGATATAAGTAATTTTTGCACCGAAGCGAGATCCATCTCCCGTTTTTACCTTCACCTCTTCCCCGGTTTCGGGACTAATAATAATCCCAATATCCGTAATCCCAGCCGCCACAATTCCTTCAATTCCGTACCACAGTATCGGCTTATTTGCCACAGGAACCAACTGCTTAGCACCCGTATAGGTGAGGGGACGCAAGCGTGTTCCTTTGCCGCCAGAGAGGATGAGTGCTTTCATGGGGTGAACTCTGAGTTATCCTTTAGGGTTTGCGGTGCTGGCTGAATTTGCCTGCACTTGTTCGCTCTCATTAATCTTAAAGCACTGCTACCCCGCTGGCAATAGCCTCCGTGTATGCTGATACAAATGATTTATGCCGATCGAACATTTATTCCGGTGTCAGGTGCGGACTGCGTACCCTATATTTAGTAAGCTGCTCCGTGTGCACCCTAGATGTATACTCGTGGACGCACAGAGTGTCAGAAACCGGGTTTCTTGTCACAGTAAGCGCCTAAAAGCCTAGGTTTTTTGTTAATAAACCCAGTTTCTCTCGGTTGCGAGTGCGCCATTCCAGATTTAATTGCCTACCCTTTTAATAGCGGCCGTATCGGGCCACAAATTGATTACCACTATTGTTTTGATTTGTCAACCAAGCCCACATCTGATCGCCCAGACAAAAATGCCACCACTCGTTAGGATGCTGCTGAAAACCAGCAGCTATCATCGCATCTTTTAATATTTGCCTGCGCCGGTGATATTCTTGTTTGTGCGGCTCCTTGCTACGAGCAAAATAATCGGGATAAGAACGTTCCGATATTTCATCAATCGGAGAACCCATATCAATTGGCAGATTATGTTCATCCACTAAAGTTACATCTAAAACGGCACCTGTACTGTGAGGGGGAGGCATCGCACGATCGAGGCTCGGTACAGCCCAAAATTGATATACGTGTTCTATAATTACTTGGCGTTTGTCTTCGGAAACAGGAAATTCGCAGCCTTGAGCTACGGCAATTTGATTAAAAGTATAATCCACCATAAATTGCTGCACTTCCACGGGCCGGTAAGCGTCAAATATCTGAATATTCCAATTTTGATGATTTTGCTGTAGGTACGTTTTAGCTACGATTAAACTATCTACAACTCCTTGCCGCAAATAGAAAGGCGAATCTGCTTTGCTGTTGTGATATGGAGCATCCAGCTTTTGATAAGGGTGCGGCGTTTCAAAAGCAAAATGTTCAGGGGGAATTGGCACTAAAGGCTCGCCGCATTCATCGATCGCGATTTGCTGATATGGTTTCATCTAAAGGTTTTACCGTACTTGATTATTACTAAAAAATAGGTTTGATCGTTCGGACTTTAGTCCTCAGAATTTGATGAGGACTAAAGTCCGAACGATCAAACACTAGAGAAGCTCGAATATCCTCATCTTCTAAATCGTCATAGTCATCTATAATTTCTTTAGCATTCATACCTGAAGTGAGTAATTCAAGAATCAACTCTACTGGATATCTGAGGCCGCGAATACAGGGTTTTCCGTGACAGATATTCGGATCGAGTGTGATGCGCTGTAAAAGTTGGTTTTCCATATTTTAGGAGCAAATGTTCATTCAGTTGACAGTTGACCGCTCGACAGCTCGCCTACACCTAGAATGAAGAGGATTGGAGTAATGAATAGTCTGATTTTAATTTCTCGCCTTTAGGGGCTCCGGCTTTAAACCAATTCTGGGGAGTAAATATATCCTAACCGAAAACAATGAAAGTTGCTATTGAACATTATTTGTTGAGGACCTACAAGCTGATTCAGCGTGCTTTTCCTGACGGAGTTAAACAGGAGGATTATTTTCCGCTTTTGGCACTGCTTTACGGTGAAATGTCCGATCGCAATTTAGCAGAAGTCATGGCACACTCAACGGGCAAAGATTATTCTATTGTTCTGAATGATGTATACGCCGTCGGTTCAACTTATGCACCGGATGCTAAAGCTATTGCCAAGTTGAAAAAGCATTTGCTTGCTTGCGGTTATGCAGAATGGCTAGAAGAGTAAAAGTTTTAGGATTTATGCACGGGCGCTGGGGAAACCGGGTTTTTTTACGAAAAAACACAGGTTGTAACCCGCAGATTAGGTAAAAAACCCGGTTTCTTTGGTTGGAGTGCGTAAATTCCTTACTCCCAAAATCTCCTAACTTTGGCGGCAAGCAACTACCGCATAAAACGGATCGCCGCTTCCTATCCGCAGCATTTGCATAAAACTCGGCAAGTTAGCCTTGCGAACTATTACTTCCGGCTGGCTGAATCCGGGTATGTTCGCTCCTTTGACGGAATCAAAGTAACCCTTGACCAATTTTACCCGATCGCCCTCCGAACCTTCCCGCCAAGCCGCGATCGCCTTTTGATAAAACATCCGGTTAGAAAAGCTAAAAATCGCTACTCCACCCGGCTTCAAAATGCGGTGAATCTCGGCAAAAATCGCATCCGGGTGCTGCAAATACTGTACCGAAACACAGTTGACAACCGCGTCAAACTCTGCATCCGGCAATGGCAATTTGGGATTTGCGTTCAAATTCTGCACAAAATAATGATTCAGCCGGCGATTTTTTGCCAACTCTGCTTCATTCAATCCGTGGCCTTCCACATGGGCAAATTGCATCTCGTCGGGTAGATGAGAAACCCAACTGCTCATCATATCAAAAATCCGAGTATTCGGTTTCAGCCGTTCCCGATACAAATCGGTTAGTTGCTGGATAAATCCCTCGTCTACGTGCGTCACAAACCGGGGATAGGAATAGAACAAGTTGTCGTCGGTGTCGTCTAACTTAGTACGTTTGTCGGCTGGAAGCAACATAAATTCCGATCGCAAATGAGATTTACCCTTTCTAGTTTAAGAACAATTAAGAATTGTAAACACACTTCCTAGGGCGGACATCCGACACTCGGGTGGTGGAGTGTGCGATCGATCATATTATTGAAAGCTACATCTTCTCCGCAGTGGCACAGCCTCCTAGTGCGCCCGCGAGTCCGCCAGGGGTTTAAACCCGTGGCGGATTCTCGGTTTGAGCGTAGGATTTGGTCTGAAAAAAAAACCTACTTCCGCCCCTTGACAAATCCCAAAAAACATCTTACACTAATAATACGAACGCTAAATAATAAGCAGATGGTTACTACATCCACTGTCGATCGCACAAATCTAGCTCAGTGGCACGACGTTCTCGCCCCCCACAGCCTAGGCTACCGCATCAAACTGCTGGCACAGCTAGGCAGTCGCAGGCTACAAGAAGGACTCGAACCTTTTGGGCTGACACCTTTTCACTGGCTGGTACTGTGTTGCTTGTGGCAAGAAGACGGTTTGCCAACTTCCAGCATTGGCGATAAACTGCAACAGGTAGGCGGGACACTGACAGGCGTACTCGATCGCATGGAAGAAAGAGGCCTAGTCCGCCGAGAGAGAGATACGCGCGATCGCCGTATTTGGCGTATATGGCTGACAGACGCAGGCACCCAAATGCAAGACGTACTGCCCCCATTGGTAGCTGTAATCCGCGATCGAGCTGTAGAGGGCATTTCAGAAGCCGATCGCGAACTGTTTTCCCAATTGATCGATAGGGCGATTCTCAATCTTTCCTAAACCCACAAATCGCTCTTGCGAGTGAAGCGCCGCAGCATCTACCACCCCTACACTACAAATAACCGAAAAATACTACGCACCCTTAAAAAAAGCCGTCTTACTAAATAAAAACTACGTACCCTAAACAAACGACATCTTACTAAAGTATCAGGAGTCAAATACCATGAAAGGCACAAACGAAATCAACCCAGCAGAATTCAACGGCAACGGCAACGGCAAAGCAGTAGCTGTATTAGAAAAGCCGCTCGACAGCACAGAAGCTAAAATGGTGCCTGTCACGCCAGCCCCAGAAATAGAAGTCAGCGCCCCCGCCGAAGTCAAAACAGGCCCAGAAACAGAAATCCAAGCACCTTTGCCCGTGCCGCAAACACCAAAGAAAAAGTCCAAGAAACCGCTGATTTTCGCAGCGCTGGGGCTAGGGGCGATCGTCGCAGGCAACTTCGGCTACCACTACTGGCAATACGCCTCCATCCACCAAGAAACAGATAACGCCACAGTTGCCGGACACATCCACCAAGTCAGCAGCCGCATCAACGGTACAGTCGGCGAAGTCTTAGTACAAGACAACCAACAAGTAAAACCCGGACAACTGCTGATCAAACTCGACCCCCGCGACTACCAAGTTAAACTGCAACAATCCCAAGCAGCCTTAGAAAACGCCCGCCGCCAAGCCGAAGCAGCCGAAGCCAACATTTCCCTGGCTTCTCAAACCAGCCAAGGTAAAACAGCCCAAGCTCAAGGAGATATCGGCACAGCCAACGCTGGCATTTCCACCGCCCAAGCAGCAATTAGAGAAGCCCAACAAGGCGTACCCGCCGCCGAAGCCGCAGTCGCCCAAGCCGAAGCCGGCGTGCCCGCAGCGCAAGCCAAAGTCGCCCAAGCTGATGCCGGAATTCCGCAAGCACAAGCCAAAGTGACAGAAGCTGAAGCCGGCATTGCCGCAGCGCAAGCTCAGTTAGTACAAGCGCAAGCTAATCTCGTGAAAACGCAAGCTGATTATAGACGCTACGAAAGTTTGCAGCAAGAAGGGGCGATCGCCCGCCAGCAGCTAGACGCCTCCAAAGCAGCCTACGAAGTCGCTCAAGGCCAAACCACCGCAGCCCAACAAGGAATTGCCCAAGCTAGAGCGCGCTTAGCCCAAGCCAAAGAAGGCGTCACCGCAGCGATCGCAGCAGTAGCGCAAGCTCAAGAAGGAGTAAAACAAGCTGAAGCTCAAGTAGCCCAGGCTAAAGTCGGCATCGCCAGCGCCCAAGCTAAAGTCGCCGTAGCCGCCGAAGGCATCAGCACCGCCGAAGCCAAACTTGCTGCGTCGAAGGGCGGATTGCAACAGGCTCAAGCTACGGGCGAACAAACTAAAGTTAGTCGATCGCAGTATGATGCTGCTAAAGCTGCGATCGCCCAATCGGAAGCCTCGGTTAAAGACGCTCAATTGCAACTTTCCTACACGAATATCACCGCTCCCGCCGCCGGACAAATCGGCCGCAAATCCGTTGAAGTCGGGCAGCGGGTGCAGTCGGGAACTCCGTTAATGGCGATCGTCAGTAACGATTTGTGGATAATTGCTAACTTCAAAGAAACGCAACTGGCAAATATGAAACCAGGCCAAAAAGTAGAAATCAAATTAGATGCTTTTGGTAGTCGCAAATTTGAAGGCCGTCTCGATAGTTTCTCCCCAGCTTCGGGCGCTCAATTCTCCTTATTGCCTCCCGATAATGCTACGGGAAACTTTACCAAAGTCGTGCAGCGGATTCCGGTAAAAGTGGTATTTGATGCCGAAAGCATTAAAGGCTATGAATCGCGAATTGCACCGGGGATGTCTGCTACGGTAAATGTTGAACTGAAATGAAGCCACGCGCGACACTGATGTTGATACGGATACACGGATGAATTTAACTGTGTTTCCTTTAATGTCAGCTACGGTACAATAGTATCAACTAAGTTTCTCTGGCGGTTCCTCCGGTGATTTCCAAGCCTCTGTTGCAAAATTTGCCCAGCACTGCCGATCTGCCCTGTTCGGACGATACCCCCGTGGATAACGAAGACCAGAACCTGTTACCCAATTTGCTGCTGCTGTCATTGATTTACCTCTGGTCAGCGCGGATGGACTGGTACTTCGGCGTAGATATGGCGGTGTATCACACTACTGGCGTGAGTCCGAAAGTGCCCGTAGTTCCTGATGGTTTCCTGAGTCTGGAAGTAGAGCGCAAGAAGGGAGGAAAATCCCGGCGCAGCTATGCTACTTGGGAAGAAAACGAGGTGGTGCCGATTTTTGTGTTGGAGATGGTGTCCCACCGTCCGGGAGGCGAATATGACGAAAAATTGGAGCTCTACGCCCAGTTAGGCGTGCTGTATTACCTAATTTACAACCCCGAATTTTGGCAGCGCGATCGGCATCAACCCTTTGAATTGTACAAACTCGAAAATGGCGTTTATCAACTACAAATTGGCGAACCTTACTGGATGCCGGAAGTAGGGTTGGGAATTGGGCGCTATCGGGGTTTGGTAGGTGGCTTGTCCCAGGAGATTTTGACATGGTATGACGCAGCGGGCGATCGCGAACTAAGTCCCGAAGAGCGGGAAAGACAACGCACAGAACAAGAGCGACAAGCGAAGGAGCAAGCCCAGCAACGCGCGCGACGGTTAGAGGAACTGCTGAGAGCGCAAGGTATCGATCCCGATCGATTACCGGATGTATAGGATAGTAGATTTTATATAGACGGGTGAAAAGTCCAATGTGCGAGAAATTGAGTCAGAAATCGAGTTTCCAGTCAGGGAATTGGAGCAATAATCGATCTGTGGCGATCGCACCTGGGATCAAGCAGTATTTAAACAGAATTTCACGCTCTAATAACTGTAATCGATCGCCCCGTTCGATTGAGATGAATTTCCGCTTTTAGTTGCTCGTACTAAAAGGAATGAAGATGGCGCTGACTGCGCCTTAGTTGCGAGGATCTGATGTTTTCGGTTAAGGACGATCGCTCTTGCCATATCATCTCGGAAAATTAGGCTCCCTATTGCTTTAGTTTCTGAACAAACCATTCAATAGAAGCTTTCATCGTAACAATATTGTTTGAGTCAACGATGTCAACACTAATAGATAACATTGCTCTACTTTTTGCTTGTAGAGCATTTATAAACCTTTGAAATTCGTCATCGGAAACTTGAGCTTTTGCGTATATCTCTCCTGTGGCTGGTTTCTTATACTTAACCTCCACTCTTCTCACCACGGGAACGTAGTCAGATAAACTTCCCTTGAAGCGACTTAATAAATATTCTCCACTGCAAGCTTCAGCAAGAGCGAACTGAGCACTGGCATGAACAGTACCCAGGTGATTTTGGTAATTTGGAGAATTGCTCAGTTTAAGCAGAACTTCACTGGAGTGACTCGCTCTCTCAATGCCGATAAAACTGTTGAACGGTACTTCAATAATCTCCAAAACTCACCTCTGTAAATAAATTTGACAATTTGAGGTAAATCCGCAAAACGCTCATCCTTATCGAGGTGGGCGGGCAATGAAAAGTCCACTGGATCGATTAGCAATAGCTGAGCTGACACTTGTGGTATAACTTCATTAGACAGTACCATGAAACCGATAATTTTGGTGGCGTGACGAGATATTTGGCAAGAAACCCGGTTTCTGGAGATTATGCACAGGCTAAAAAAAACCAAATATCGTCGATGTATCGTCGCCCCAGCCAAGATTTTTACCTGCGGAGAACCGATGTAATAATCACCGTAATAGTGGCACTTGCCATAGACTAAAAGCAAGTTGCACTACCCACTGCGTAGCTTTCTGGTAGTTGTCGAACTTGTCGTTGAATTTCTCAACGTTGTCATTATTTTTCTCAACATCAGTCGATAATTTCTCAACGTCAGTCTGCAAGCTTGTCTAGCTTTTTAATAACATCTGCTAGTGTCGGCTCATTACTTGAAGTAGTAGTCACGATCTTTTCCTAAAAACAACATTAAAACTTCACTATATCACGAATTAAAAAAATATTGCCAAGTAAACAACTCTATGGTACACTAGAAGATTGTGAATATTAATCAAAAGTAAAGTAACAAGCTCGGAGAAATCAAAATGACACAGCAAACCCTGCACGGAACCAGCCGCAAAAGAAAAAGAACATCCGGTTTTCGCGCCAGAATGCGTACTGCAACCGGTCGATTGGTAATCAAAGCCCGCCGCAGCAAAGGTCGCCACCGCCTCGCAGTCTAGCACTGGATGAAGGTTGAGAGGTCAAGATCGATCGCCCTACGCCATGTTGCCCGATGCAAACCGACTCAAACACCGAAAAGACTTCAGCGCCGTCTACCGCAAGGGAATGCGCCGCAACTCCGCTCATTTCAGCTTAAGAGCTCTGCGCAAACCCAAAAGCATCGAATTAAGCAAACCGACGACAGCCGAGAAATTCTTGCAGCCCACTCGCACAGGGATTTCTATCAGCTTGAAGGTTAGCAAGCGCGCTGTAGTCCGCAACCGGATCAAGCGCCAGATTCGCGCTGCTTTGCGACACCTATTGCCCCGATTAAAATTCGGGTGGGATTTAGTAATTGTCGTGCGTCCGATCGCACAAGAGTGCAATTATGCAGAAATTCTGCAAGAATTAGAGCAGTTGTTGGTAGAAGCCGAGGTACTAGATGGGAATTCGAGAGGAAGTATATTATGAAGGCGGCCCCGCGCCTGGAGACTTGATTATCAACTTACTTCTGGGGCTGACTGTGGTGGGCATCCCCCTCGCAGTAGGATCAATTGTCCGGGCTCTGTGGCTGCGCTACCGGATTACCAGCCGCCGAGTGTCGGTAACTAGCGGTTGGATGGGGGGCGAACGCACAGACGTTATCTACTCAGATATAGTCAAAATCGTCACAGTACCTCGCGGTTTCGGAAGTTACGGAGACATGGTGCTGACAATGAAAAATGGCAGCCGCTTGGAACTGCGATCGATTCCGAAATTTCGAGCAATGTATGACTACATTAACGAAAAACTACCCGCGGCCGCTCAAAAAGCCAACGCGGCCAAAGCTAAATAACCGAACCGCTTTCACCCCGATTAAAGGGCGAAATCAGTGCGAGTATTGGCAAACTCATGACAAAAAAACCGCGGGCCGGGCGGTCGATCGACGGGCAATGTCCTAAGATATAGACAAAAGCCTAAAAGTTGAGGCAGCCCGCCTTCAGCGGGTAAAAATAGTTCTCAACAGCAAATCAAAGAGCACCTAAATTAACTCAAAGCGAATGGATTTTGGTATCTCGTTTCTTTCCAACAACCTCATGCTCCCGATCCTAGATTTTTTCTACGGGATCGTGCCAAGCTACGGTTTAGCGATCGTATCTCTGACGCTCGTGATTCGCTTTGCTCTCTATCCTCTCAACGCAGGCTCTCTTCGCAATATGCGACGCATGAAAGTAGCCCAGCCGTTGATGAAAGAGCGAGTAGATCAAATTCAAAAACTCTATAAAGACAATCCTACTAAACAGCAGGAGGAAATGAGCCAAGTCTACAAAGAATTTGGCAACCCTCTAGCAGGATGCTTCCCGTTGGTGCTGCAAATGCCAGTGCTTTTTGCACTGTTTGCAACGTTGCGGGGTTCGCCGTTTTCTGACATAAATTACAGCGTCAACGTTCAAGTTTTGCCCAAAGAACAAATCGAAGCTGTTCAACCGCAAGCTTTTGCTACACCGCCCCAAAATATTTACGTCACAGGTACTTTTCATGCTCCAGTTGTGGGCGTGATTCCAGGCGGCGACAAACTCTCTGTTGGTGACACCACCAAGATTGATTTTCAAACCCCAGAGGGTAAAGCTCTCACAGTCCTAGCTACCGAAAATAAGAGCGAAATTGACTTTGCTCCTCGTTGGAAAGTGATCAAAGGCGAAGAATTCGTCAAGGTAGACGAACAGGGCAACATCGTCGCCTTAGCGCCCGGTGAAGCCACAGTTCAAGGCACAATCCCCGGATTGGCTACCAACAAAGGATTCCTGTTTATCGAGGCTCTAGGCCGCGTTGGCGCGATCGACCCAGACGGTAAAATCCACTGGGATATTTTGGTGATGATCCTGGGCTTCGGCATCAGTTTGTACATCAACCAAACTCTTTCGGGACAAGCACAAGGGCCAAACGACAACCCCCAACAGGCTACAGTCAACAAACTGACGCCAGTTATATTTTCGGGGATGTTTTTGTTCTTCCCGCTGCCCGCCGGCGTGTTGATGTATATGCTGATTGCTAACATCTTCCAAACAGTTCAATCGTTTATTTTGTCCCGAGAACCGCTGCCCGAAAACCTGCAAAAAATTGTGGACGAAGCAGAGGCGAAAACCCAAAAAGAACAGGGATTAGATGCACTTCCCTTTGAGCCCAAGCGTTCTAAGAAAAAGGCTTGATTGTTAAAATGAAAGAATCTCAAATGCAGCGCGGACAGCAATGGTTAGAAGAATTACTAAAACTGTCCGAAATTCCGTCAAAAGTGGTATGCGAACAACAAAAAGATTGCTATTGGATGACAATAGATGAAAGCAATCTGAGTCCAGAACAAGTGGCGATTTTAGTCGGGCCTGACGGTGATGTAATCGATGCCATTCAGTACCTCTGCAATGCGGTTGCGAACATAGGTAACGAGTCAGAGGAACCCATTCCTTATACAGTTGAACTCAATGGCTATCGCCTCCGCCGCCAAGAGGAACTGCGATCGATCGCAGAATATGCAGCAGAGCAAGCGCGATCGACGGGAACTGAATTTGAACTCAAATCGCTGTCTTCGGCAGAACGCCGTCAAGTTCACAGCTTTTTGAGCGAATGTGAGGATATAGAAACCTACAGTCAAGGACAAGATGCCGATCGGCGTTTGGTAGTGCGGCTGCGCTGACGGTAAACAGGGAAAAAGGAAAAAGGAAAAAGCCAAAAATTAGCTATTCCTTTTGACTTTTGCCTTGAGACGAGGATAATCAAACGGCGAAAGATAATTATGGAGACAATTTATATCCCTCATCTACTCACCAAAACCGAGCGGAAAGAGGTCATTGATTTTGAAGAAATTCTCCCCGATTTAGAAACTCTTACTCCGGTGCGGGGGCGGCTGCAAGTGACTCACCAAGGGAATTATCTAGAGGTGAAGGCGAAAGCAGAAACAATTGTGACTCTCACCTGTCACAGATGCCTGAAACAATATAATCACCGTTTGAAACTCCAATCATCTGAAATAATTTGGCTGGAAGAAAAAGAAACTCAGACAGATTCAAGTTCAGGAGAATTTGAAGTTGATTTAGAAGATTTGGTGGAAAATTTGTCCCCTGGTGGCTATTTTTCTCCAAGTGATTGGGTGTATCAGCAAATGTGTTTGGAACTGCCGCACAAACAGTTATGCGATACCCAATGTCCTGGAATAGATTTAAATGATGATTCAGAAGAGACAGAAAGCTCAGAAGCTGCATCGGACAGTCGCTGGGCATCTCTAGCAGCACTTAAACGGCAATTGCCTTAGGCAGTAGCCAGTGGGCAGTAGGCAGTAGGCAGTAGGCAGGAAAGCAGGAAAGCAGCGGTCATTAGCTAATACGAATTTAAAAAAGTATTGCTACAATCCTGAATCTTGTTCTTATACCAATTTAAAAGTCCCAGCTACCCGCGCCGGATACGGCTAGATGCCGTGTCCCTACACATATCATCATCGCGCCTAAAACAATCTCTATGTAGCCATACTTTTCAGAATTGGCAGAACAACGAATAACTGTGCAATAACCACGGCAAAAAAAATCACACCAGCTAACTAATGACAACTGACAACTGACTACTGGCTACTGACAACTGACAACTGACAACTGACAACTGACAAATGACTATTTTTAGCGACGAGTTTGAACTGCTGCTACGATCGCGCTATCCCCTAATTTACATTCCCACACGGGAAGAAGAGCGCGTAGAAGTGGCGATCGCCCAATGCGCCAAAAAACAGGGTACTCGCGCAGTCTACATCTGGGATTTTGTTGACGGCTACCAAGGCAATCCCAACGATGCCGGTTTTGGCAAGCGCAACCCCTTGCAAGCTTTAGAATTTATCGAAAAACTGCCAGCATCCGCGGCGGCAATTTTTATTCTGCGGGACTTTCAGCGGTTTTTAGAAGATGTGGCGATTTCCCGCAAGCTGCGGAATTTGGCGAGACTCCTCAAATCTGTACCCAAAAATATTGTCATCGTATCTCCGATAGTTTCGATTCCCGAAGACCTCAGCGAAGTCATCACAGTTTTGGAGTTTCCCCTGCCTGCGGCGGCGGAAATCAAAAGTGAGGTGGAAAGACTGTTAGGGGCTACCGGACAAGCCATAGAAGGGCGTTTGCTGGACGAAACGGTGCGCTCCTGTCAAGGATTGTCTATCGAACGAATCCGCCGAGTCTTGGCAAAGGCGATCGCCACCAGAGGCGAACTCCATCCCGACGACGCGGAACTGATTTTAGAAGAAAAGCGCCAAACAATCCGCCAAACTCAAATTCTCGATTTTTACCCAGCGCGCGAAAATATCTCCGATATCGGCGGTTTGGACAATCTCAAAGAATGGCTGCTGCGGCGCGGCGGTGCTTTTTCCGATCGCGCCCGCCAATACGGTTTGCCGCATCCCAGAGGTTTGTTGTTAGTCGGAATTCAAGGAACCGGAAAATCCTTAACTGCAAAGGCGATCGCCCATCACTGGCATTTACCTTTACTGCGGTTGGATGTCGGGCGCTTGTTTGCCGGATTAGTCGGCGAATCGGAATCGCGCACCAGACAAATGATTCAGCTAGCAGAAGCTTTAGCGCCCTGCGTGCTGTGGATTGACGAGATTGACAAAGCTTTTTCGGGATTAGAGGGTAAAGGCGATTCCGGGACAACCAGCCGCGTGTTCGGAACTTTTATTACTTGGTTAGGCGAAAAAACTTCGCCGGTGTTTGTCGTCGCCACCGCCAATAACATCCAGTCTTTGCCGCCGGAAATGCTCAGAAAAGGCAGGTTTGACGAAATATTTTTTGTGGGTTTGCCCACTCAGGAGGAACGGCAGGCGATTTTTGAGGTACATTTGTTGCGGTTGCGATCACACTGCATCAAAAATTACGATTTAGAGCGCTTGGCTTACGAAACTCCCGATTTTTCAGGAGCCGAAATCGAGCAAACTTTGATTGAAGCTATGCACATTGGGTTTAGCCAAAATCGAGACTTTACCACAGATGATATTTTAGAATCAGCTAGTCAGATGGTGCCCTTAGCCAGAACCGCGAGCGAACAAATCCAGTTTCTCCAAGATTGGGCTGCTGCTGGGAAAGCTCGCCTTGCTTCGAGATACGGCAGTTTGAGCCGCCGGATTCAGGGATAGTCGATCGAAGTCAACAGTCAGCAGTCAACAGTCAGCAGTCAACAGTCAACAGTCAGCAGTCAACAGTCAACAGTCAACAGTCAACAGTCAGCAATGAGCAGTGTATATAGCGTTTTCAAGTTTTTAGTGGGTTTTCTGCTAGCGATCGTGCTGATGGCAGGCGCTAGCGTGGCGGCAGCCGTTTACTTTGCCTCTAAGCTAAGCACTCCGCCGGAAAGACCTGTTTTTCCCAACGACAAAACAGCCGTTCAGATTGCCGGGGCTGGGGTGAAGCCGACAGACAAGGCCAGCCCTGTTTCTACTTCTAGCGATGCCCCGTCTCCGAAACCGCTGGAACCGGGAGCTTACCGAGCTCTGGTTACTCAGCCGATCGGCTTAATTCTCCGGGATAGCGGCAACCGAGACTCGAACCGCCTTGGCGGTGTTGGTTACAAGGAAAAAGTCGTGGTTTTGGAAGATTCGCCGGACAAAGAGTGGCAGCGAGTTCGGGTTGAGGATGGCAATCGCGAAGGTTGGGTGAAGGGTGGCAATACTGAAAAAGTTGAAGGCGAATAGAAGTTAGACAATATAGTAATTTGATTGTGAGGGTGGCGTTAGCAAAACGATTCCCAGGACAGCAATCCCTGCGTGCAGGTTGTTCGCCAACGCTTGGTTTTTTCCTGTCTTTTGTCTCAACTACCTAGCTACACATTTATACTAATAAGTCAAGTTAAATTTATTTACAAGATTATGACTTGCGTACAGAGTCTCAGAAACCGGGTTTCAGGTCGCGGGTTCAGCCTAAAAGCGTTGGTCTTTTGTCCAGAAACCCGGTTTCTTTGGTTGTTGGGCAAGTCGTGGATATTGGGGATTGCAGTCTCAGAGGCAGAGAAAGTAGGCGCGATCGCCCCAGCAAAATCTTAAATTTGGCATGAAAGCTCAGCATACAAAGGGTTTGAATAGCTAAAACTCAACTGAAAAACTCGAAAATACATAATTTCAACTTATCTTGTTAATGAGAGTATGTTAAGAAAATTAGCAAAATTTTAAGGTTAGTTGCAAAGCGTAGGCTTTTGTCACCGCAGCAGAAGCAAGAGTGATAGCTTTGATTACAAGATCTAAGTTTTCAGCTTCACAGCTACCAACAATCAAAAATATGTACGACAAACGTCCCGATCGAGATTTGGCGACTGCTGCTGTAACTGCGGCTTTAGGAGCTGGGGTGGTCACTTCTTTTGCGGTGAGCAGAGGACAAAACCCGCTGGTAGCCTTGGGAATTACTGTGTTTGCAGCCGGAATAGCTTTAATTTGCGATCGGTTCGGCTTAATTTAAGTTAATGTCCCATTTTTACAGAATAGTCAACCAATCAAGTCCCCACCCTGTTTGCAACTAGCAAGGGTGAGGATTTTTAATTTATAGTCAACAAATATTTTTTTTAGCGACCACAAAAGAAAGTTTTAGCCAAAAATACGCAAAAACTGGTCATTTTTCCGCCATCAAGGCTAAGATGTGGCTGCCAACTATTTTCCTGACTCTCGCGTCTATATAAACCAATACGCTTGGGATCATGCTGATCCCCCCTAGCCCTCTTAAAAAAAAGGGGGAACAAGAACTCGATCAAAGTCCCTTTTCGATCGGGGGATGCGAGGGGGTTCTCCGGGCAATAAAAATTGTTAACCCAAGCGTATTGCTCCATAAACAGCGATGCTATCTTGGTTATTACCTGTAATTATTTTTGAAGGCAATTTTTTTTCAAACACGGGTGCTTCGCCAAAACAGGTAAAACTTAGCCTTAATAGATTTTTAGCAACCCAAAGCTCAGCTTTGCGAGTTTGTCCAGATACCACAGCCACAATTTCACAGTAAAAAGTTATGGAATCCCTCGCCTACCTCGAACTTGCTCTTGTTTGCGAAGCACCCGCACCAGAGTCGAAAATTTTTGATGCACCCAAGTGGCAAAACCTATCGACTCAGACTTATGTTCGTTTGCTGTCTCTGGCTTTGATGCTGTCGGTTTTGAGTGCAGCCGGTTCGGCTTTTGCTCAAATAAATCCGGTTTATCCAAATGTGCGATCTGTTCAAGACAGATTGCGGGATCTTGGCTATTTTCCCAGATCTTCCACCGGTCAGCTCGGCCCGGTAACAAAACAAGCTCTGACTAACTTTCAGCGAGACTATCAACTGTCGCTGACTGGTAGGCCAGATACAGCTACTGTGACCGCACTCAACAGTTTAGCCGAGGACGATCGACCTTTTAAAACTACTTATACAAACTATACCGAGCTGCGTTTTGGAGACTCGGGTGCAGATGTTTCGGATCTCCAGCGCAGATTGCAACAGCTAGGCTACTTCAACGCAAATCCCACAGGGAGTTTTCGCGAAATTACCCTCAATGCGGTGAGATACTTCCAGCGCATCAATCGACTGCGGGTGACTGGAGTTGCTGACAGGCAAACTTTAGCTTTGCTGTTTGGCTCCACCAGACCAATTCCCCCCGTTACGCCCCCGGAGACTATTTCGGGAAATGGCGGTTGCAAGGGGCTGCGGTTCGGCGACAGAGGGGCGACGGTAGACTTGATCCAGCGGCAGTTAAAAGCTTTGGGCTATTTTGAAGGTGGCGTTGACGGCAAGTTTCGTGAACGCACTCTCTACGCTGTGACTCGTTTTCAGCAAGATTACAATCTGGTTTCTGACGGCTGCGCTGACACTGCGACTTTGACTGCTATCGATGCCCAAATGAGGGAAGCTCAAATTACCTCATTGCCCACGGAAAATGAGCAGCAGAGCAATGCCGGAGATTTTCTGGAACTCGGCGACAGAGGCCGACAAGTGGAATTTGTGCAGCGGCGGCTGCAACAATTGGGTTATTACAGGAGCCAGATTCACGGTTGGTTCGATCGACCAACTCAAGCAGCTTTGATCCGGTTTCAGAGAGATTGCGGGTTGTCCGGGACTGGCACAGTCGATCGCAGCACTCGATCGGCTTTGCGGCAAGGCAACAAGCAAGCTGCACAGGCGCAGCAGCCAGTCGCAGCGGGTTTGCGGCGGGGTGATACTGGGCCTGGTGTCCGACAGCTTCAGTCCGCGCTCAAGAGTCTGGGTAAAAACCCAGGCTTGATCAATGGAGTATTTGGAGCCGAGACTGAGTGGGCGGTGCTGTCGTTTCAGCGGGAACGCAATTTGTCGCCGGCGACGGGTATTGCCACTCCGGCGACTTTGGCTGCGCTCCAAAACGGATTAGCTGGGCGGGTTGCTGTTCCTGCTGTTCCGATTAGCAGCAGCAGTTTCAACTCTCGTCGATCGAGCATTCAGTAATTGCAAACCCGGCTGCAAGGCCTCGGCTTTTACACAGGCTCAATCAGCGGAGTTTTTGATGCTCCGACGAAAGATGCGCTCGATCGAGCAAGGGCGCAGTTACGGGGTGAGCAGTGACGATTTGTTGAGCCAAACTTTTTAGCACCAGACTTGCGGATGCTGCATCAAAGGCATCGGGTTTCTGATTTCCGACTCATTCCTGAAATGATCTATTTTCCTTCAGAAACCTGGTATCGGCGTAACTGCGCACCGCACCCCGGCAGGGTTGTATTAATAATTGCCACAATCCGTACTTGAAATGGCAAAATAGTGTGCCGTCACTCGATTGGCTCCGGGGCGCTGCTGGCGTTGGTGGCGATCGACCTCGGACAAGACCAATTGCTGGAAACCAAAGACGGCCATCCCATCCGCAAAGCTTCGTGGCACACCGTATGAATCGTTAGCTGGCAGTCTAGCAGGTGCAATCCAGACTTTTCAGCTTGCTTCATGCCAATTTTCAAAATCGAATCGTTGTTAAATTCGATCGTTCTGTTGCACTGAACGCAGACTAGGTGGTGGTGGTGGTGCGGGTAAGGCTGGTTTATTTCATAGTGTTTATGACCTTCGGCTAGTTCGAGTTCGCGGAGCAGGCTCATCCTTGCCATTAACTTTAAAGTTCGGTAAATGGTGGACAAGCTAATGTTTTCTCCGCGATTTTTTAACAAAGTGTACAAATCCTCGGCGCTCAGGTGATTGCCTTTGGGGAGGTTCTGAAACACGTGCAAGATGGTTTCCCGTTGGGGAGTCATCCGCCAGCCTTTGTCGTTGAGTTCGGATTTGAATGAGGACGCGGTGTAAAGTGCCATAGTGACCCTCTCAAGAAAGTCTGCCTATTGACAATAATACACAACGATCGAGATATTTTGCAAATATCAGAGCTTATTGAAAAAAGGTTGAGGAAAAATTTAGTTTTTGATGATTTTCGATGGCAAACTGCCCCGAAAGCCCTAGACAGAGGACAGAGAAATCGTATTGAAGTAGAAATTATTACTTCTGCTTTCTGCCTTCTGCCTTCTACCTAGATCCAGAAACGGAGAGTAAATGCACACTTACCAGCTACTCTAAGTCAGAGACTCCAGATAGTCGCGCACGCGGTTGCGGCGCTTGGGTTGGCGGAGTTTTTGCAAAGCTTTTGCTTCAATTTGGCGGACTCGCTCGCGGGACAAGTCGAGAGCGCGACCGATTTCTGCCAGCGAGTAGGGGTGTCCGTCGCCCAAACCAAAGCGCATCAGAATTACATCGCGTTCGCGGCTGGTCAAATCTGCCAGCAGTTGCTGCAAGTCGCGGTGCAGAGCTTCTCGCATCAGCATTTCTTCTGGGGAGATGCTGTCGGTTTCGAGCAAGTCGCCCAACTCTGTATCTTTTTCGTTGCCCACTTTAGTTTCCAGAGAAACAGAGCGGGGGACTCGCAGCAAAATTTCTCGGACTTGGGGCGCCGTCATGTCCAGCTCGACAGCGATATCTTCAATAGTCGCTGTGCGACCTTTTTCTTGAGAAATTTTGCGCTGGGCTTTCTTGATTTTGTTAAGTTTTTCGGTGATGTGGACGGGGAGGCGGATGGTGCGGCTTTGAGTCGCTATCGCCCGCGTAATTCCCTGCCGAATCCACCAATAGGCGTATGTGCTAAACCGATAGCCCCGAGTCGGGTCAAACTTTTCGACAGCTCGCTCGAGTCCGAGAGTACCTTCTTGTATTAAATCGAGCAATTCTAAACCGCGATTTTGATATTTTTTTGCCACCGAAACCACCAGGCGCAGGTTCGCCTTAATCATGTGGTCTTTAGCTTCGACGCCTTCGGCTTGAATTCTTTCGATCACCTCCACTGTCATCTCTGCTAACTCGGCCCACTGGCGCTTGCCTTCTGCCATAATTCGCTTGAGTTCGGGCACGTCCTCGACGCCAGCGGTTGATGCCCAGCGTTCTAGGGAAGGTTTGTGTCCCAACTGTGCAGACAGGCGATCGCGCACCTCAATTAAATGCACGAAGCGTCCAATTAGCCCTTCTTCCTGGGAGGCGACGGTGCTGCGCAATTCCAGCAATTTGATGTAGCGCTGAACTTTTTGAGCTTCGGAGACTTCTTCGTCTCTACCCAAGAGACGCACCCGACCAATTTCTTGTAAGTAGAGGCGCACTAAATCTGTAGTGCGACGGCTGGCATTTTTTGGCAATTTGGATGCTGTGTCGGCATCTTCAGTCTCTGCTGAGTCTTGGTCGATGGGTTCGTCTCCAGCTTCTTCAGCATCTTCATCCAACACATCTACATCTTGCAAGGAATTGACTTGCAGTTGTTCGTCGAATTCAGCTTGAGCGTAAAAAGAGGTGGCTGGCATAGTGATTTTCTCAGTGGCTCCGGGTGAAAAGATGCTACGCTTGGCGGTTATTTTATAATTATGATGCCCACTTTGTTAAGACGAAGCATCACCGCTTTTTGTTTCTTTACTAACTTTCCTGACTTTTCTGCTGTTGTGCGATCGAGCTTTGGCTGCCCCACTTGTTTTACCAAGATTCGGGAAAACGCTAAGAACTTTCTGATGTAACAGGTTGAAGGCCCGAAAAGTGCGTTGTACTTCTTTGTTTATGTAGCTAGTATAGATAGTGACTGGCTCAAAACAAGTGACCTTGGTCAGAAGTTAAGTTAATCTTCATCACCAATAACCTGGTTCCCGATCACTTCGGAAAATCACCGAGTTTTTTAATAAAACTTTATATAACTCGGCGCTGGAGATTAAAGACCCGCAGTTGGGCGGGAGTTTAATCCCTTACAGATTATTGGCTTCAGAGTTTTCATAGTCCGCACTACCGAGTTAGCGGCTGACACAACAACCGGGTTTCCTGAAAAAAATCAGGGATTTAAATCCAGAAGTTTGAGGAAGAAACGCGGTTTCTTGATGTTTTGTGTATAAGTCGGTAGTTGGATGGGGCGACAAGCCGATATTTTTTGCTGTTTGCTGCGGCTTCCCGTTAACATAACCCAAAAGCACCTGGATCGCAAATTCGTGTCTTGAACCAGGTTTGCGCAGAAAGCACAGGTTTTTTCTTGCTGTTGCCCGATCGATCTGGCCTGATTAATCATCGTACTCGCGTCAGTTAGCTCAAAGGAAAATTGCTAGCGCGGGTAAAGTTTCATCAGTTCCCTCACTTGTTCGGCGTGATAGGAACTGCGAGTTAAGGGAGAAGCGACAACTTGCAAGAATCCCAAAGATTCGCCAAACTCTCTCCAAGCATCAAACTGTTCCGGCGGCACAAAAGTTTCTACGTTCAAGTGCTTTTGAGTCGGTTGCAGGTACTGTCCAACTGTCAAAATATCGCAGCCAACAGCCCGTAAGTCCTGCATCGCCTCCCGAATTTCGGCATCTGTTTCTCCCAGTCCTACCATGATACCGGATTTAGTGTAAACCCCCGGTGCGAGTTGGCGGCTGCGTTGCAAAAGTTCTAGGGTGCGATCGTAGTTTCCTTGCGGCCGCACCTTGCGGTAAAGTCGCTTTACGGTTTCGGTATTGTGATTGAGTACATCGGGCTTAGCTGCGAGAATAATTTCTAAAGCTTGCCAGTTGCCACACAAATCGGGAATCAAAACTTCTATAGTTGTATCGGGCATTGTCGATCGCACCGCTTGAATGCACTCGACAAACACAGACGCGCCCCCATCCGGCAAATCGTCCCGGTTAACAGAAGTAATCACGACGTGGTTGAGTTTGAGCCGCTGCACCGCCTGCGCCAATCTTTGGGGCTCCGTCGGATCTAAAGCTTGGGGCTTTTTCTCAAAATCGATATCGCAGTAAGGACAGGCGCGGGTACAAGCCGGGCCCATAATCAAAAATGTGGCAGTACCTGCGCTGAAGCATTCGCCGATGTTCGGACAGGAAGCCTCTTCGCAAACCGTATTTAGGGATAAATCCCGCAAAATTTCTTTGACGTTGCCGACGCGCTCCCATTGGGGGGCTTTTACTCGCAACCACTGGGGCTTAACTGTCACGCCTGTCTCCGCCTGAGTAATGTTTTACAAAACATTATATACGAGGTTGCTAAGTTTTCACTTAGAATGTGATACCGTAAAAATATAATTGACTAAATTCGGGATGTAGCGCAGCTTGGTAGCGCACCTCGTTCGGGACGAGGGGGTCGCAGGTTCAAATCCTGTCATCCCGATTTTTAAATTAAATTGGATATTCCACAGCAATTGAGTTTGTTTGGGTTGGTTTTGGCGATCGCTCGGCGTTCTATACTTATGGTGGATCACAAATTGGCGATCGGGCGATTGCGGCTGAGGATAGCTGCGCCGCGCGTGCGTGTTAATTCCCCTTTCCCAAAAAATTAACCTGCATCACAGGGGATTTAAGCCCCCACCTTTAGGTGGATTGTTTTTAGGCTTGGGCTTAAATCCCCTGCCTAAAAACGGGAGCACTCAACTGTCACAGGTCAACTGTCACAGGTCAACTGTTAAAGGTATTTGCTCAATGCTTAAAAATTTTGCCAAGGTTTGAAACCAGGGGAAAGTAAAAAGACTGCAATAATTTTTAACTACAAGTTCCTCAAGATTTATATCTTGAGATAGATGTATTAATCGCTGAATTAGCTTATAATCATAATAAATTCATAGCAGTTTTAAAATCAATCCAAAAATCGGAGGATATTTTAGTGCAAAGAAGTGGCAAAACCTTCGGCTCCTGCTCTCGCTGCGAAACAGTACCCGAAAAAATAGAGGGCAGCGGAGGTTTATACCTGTGGTTCCCAGTATCGCACACGCTGAACAAAGTTATTTCTGCACTGGCAAAGACTAAACTTGAATTCCAGCTTTTAGAAGACAGCAAGTGTCTGTATGTGATCCTTGAAGGCATAGGAAGAGAAAAGTTTAGCGCCCTAGCATCATCGGTGCTGACAAATCAAGAATTGAAAGAAACAAAAGTTTTGTGGATGCGCGAAGCTGAACAGCCGAAACTTAGCGATTTTTATCGCAGCACTTCCTTAGACTCGTTTATTAACTTCAGCAAGTCTGATTGGCTATTAGATTTATTGTCCGAAGAACGGATTACTACCCATTTTCAGCCGATTGTTTATACCTCAGATACTTCTAAAATTTTTGCCCACGAAGCCCTACTCCGAGGAATTGACGAGCAAGGAAACTTAATTCCTCCGAGTCGGATTTTTGGTCAAGCTGAATCAGCGGGCATGATTTTTCAACTAGATGCTTTAGCCCGGACTCGCGCTATTCGGGAAGCCAAAGTCCACGATATCAAAGAACTGCTTTTTATTAATTTTTCTCCGACTTCAGTTTACGATCCCGCTACGTGCTTGCGAATGACTGTGCAGGCTATTGATGAATCGGGAATTCCTCACAGTAATATTGTTTTTGAAGTAGCGGAATCCCAACACCCTCCCGATATGGATCACTTGATTAAAATTCTGAGGTTTTACCGAGAGGCGGGATTTTTGATTGCAATGGACGATTTCGGCAGCGGTTCTTCTAATTTAAATTTGATGCACCAGTTGCGTCCAGATTTTATTAAGTTGGATATGCAATTGATTCGCAACGTCCATCAAGATTATTATAAGGCACTAATTACGGAAAAAATGTTAGAAGTTGCCGCTCAATTAGAGATTAAAACTGTTGCTGAAGGTGTGGAAACTGTGGAGGAGTTAGAGTGGGTGCGAGAACGGGGGGCAACTTTTGTGCAGGGTTATTTGATTGCTAAGCCCTGTTCCCCGCCGATCGCAGTTACGAGCTATATTGGTAGTGTTGAAGCAGTGCCTGTGTCTGCTTAAAAGGTTTGCAGCATATCTGTAAGTAAGGTGCGTCAGAACATCAAAATCTGGTGAAACCGAAATAATTAATGTCTGACGCACCCTACAAGTTGATTTACAGCAGATTGCAAGTTTATGAAATACACATATCGATCCCCGTAGGGACACGGCAATGCCCATAGGTGTCAACTTAACGTTAAAGGTATTACCAGTCTACTGTCTGACGATTATGCCCAGATCCCCCCTAACCCCCCTTCTTAAGGCTACGGTGTACACACAAGTCCGATATCTGTGAACACAAGTCCTAAAACCCTTATCTAGCATGAATCTCATAAATCCCGTTCATTCTCACTAATTTTAAGTTATTGATTCGGCAAAACGAGAAATCAAGGTTCTAGGAAACAGGATTTGTACAATATGGGTCAGCGGTAGACTTGTGTGTACACGGTAGCCTTCTTAAGGGGGGGACAGGAGTCTTCTCAAAGTCCCCCTTCTTAAGGGGGATTTAGGGGGATCTAGACTGGGGGAAAAACGAGATTTATCAAGGCTTTCAGGCTTAAGTTGACACTAATGGGCACGCTTGAGTGTCCCTACAATGGCTGGTAACGAGAATAACTCGCATTTTACACGCTCAAATTGCGTCGCAAAAAGCTTTCTAGAGATTCCATTCTCATGCCGTAAATAGATTCCAAGTTTTGCACTTCTGCGGGAGTGCAGAAAAACTCATTAGCTAACAATACCCGTAAAGTTCCTAAGCCTTTTTGAGCTTGAGGATTCAACAAACCCACGGCATTTCGCAAGCCGTCAAACACAACCAAAGGCGGGTTAATGACTACAGGTTCGCGATTGAATAAGCGTCCGAAAATGCGGGCTATGTCGTCTCTTGTCAGCACATCGGGGCCGCCGACTGGTAAAATTTGGTTGCGCGCGCCTTCCACAGTTGGCGAGTCTACTGCAATTTTTGCCAAGTCGTCGGTACTGACAACAGAGGTGCGGTTTTTGCCGTCGCCAATTAGCAGGTAAAGCCCGGTTTCGCGAAATCTTTCTGCTAGCGGTAACAAGCTGGAAGCAAAACCGGCCGGCCGCAAGATGGTATAATTCAATCCGCTGTTTTGCAGGTATTTCTCTACTTCTCGCTTGGCTTTGAATACTGCGGAATCTTCGTATCCTCGATCAACTCCCAGTACCGAAAGAAATACAAAGTGCTGCACTCCGGCTTCTTTGGCGCAGTCGATCAATTCTATGTTGGCGCGGTAGTGTACGGCTTGAACGTCGCCGCCGGTGCCGTGGGTGCTGATGATATACTGCACTCCTTGACAGGACTTTTTAATATCTTTGTCTTGTTTTAAGTCACCGATAAAAATTTCGGCGCCTCGGTTTTCTAGTTCTGAGTAGCGAGAGGCGAGGCGAACAAATGCCCGAACAGGCTGATCTTGCTGTCTGATTTCTCGTACAATTCGGCGGCCTAGTGCGCCCGTTGCTCCGGTTACTAAGAACATGATTTTTAGTTGTTGGTTGTTATTAATCTTATAACTTATAAATCAAATTTCGACAATTACAGGGGCGTGGTCGCTGGGTTTGACTAATTTTCTGGGACTAATATCTATTGTACAGTTTTTTGCTTGTTCGTACAAGGGCAAACTAAGATAATGGTGGTCGATTCTCCAGCCGTTGTTGCGGGGAAATGCGGCGGCGCGGTAGTCCCACCAGCTATAATGACCGCCTTCTGTGGTGAATTTCCGAAAGGGGTCGTTTAATCCTAATTCGATGATTTCTGTGAGTGCGAGGCGTTCGGGGACAGACAAGCCGACGGAGTTGGCAGCAGCTTTGGGATTGTGGATATCTCGATCGTCCGGGACGATGTTGAAGTCGCCGCAAATGCACAATTTTGGGGATTTGTCTATTGCTATTTTGAGGTATTCTTGCAGCAGTTTGAGCCACTTTAGCTTGTACTCATATTTCTCGCTGCCGACTTCGGAACCGTTGGGAACGTATACGCAAATGATGCAAATATCGTCTATAACCCCGGCTAT
>JANYGO010000043.1 GCA_025362325.1 Cyanobacteriota bacterium | reverse complement strand
TGCTCATGGTCTTTTAATACTTGTTGCAGAGTTTCCTTTGTCTCGGAACTGAGAAAGTTTTTAGCAGGCATTCACTTTTTCTGAATATCATTATGTTATATTATACCAATATGCGTTTTAAATGCACAACAGCTTATCGATAAACAAGGCTCAGAACAACGCTATTTAAATTATGAGAATTATCAGAGGCGATCGGGATTTAGAAGCTTTTTTTGAAGAGAATGGAGCATAGGTTAGGAATCAAATTACTGAAGAAGAACTCCTTAAGTTCTATGAAAAAATTGACGCAGGTGTGAAAGCAGCAATTGCAGAAGCAATTGAAAAACACCGCAGACTAGGACAATCAATTAGTATCTGGCGTGACGGTAAAATCGTGACTCTAACTGCTGCTGAGATTCCACCACTCTCCAATAACGACACTGTATAATTATAATTCCCGTCGTCTATTGTGCTACGATTCAATGAGAGCGTCAGTAACTAAAAAATCAAAGGCGATCGGGATTTAGAAACTTTAATAACGCTAACTAGAATTTAGCCAACAGCCAACTGCCAACTATCAACCGCCAACTGACAACTGACAACTGACTAATTACTTGATCGCACAGTCAAAACTTGCGGCGGCGTCGCATCCGGCGGATACAAGAAATCCACCTGAACCAAACGGCGTTCCCCCGGCTTCATATTCACATTCACCAAAGCTTCCCCCTGCTGTCCCCGGCGCTGCACGATGTGAATGTAGCGCGTCAAAGTCTTGCCCGTATCATCATTAAACATCACCCGCAGCGTACCCCGGAAAAATATCCGATTTTCCGGCGGATCGTAAAACATCAATCCCCCCGATTCTGTATTTGCCTTAATCGGTGTTTGCATTCTAATGCTCACAGCTTGGGACTCGCGAGATTTGTTGTAAAGGGGAAAAGTTAAGTTGTATTGAATCCCGTAATTACCGTGAGCAAAATAAGCTGTATCGGGATAGCGAGCTAACATTTTAGCGCTTTGAACTTGACCAGTCCCAAAAGTACCAGTATCAGTAGTGCTCAGAGCATAAGAAAATGACTCGCCGCGCTTAGGAATTGTTAAATAATCGGTTCTCGAATTGTCAGTAATTTTAGCTTGCCACTGAGAACCTTCAGCGACTCCCGCCACGCGGCCGTAGATTTTTTGCACCGGATTTTCGCCCCTCGGAGTTGGAGCCAAATCTCTCGGCCCCGCTAAACCTTTGGTGTTTAAAATATTTTCCCACTGTTCTAAAGTCGGATATTGTTCAACTCCTTCTTTAGTTTGAGGAGCAAACATTGCTAAACTAGCAACATAAACCGAATTGCTGCTCGACATTCGCATCAAAGTCGATCGCCCGTTGGAAGCAGGCGTGACATGGCCTACAGGTATCGGCAAATTCATCAGCATTCGGCTCTGATTCGCCGGAATTTCGATCGCAGCCGGCAAAATGGCTTGTCTGTACCCCCGCAGCACATCGCTGGTGATGCGGCTGCCAGGCCCCGCAAACACAGTGCCGAATCGATTTTCTAAATACGACGGCAAATCGACAAACAAAGCATCCGGCCGAGTTAAATAGGTCGCTCCTTGCAATACATTTAAAGTAACTGGTTCCGAGTTGGGATTGTAGACAATTATGCCTTCAAATAAGGTGCGAGTTTCGGCGCGATTTTTAGCTTTGGCTATGTGGTGAGAGAAGATGTCAAATCGGCCTTTGAAGGCAAAGTTTAAGTGTGCAGAAGGTACTTGTTTTGCTGACGGCGGAAATGTGGAGAGCAAAATGCCTTCGGTTTGCACAACTTCCGGGCTGTTGCTGTTGAAAACGGGGATGCTGTCGAGTTTTCCCGGCAAAACGCGCACTTGCTGGGGCACCGTCACAGTGTTCAGCGGGGCGGTTGACGGAGGTGGTGACAAATCCAGTTCGTTTTCTGGTAGCGGGACTTCTCGCTGGATGATAACTTGTTGGGTCGGACGTGTCGGGATTGCTTGAGCTAAGGGTAGAATTGACAAAAACATAGCTGTGAGCGCGTTTAACTGAACTTGCAGATTGCCTTGACGCAAAGCAACCGACACAAAACTTTACCACAAGTTGGTTATTTTTGCGGAAATTCGGGCGCAGCCAAATTTAGGAGTAATTTTCAATGACGATAATTTTAACCAACGACGACGGCATCGACGCTCCGGGGATTCAGGCACTTTTGCAGGCTGTAGAAGGCAAGACAATTATAGTGGCTCCGCAGGGGCAGTTGTCGGGCTGCGGGCATCAAGTGACGGCTCACAGTCCGATTCATGTCGATCGGCGATCGGAATCTGAGTATGCTGTAGGGGGAACACCCGCAGACTGCGTACGCATCGCTCTGAATCACGTTTGTCCGAAACCAGATTTGGTGCTTTCCGGGATTAATGCGGGCGGCAATTTGGGAGTTGACGTGTATATTTCCGGTACGGTTGCGGCGGTGCGGGAAGCAGCAATGCACGGTATTCCGGGTATCGCAATTTCCCACTGGATGAAAAGGCCACTCGAAATCGACTGGGATGTCGCTACTGGCTGGACATCCCGAGTGTTGGCGCATTTGCTCAACCGGGAATCAAAGCCTGGGTGTTTCTGGAATGTGAATTTGCCACATTTAGCGCCGGGAAGTGCGGAACCGGAAATTGTGTTTTGTAAGCCTTCAACTCAGCCGCTGCCTGTGGTTTACCGGATGGAAGGAGAATACTTTTATTATGTCGGAGAATACGGTAATCGCGATCGGGCGCCGGGGACTGATGTTGATGTGTGTTTTGGCGGTAATATTGCTGTGACTGAGATATCCCTGTGATGGGATTGTGGAACTACATTATTTTTTGGGCAAAAAAGCGGAAGTAGGTAGGTTAACTTTGGTATCACTTACCCTCAATATCCCAAAATAGGATAAGATATTTGTACTTAATTTTTAGAGTCACGTAAGTCACCAAATGAGTCCTAACGCAGAAGCGAATTCTCCCAGCATCTTAAAACGCAAAGCGAGCAGCACCGTTGGTCGTGGTAAAGTAGCTAACCTCAATACCAACTTTAATTTTTCTGCATGGAGTGACGAATACGTTACTTTAAATCTCGGCGATAGTCTTCAGCACTACGACAATTGGGAGCAACCTACTGTCATCGTTTCAGATGGAGCTTACGGTATTCTTGGGTTTGAAGGAGATACCTCAGATCACATTGATTTACCTAATTGGTATAAACCTCATATCCAGGCATGGTCAAAAGCAGCCATACCCTGTACAACACTCTGGTTTTGGAATTCAGAGATTGGTTGGGCTGTGTTGCATCCAATTCTAGAAAAATCTGGTTGGCGCTATGTTAATTCCAATATTTGGAACAAGGGAAAAGGTCATATCGCAGGGAATGTTAACACACAGAAAATTCGCAGGTTCCCCGTTGTCACAGAAGTCTGCGTTCAATATGTAAGAGAAGTAACAGTTAATCAACTTACCTTAAAAGCGTGGTTATTGCAAGAGTGGAAACGCTCAGGGTTGCCGTTACGACGGGCTAACGATGCTTGCGGGGTGGTGGATGCTGCAACCAGAAAATACTTCGATCAAGGGCATTTGTGGTATTTCCCTCCGACGGAGATGTTTGAAAGGCTAGTGAACTATGCAAATGAGTATGGTAGTCCTCAAGGAAAACCCTACTTTTCTCTGGATGGCAATCAGTCTTTAACGGGACAAGAATGGAGTAAAATGCGATCGAAATTCAGATGCCCTCACGGCTTTACAAACGTGTGGGATCGTCAACCTTTACGAGGCGATGAGAGAGTTAAAACTATTTCAGGAAAAGCATTACATCTCAACCAAAAACCTCTGGACTTGATGAACCTTATTGTTGAGGCATCGACAGATGAAAACGATGTTGTATGGGAACCTTTTGGCGGACTTTTTAGTGCATCTTTGGCAGCACGTAAACTAAAACGAAGAGCATTTTCTTGCGAGATAGACTCAGACTATTTCTACTATGGTGTACAAAGATTCAATCAAGAAGTTCATCAATACTCTCTTCTCTAATCTGTAGATAATCTTGTAGGGATTTCTTGATGCTGTCTTCTCGGCGACTTGATAAAAGCTTATTCCACCCACCAACGGTCATACCGGAAACTTCAGTATTGTAGACACGTCGCTTAAATTCCTCGATGCCTGGATGTACAATTCTATCCATCTTTGCAAAATTTGTATCGAGTCTGTATTCATACCGTATCCGTAGCTCGCGCAGAAGGCGCTGATAGTCTCTAGTTGGTTTGTAGACTTTTCCTTGAGTACCCCATGAATCAACTATTTTCTCAGCTTCTAAAAACTCCTCAGCAGAGCCTTGGAATTTATATCCGCTGGTGTTTGTCTGTTGCAAATTTGCTGTTCTTTGAGTGGTATCTTCCGGCTCTAAAACAATATAATCCGGTGGATTGTGATAGTGGGTATCTCTCGCTACAGCTACGGACAAACCAGAGGCAACGCACACATCAAGAATGCGAGGCTTGCCATAGATAATTTTATCGGGTAGCCATGCCAGCATAGCAACGTAAGTCTGATCGAACCTAAAGTGATTCTGACTATCTTTAAAACGTGCTGTTATCTCTGTTGCTAGTGGGAACCACGCTTTAATTTCTAATCTTGGCGTTGGTTGAACTGTGCCGAAAAAAATAGTATCTGGAAAGCCCGGATCTTGCCTTTGCCACTTGCCAAATTCAGCGAACTCATTTTGTTGATTCAAGAATTCAACGGTGTTAAATTCGATTAAATTTCCGACTAAGGGCGAAAGCTTTGAGATAACTTTAGACAAATTGACCGCTGCATCTACGGTAACAGGTTTAGATACCTCTAGAACGTCGAAAGTGTGACCCGATAGGCGATCGAGGTATTGGGATGCAACTCTGATGACATCTTGAGTATTCATATCTCGATCTCACAAGATGCTTCAGATATTTTTTGTGAAATTTCCCTAATAATATCGCAAGGATCTACACCAATTACATGAGCAACTAACAGAAACTCAATTACATCTAACCGTCGTTCACCGTTTTCATATTTGGCTACGAAAGATTGGGGCTTTTTCAGAGATTTAGCAACAGACTCCTGAGTTAGTTGTGCCTCTTTACGAGCCGCAATCATACAACGACGGAATGTTTCATATTCATGACTAAAAACAGATTTCATTGTACTTTGGGTTTAGCACTGCATATACCCTAAGTATAATAAACCTGTTTTCGGATAATCCCAACATAGGATATTGAAATCTTTCAATAGTCCGGACAGTTTTTTAACGCCCCTGTCAGCCGATCGCGAGCAAGCCAAGCCTTTTTTAACGCATTTTTTGAAACTTAGCGCGCTTACTTAAACCTTAAAAAAATAGTCCACCATACAGCCCGTCTGGGTTTCGGGTACTCGATCGGTATCTAAAACTGTCCGAAGTATTGATATTTTAGAGATGGATAGTAATGAAAATCGAACAAAATTAATCGAAATCCCGATAGTTGCAGCTATCTCTACTTGCGGTTGTCTGTGCCATAATTTTTGTTGTCATCCTTCGGCTTAGCCACACCATCAGGTTGTTTCTTGGGCTTTTTGACTTCTTTGTTGCTTTTTCTTTCTTTTGACATGATGATTCCTCAATTTTTACTCAGCATAACATAGATTGAAACATCTGCCTAACCGCAAGTAGAGCGGGCTGCCTCAAACGGATTTTAGATTGTATCCGGTCAATTACCCTTAAGAAAATGTGCTCGCAGCATCGGACTTCAGTCCTCTGACAAATGCTGAGGACTAAAGCCCTCACTACAAACCTATTTTAATGCTGTCTTTTCAGCGGACACGCTCTTACTCGCTGTTAGTTTTTTATAATCTGTGATAGATTATCAACTAGGTTTTGAACACAGAGCATCTACCGCTAGGAATATCCATAAATTCCTCATCGGTAAAATATGTGAAATTACTTTTAACCGGACTGTTTTGAGGTCGCAGTCTGAAATCCTTGATTTACCCGAAAGCCTATAGTGTGCCTCGGCAAGCGTTGCCTTCGTACCGCTCCCCCTGAAACCCTTATTCTACGGTTGACCGTCAAAAACTGTCCGCAGTGTTGGAAAAAGAACAAAGTATATTGAGAAATATAAAGTTAATTTTAAGCTTTCTGGAAAGTGCGGTCGCATCCGCTCGGTTAGATATAAAATATTTATAAAGAGTGCGTATTTCTAGATAAATTTCCGCTATTAGGAATCTGACCCATATGGAAGTAACCGAGCTGCTCAAAGACTACGAAAATGGCAACAGAGACTTTGCAGACGCCGATCTGGGCGGAGCCAACCTCAGCGGAGCCATCTTGGATGGAGTAAACCTGTCGAGGGCTAACCTGTCGGGAGCTAACTTGAGTCGAGCCCATCTCACCAAAGCAGAACTCAACGGCGCAAACCTTTGCAGGGCAAATCTGAGTTTTGCCAAAATGGGCCAAGTCAGACTAGCCGACGCAGAACTCACGAAAGCCAATGTCAGCGGAGCTTTCCTCGTCAAAGCAAAACTGCCCAGGGCAAAGTTGAGCGGCGCCCAACTCATAGGTAGCAACCTGCGGAGCGCCATCCTCTGGAACGCCAATTTGTGTACGGCAGACCTGCAATTAGTCAACCTGCGGGGCGCGAACCTCACGGGAGCCAACCTCAACTGGGCAAACTGCGGAGGGGCAAAACTCAGCGGTGCAAGGCTTTTTGGCGCTCAACTAACAGGCATCAATCTCAGGAAAGCTTACATCAACGGCATCGACCTGAGCAGGACGGATCTCAATGGCGTCAACCTCAGCGAAGCCAAACTCAACGGGGTCAACTTGGAAGGCTCGAACTTGTTAGCAGCGAATCTCTGCGGGGCTCAGTTGCGGGGCGTCAAGTTGAGGGGAGCAGATTTAACTAGGGCAAATCTGGTGGGAGTTTCTTTGGTGCAGGCAAACCTCGATTGGGCTAGGCTGTGCTATGCCGACTTGAGCGAAGCTGACTTGAGCGGCGCAACATTCATCGGAGCCAACTTTGAGGGTACTTTGTTAGCCGGAGCAACAAAGCCCGCATCTGTGAGACATGATGTCTACTTAACTGTGGCGGGTTGTGTCGCAGCTTAGCAAACCGAAAAAAGCACTCTCGCATTGGTTTAACTTTTGATGCAGACATCATTACTTTTGTGAGAGTGCTGCACCTGCCAGAAATTTACTGCTATTTTCCCGAGTATGTAGCATCACCATTGAGCTCATCCGATTAATTTCGCGACTCGCAAAGCAGAGGTAATCGCTCCTTCGTGCAAACCATCTCCCAAATAAGCTCCCGCATGATAAGTGTTGTTTTCCCCGTTAGTCTCGATAACTTCGTCTCGGTATCGAAAAGACTCCACATTATACAGCGGCGTGTGATGTTTTTGGATGTGAATAATCTGGTTTTTGGCGATCGCCTCCTCCAGTCGAAATGCTAAACTATATTCTCGTGGCGACGAGATGCCGCAAAGCTGATTCAAGCTCGCATTATAGCCCCATCCCTTGTCCGTCTCGAAAAAATCAAATTCTGATAACTTGCGAATACCATAGCGATCGTATATCGAAGTATCCGAATGCAGCACAGTCGTCGCATAATTAGGTTTCCACGCCGAAAACCGCTGAGTTTCCGCCTCCGTCGGGTCAGCCAACAGCCTCATTACTCGATCGGGCGGCATCGCAAAAATCACTTTATCAAACTCCAAAATCTCCCCATTAGAAAGCACAAATTTTACAGCATCAGCACTTCTAAAAATATTGGCAATCTCCACATTCAGCAGTATATCGCCCTTAAACCGCTCCAGAATCTTTTCAATGTAAGAATACACCCCCCCTTTAATCCTCACCCAATTGACCGAGGCATAGGCGCGTAGCATAGGCATCGCCAATTCTGCCGGAAAATTGTCGAGCAATTCAAACGGTATCGAGTAGCTGTACATCGTCAGCAACTTCAGCCAATCATTGCGGACGCACGAGCTTTTCAAACTCTGAGAAAGCGGCATATTGTAGAAATCGTGCTGTTTAGCAAACCGCATTTTTAAAATAAATCCAGCCGAACGAGCGTACAGACTATCGAGCCGCAAATACTCAATCAGGCGTTGGATACCGGTGAAATTATTTTCGATAGATACTCGCGACAAAAAGTGTTCGCCATCTTTAAAAAACAGCGCTGAACCAATCTGCACAGGTTCTAATTCAACGCCTAGCTCCTGCATCAAAGCAACGAAATTGTAAAACACAGTGGGAAATTCCAGCACCCCATTTTCTAATATTTCATTGCACTCAGATTGATTGGGTTCGACATTTTTGTTGAGCGTCCGAATGTGTCCGCCTAAAATCGGCTCCCTTTCCAAAACAGTGACGTGATGCCCCTGTTTATCGAGCCAGTAGGCTGTCGCCATACCGCTAGCTCCGCCCCCAACAATTGCAATTCTCATAGTTTACTCCTAAATTGATAGAAGACTGGGCGGTTGAAACCGCGTCTACAAAAACAAAACCCGCCGGACGCCGGTTGAAGAACTGTGCGGTTAAAATTACGTTATTTTCGACCGTCGGCGTCCGGCGGACATCGTTTGTGTAGACGCGGTTTCAACCGTACGTCCGATCTGTTATTTAATTGTGATTCCTCACCCTAAAATCGCATCCCCGGATAAACGTTGATAAAGCAGCGCCCCCGTCCAAAATGTCGGCGCAAAGCCTGGATAGCCCGAGGAAGCGTTACAGAAATAGAAATTATTGAGGGAGGTTTCGTGATTTAGCCGATCGACTCCCATGTTTTTCGGCGTCAGGATAGAACCGTAGGAATTGCCGTTAGGACACCAGCAGAAGCGCTCGTTAGTCGTAGGACTTCCGGTAATATGAAACACCATGTGTTTGCGGAAATCGGGAACATAATGTTTTTCAACTACGTCTAAAATCGAGTCCAGAATCTCCTGTTTCTTCTGCCTGTAAGCTTTCCTATCGCTCTCCCAAAGTTGCTTAAAATAACCATAATTAGCAACAGTCAGAACTTCCACAATTTGACAATCTTCCGGACAATCCCGCCGCGCTTCTGTCAAAAAAGTCGGAGTTGTAATCGCAAAACTCGGACGCGAAAAATCATTTTTATCATACATTTGAGCAAAAGCTTCATTCAGATCCAAGTGTTCGGAATGAAACGTATTCCACTTGCCAAATCCATAGTCTCGGAGATCGATATCTTTGACAACACAGTACACCATATAATTAGATGCAGAATACTCATAGTTAAGTTTCCGCCGCACTGTTTTAGAGAACTGTTCCTCTCCAATCATCTTAGCCGCTCGTTTGGGGTCAAGGTTGCAAATCACCGTGTCGCCAGTGAATTCATGGGTTTGATGCGTGGTCAAATCCATCGCTTCAACTCCCGTGACAGTTCTATCTGTCACCCTAAAATTCGTGACTTCATGATTTAGCAGCACCTTCCCGCCGTTAGATTCAATGACTTTAACTAAAGAATTGATGACATCTTCAAAATGCTGCGTCGGGTAAAATGCACCTTCTTGATAGCCTCGAAACAAGGCAATCCAAGCATAGAAAGAAAGCTGGTTCGGTGGTAGCAAAAAGTCCGGCCATTGCAGGGCTAATAAGGTTTGGGCGGCTTGCGGGAGTTGGAACTTGTCGAAAACGTCCTGAAGTGTACTGTTGAGATGTTGGACGGCACAGAATACGTCACCGAAATTTTTGAGCAATTCAATTGGTTTGACGGGAGGAGCGAGTTTTCTGAGTCCCGCGCCGGTTTGCTCAACTTCGTTGACAAATTTGCGAATTCTCTCGCTGGCTTCGGGAAACAGCGCCGACAATCGCCGGATTAGTTCCTCTGGTTCCGAGGGAATATCCAGTGCATACCCAGGCATTCTCATGTGGTCGTAGCCATTCGGATCGTAGCGTTCAAAGGTGACATCGCGATCGAGACCGAGTTTTTTGAGCACTCGATTGACTGTATGTCCTTCGCCGCAGTCCCAAACGTAGTGAAATTGGGCATTAAACGTGTATTTTTTGGCCATCGTAAAGGTGTGGCCAAAGCCTCCGGGGTGCTCGTGAGCTTCAAGGATGTGTACGGTTTTGCCGGAGTTTGCCATCAAAGCTCCGAAAACCAGTGCTGATAAACCACTGCCGACGATGAGGTAATCTGTGTTCATTGGCAATTTCCTCGATCGATTGAATCGGGCGATCGGTGTCTATCTAAACTAACTCTAAATTCTGAGGAAAGTGTGAAGTCAACCAACAGCATTGCTGGGCAAGCTGGTCAAAGCATTGTATTAAAGCCGTTTTGCGGTTACTATTAAGATTAATTAAGCTTTCCCGATCTAACTTATAGCTTGTGGGGCGGGTCTTAAAGCCTGCCCCACAATTGAAAAAATCCGGTTTATACCTGGTAAAATAAGTCTTAAGGTAGAGATTACTATACCTAATTAGGAGGATGTTAATTAGAGGTGCTAGGTATTATTAATGCGGGACGATCACATCAAAAAAAGCATCATCCAAATCATAACCAAACATCTGCGACATCGCCATCAACTTCGATTTACTGGGAATTCCCTGCTGGTTCAACCAATGAGTCAACACAAAAATTTTGCTCATCAAAAACATTTCCAAAGCTTCAGGATTGTACTGAATGCCTTGGGTGCGGTGGAACTGGTGCGGCACCAACATCGCCGCATAGCGGGCCAATTCTCCTCCTTTCCAATCCAGCAAAAACGGCAGCCAAGGATAACAAGCGTCCAAGCGAATAAACCACAGCCGCACTTCGGGAAGTTCCGAGATTTCTCGCGGATCTAATTCTTCGCGCGGATACTCAATTTCAAATTGTACCTGTTGTTCGTTTTGGGCGATCGCCCCAGCCGCCAGCCACTGTTCAATCACAGTCCGCACCGGAGACAAATCTAAGCTGTTTATGCGATCGGCATCTATCGCTATCATAATACTCATAAAAAGTCAACCTTATAAAATTCAGTCATTATCTATAATACCACCAATTAGCTCGTACCCGATAGATTACCCCAATAAACAAGGTTCGATCGTTCGGACTTTAGTCCGCAAAGAAGGACTTTAGTCCGAACTATCGAACCTTGTAATCGTTGATTTCTGGGCAGGATATCACCCATTTTTCCCAAACTTGCCATCCTGCAAAGAATTACCAATCCCCTGGATAATTCCCCGCCCGATCAAACCAATTCCCCGCCCAATTATCTGCGTCAAAACGTAAACAACAGCAGCACCCAACAGCGAAATAACCGCGCGAACTCTAGGTGCGATCGCATCCCGAGTTTCCAGCAGCAAAGTCAAAGCCAACCGCCACCCAGAAAGCTGTGCTAACTCCAGATTTCTCGGAGCATAAATAGAAATCCTCTTAATTCCAGAATCGCCCAAAACAAACAGCCAAAACCTGCTTTCAAAAATAGCTTTCGGTTCCACAAAATAGCTATCCCAGCGATATCTCCACGATAAATCATTCCGAAACTGCTCAATTTCTCGCGTCGAAATCAACTTGCCATCGTAAAAACTTTGCTTAATTTCCTCAATATCCGCAAAATTATTGAGCAGAGGCTGCACCACTCCGCTAGCAACTTGAATTACCAAATTTTCTAACAAAGCTTCAGCTCGCTGCATCGCTGGCGGGCTGCCAGGAAGACAAGAAATATTATCAACTGTTAGCGGAATTTCAAATAGCAAATGTGCAAAAACATCAACAGTCATCGGGATTTTGTCAAGGAGTTCGGCGGCAACTGCTTTTTCATCTGCCAGTAGCACCGGCACAACTTCTACGCCACTGCCGGAAATCAAAAAAGCAGGGCTTCCCCCTAGACTTTCTGGCAGTTTCAAGCTTGTTTGACTGCCGTCAAAAACCCGAGGTTCTCCTGTTTGCAGCGTATAGTACCTGCCAAAAAAATCAATGATTGTTGCTTCCCACAAATCCCGCAAAATAGCAGGCATTTTTTGCGACAATTGAGTTTGCTGTACTTGCGAAAAGCGCAATTCCTCCAGCAAATCCCGTAACTTCCGCAGGATGCAACTAATCAATTCGCGCTTTTTGGTCGATCGCAAAATATCGATTTCCAAAGGCACACCACTCAAATTCACCCAATCAAACTGCAATTTAGCGGCCACCGAATCAAACAAACTTCCTTGCCAATCACTTGCAACCAGCAAAGACTCAGCCGAAACTTGAGAATTCGCGACTGGCAATTGAGAATTATTCAACAAACTCTCTCGTCTTCCGTCTCCCGTCTTCCGTCTCCCGTCTTCCTCTTCTTTCTTCCTTCTTCCTTCTTCCTTTTTCCTTCTTCCTTCTTCCTTCTCCCCTCTTCCATCAAACAATAACTGACTGACAATCCAACGAGCAGCCAGCAATTCTCGGCGGTGTCCGCTGAGTACAACCCCATCTAAAATAGAAGGCAAATCTGTCGGATCTGCCGCTCTCACCTGTTGCAAATCAGCTTTAACAACCGCCAAAGCTGCATCTATTTCGCACAATCCAGATACACAAAAATAAGCCCATATTTTTTTGTGTACGGGCTGATTGACTGTCGGATCATCTGCATTTTCGTCTGCACTTACTGCTGAGTTTTCTACTGTTTGAACCACCGCTGAATTTAATTCTAATTCCGAGTTAGCTGCCGCATCCGCCGGCCAATAACTGCGCCCCGATGCCACCGCGCGAATAGCTTCGATTGTCAGGGAAATATCTCTACCTTTAGGACAATAGCCATTCGCGCCCGCAGCCTGTAACTGCACCAACAACTCTGGTGTCAGCGGCCCACCTAGCAGCAACAGCGGCAGGTTGGGGTACAAACTTTTGAGGTCGCGACAAACTGCCAGCGCCGAAATTTGACCCGTAGCTTGCGGGGCGGGACGCCATCGCACATTTAACGTCTCAACAGCCAAAATTACCAAATCAGCGGGCTTCTGGCTTGCTCCAGAGGCGATCGAGCGATCTTCTAGAACCCGCAAAGCCTCGGTTGCGGTGGCAACCGAGGCGACAACTTGCAAGTCTGGATACTGCTCGATCGCGACTCGCAGCCCCAGCCGGAAAATGGGGTCGCTATTGATCGACAGCAGTTGCAAATTACTCACTCGATTTTAAATTTGAGATTTGAGATTTTAGAAGCACCTCAGCTAAAACCCAATTACTCGGGTATCAAATTAGCATCAGGAGGCCCAGCAGGTTGAGGAATCGAGGGCGGCGCTGGTTCCGGAGCCGGAGCCGGAGCCGGAGCCGGAGCCTCTTGTCTGGCGGGCGGATAGTAAGGTTCTGGCTCCCGAGCAGGCGGATAGTAAGGCTCCGCTTGCCTGGCGGGCGGATAGTAAGGCTCCGCTTGCCTAGCCGGCGGATTGTAAGGCTCCGCCTCCCGAGCAGGCGGATAGTAAGGTTCCGGAGCCGGAGCCGGGGCCTCTTGTCTGGCGGGCGGATAGTAAGGCTCCGGAGCCGGAGCCTGCTCGGGAGCTGGCGCATACTGCTCCCGTCGCGGAGCAGGGGCGTAATCCTCCTGTCGCGGAGCAGGGGCGTAATCCTCCTGTCGCGGAGCCGGCGCGGACTCGCGAGCTGGCGGTGCAGTGTTGGCTCTGAGTTCGGCACTCCAGCGCCCGATCGCCCCTGCCGCCTCGGAATGCAGCGCCCTACCGTAACCGATTTGGGAAGCCATATCGATCGCCGCTGAGAGACTACCGCCAGAAGCCAATTCCGCAGCTCGATCGAGAATCGGTCTGTCTTGAGCCACTTGCAATTCGCTCACCCACTGATAAACATTATCCTGAGCCTTGGCGTACAGAGTCCTGCCGCTCTTAATTTCCGAAGCTTTTTCAATAGCAGCGCTCAATTTTCCTTGCTTCGCCAGCGCGATAGCTTCATCCAAAAAAGGCTGATCTTGAATAACTTCTATCCGTTTCGTCCACTGAGCCAAGAGAGTTTGCGCCTCTACCCTGCGGGGGCGGTTTTGAGCGATCAGAAGTAGCTGAGCGATGCCACCTTTGAGTCCTTCAACCGTTCCCGGTTCTGCCAACTGCTTCGCCAGACTCACAAAAGATTTGTCTTCGATCCGTTGAATTTCCCGGCGCCAAGTAGCCACCAAAGTTTGAGCATGAACCCGCCGCGGCTGTTTAGGCCCGATCGTTTGCGCTTGCTCTATCGCTGCCTGAAGCGCCCCTGTCTGACCGAAACTGGCGATCGTACTCGCCACTTGCAGCCGCAGCAAATCTTGAAACTGCACCTGCAAATTTTCAATTTGAACTTGAGCCTGCTTGTACAGAGGGCGGCCCGGAGCAATTTGGCTAGCAGCCCCTTGCCCTTCCACCAAGCTAAAAATGTGTTGCGCCAGCGGTGTTGATACCGACTGGTTCCACGTCACCGCCTGAGCTCGACCCAACTGCATCAAATCTTGAGCTTCCGCAAACAGCGGCGAATCCTGCGGCACCACAGAAGCAGCCTCGATCGCCCCCGGCAGATCTTTCGCCCCCAACCGCTTAGTCGCCATTGCCAGCAGAGTCCGGCTCCAGCCCTCAATTTCCTTCTCAGCTTTAGCGCGCGCAAACAGTTGCTGGTCTATTTTGCGAGCTAGGACGATCGCCTCAGCGAACTTTTGCGGAGTTCCGTCCTTCGCCAACTCTCTAGCCTCTTGCAAGCGCTGCCAGCCGTTTCTTTCCAAAGAAATCTGCCCTATCAGCTCGTTGTAGCGCTTCTGACTCCAGAAAATATTTTCCAGCTTGAACAGAGCTTGAGCGTAATCCCATGCCTTCTTTAAATCCTCACTTTTCAAAGCTGTTAGGGCTGTATCGTAGAGTTTTTGGCCCTCCTGCCAATTTTTTTCCCAACCAGTAACAGCCTCCTGTACTTCTGGGTAAGACGGACTGGTTTTCGGAATTTTCGCCACAATCGCCAGAGCCCCTTTCAAATCACCAAGCTCAATTTTTGCCCTGGCAAATCCCAGCATGGATTTCGACCAGTCCCCGATCAAATGTTGGCCCTGCGAGTACAGCGGGTGTTCTTTCGGCCAAGCTTGCACCAGTGCGATTGCCGATTCTAGCTGTTCTAGCTTGCCCGACTTAGCCGCTTGTTGAGCGCAGTAAAGTCGCTCTCCGTCCGCCGCCAACGGCGACAGTTGCTGGCAATTTGGCGGCGGCGGCATCGTCAGCAACCACAGAAATGCAGCTACACCCGTTACTCCAAATCCCACCAGGAGACTCAGCCAGATGAGCTGCCACTGCCAAAAACTTCTTTTGCCATCTTTTGGTGGCGCAGTGAGGGAGGAGTTCGCATCGCCTGTTGCCTCTGCACTCAACTGTGCCGTAGGTTTGGGAGATGGGTTGTATTGCGGTGGTGTGTGGAATTGGTCAGATTGTCGTCTCGCCATTACTTCAGCCTGTCCTGTAATGCGCTCTCTGCGTAACACTCCGACATCAAATCATAGATTGTGATGTCAGCTTCTGACTCCTGTTAAGGATATCGAGAACTTCCTTCAAGGTACCGGCAATCTTTCCCTCTACGGCGTTTTATAGTGAGGTTCGTGTCCGGCCCCACTTTTTGCTGCCGAGATTTTTTGGGTCTCGAAGCACGTAAATCATACCAGTTATCCAACTGTTATTCACAGCTCTCGCTGGCAGTTTACCAGAAAAAACACGATCGAGCCCCGATCGATTTTCGATTTTCGCATTCTAGATTTTCGCATTCTAGATTTTACTCCCCACATAAATTTGGGGTTTAGTCGGAAATTTTCTGCCCGAGCGATCGCAAATTGCCGATCGAGTTTCACTTTTCTTTACTCTGGCGAATTGCGGCGCCCCACGGCAACCTGTGCCCGAGCGAGCGCCTCTCTCTACTTGAATTATTTTATACCGCACACCCTCCGCGTCGCCACCTCGGTTTTGCCGGGGACAGCCTCGATTTTTCTGGCTAAGAAGCCTTTGGCGTATCGCTCGGAGTCGATGCTTCCGTGGCGGACACGGACGAGCGGTATCCGTAGAAATCTATCCGGTAGTCTACAATTTTGACACCGGTTTGCTGTTGGATTTGTTCGAGCAAGTCGATCGGCAGTTCCACGTGAACGTCGAGAATTTGAGCCGTATCCAGACAGTTAACATGAGAGTGAGAGTCGCTGACATTCCCGTACAAACGTCCTTCCGAGCGTTCTAGGCACTCAATAATCCCTTCTCTCGACAAAGCTTCCAGATTTTGATAAACAGAAGTATGACCGATCGAATGCGCTTGTTGGTTCAGGCGATCGTAAATTTCCCGAGCCGAGAGGTGTTCTTTTGCATCCCACAAAAGTTCTAGAATAAATCGACGCTGGCGGCTCAAGCGCATTCCCATCGCCTGACAGCGGTTTAAAGCATCTTCTAATGAACGAATTGGTTTCACAGCTACCGCCTTCTAGAGCCTGCTCGATTGTTTATTCTGATACAAGATTGCACGCCGAGCCTATATCCACTAATTCTAACGCAGCGTTGCCCAACCTTAGAAGGTAGAGATCAAAAATCTCGAATCAGCCAACTTTTTCGAGTTGCTGCTGAGCTGGAGCTAGCAGCAACTCGAAAAAATTTTCCGCCTCAAAAATATTGTTTTGACTCTATCTTCTACTGCAACAAATCCTACTTCGCAGAGGATTTGATAGCGTGAACCAGTAACTTGGCGATTTCCGAGAGTTGCTTTTTGTTGAAAGTTTTGAGCAAAAGCTTAACTACCGCCTTCGGTTCGGCGGGAAGAGCTACTTGCTGCGACGCTGCTGCGATCGCTGCGGGGGCACTTGGCTCTGCTTTTGGACTTGTCGCCAAAAGCAGTAAATTTTTACTAGGAGCGATCGTCTTAGCTTTCCCCCCTTGCACCAAATCCCCAGCCTCCTTAAGTTCTTTGATAATCAGCGGAGCTAAGACTTTATAAGAGTTTTTAGGATTAACGATCGCCCCTCTAGCTGTTTTAACTAAATTTTGCCAAGGCTCAATTTTAGCTCCCAACTTATAGAGGCGAACGCACACAGCCGTCAACTCTTCCCGACTAGCAGCCGATTCTTTCTGCTTGAACACCTGCAACATTTGTTTAAGTAAAACCATCACCTCAACAGCAAAATTCGCCGGCACAGCGCCCGCTGTTGGAGCACCACTCCCCGCACGAGATCCAGCAGCAACCACCTGAACTTTGCCCGCCGCCAAGTTTTTCAGATGAGTTTCCAGTTGAGCAAAAACTGGCATCACCTGCTTGACGAGTTTTTCTCCCTCTTCATTCCTCAAGCCGAAAGGCCCTTCCAGTCGCGCCAGCAAGTCCTTAAGCGTATCAACTCCCCTTAAAAATAGGGATTCTGCCGTTTGGTCAACCTGCTTGACGGGCCCGTCCTTGAGCACCTTAAAACAATCTTCCAAGCGGTGAGCGGTTGTTTTAATACTATCCAAGCTGAGCATCGCCGCCCCTCCTTTCACCGAATGGGCGGCGCGAAACATCTCTTGGACGCTTTCGGGGTCTTTCATCGTGGACTTCAAATCCACCAAACCATTTTCTAGAGTATCGAGGTGCTCCTTAGCCTCCTCTATAAACAAACGCATAATTCGGTCTTGCTGATCTGACACGACAGTCCTCCTAACAATCTCAGCACCCTCCAGAAAGCACCCTCTTCGCGGGAGAAAACGCGACTCCTGCCAAAAGTCGGAAGCTCCCATGCAAAACATTCTAGCCTGCCTCAGCTAGCAGACTCAAAATACTGGTGTCGGGGCAGTCTCAGCTCTAAAACTGGTGCGGTGGAGATTGAGCCTAGAGTTCTGAGGGAGTATCTGGAGCAATTTCAATGCCCATTCCTTGTTTGATCATCTGCTGATCCGTAATCAAGTCGCTTAACTCCTTAACTTCGACGCCGATGTTTTGGCAAGCCTGTTTCAGTTCCCGCTCGAAGGTGTTGAGGTCGCCTCCGTAGCCACAAAGCTCTGCGGCTGTGGCGATTCCTTGTTGGGCGTTGGCTTTGGCGCAGTCGATCAATTCAATGCCATTGAGGGGTTGGGAGGATGCCATAATGTCAAACCGTAATTTATCTTTGTCCCACTGTACCTAGAAGGTTGAGGTCGATCGATCTATCGAAAGGCATGAAAAATCCTGTCCGTGCTGCGTGTTACCAATTCATGATTGTTTGGGATTTCCTGCCAAAATAGCTATAGTTAGGATTTTCTAACCATTACTGTGCCTAACTTAGGCTAGATGAATGTGAGAAATGTTTCCAAATCTAAAATGCACTGGGTGTGGAGCGTCCGGCACCGCCTGTTTGCATCTGTTCTGTTCGCTATAGCAGTTGCTGTTTTCCTGCCGCGTGACTATCTCCCCCTGACTCGGGCACTGTGTATATGGAACGCAGGCGCTGTCAGTTTCCTGATTTTGACTTGGATGCTGATGCTCAAAGGTACTCCCGAACTGATGCGCCACAACGCTCAGCAGTTGGACGCCGGCCGCTTAGCAATCTTAAGCACAATCACCGCAGCCGCTTTTGCTAGCTTTTTAGCCATCTTCTTCCTGCTGCGCGATACCAAAGGCCTTCCCCCAAATTTGCTATTGCTGCACTTGGGGCTTTCTGTGCTGACAATTGTTGGCTCTTGGATGCAGGTGCACACTATCTTCACCATGCACTATGCCCGCAGCTACTACGGAAACCTGAGACACAAGCAGCACGGCACCTACTCCCAGGCGAAGGGTTTGGATTTTCCAGGCGACGACGAACCCGACTACAAAGATTTTTTATATTTCTCCTTTGGGATTGGCATGACTTGCCAAGTTGCAGACGTGCAGACTACTTCTCGTTCCATGAGATTTCTCGTGCTTTTTCACAGTGTGCT
>JANYGO010000220.1 GCA_025362325.1 Cyanobacteriota bacterium | reverse complement strand
TTGGAAACCGCGTCTACACAAACGATGTCCGCCTACGCGGACGAAGAGGGTATTCGGAGATTGAAAATCATCGGGTGAAATCTTCAACCCGCGGAGGCGGGTTTTGTTTGTGTAGCCGCGGTTTCCAACCGCCGGGGTTTTTGGATTGATGGGTTTTTGGTTTTTGGGTGGATGGGCGATCGGGTTTTTGGTGGATGGGCGATCGGGTTTTTTGTGGATGGGCGATCGGGTTTTTTGTGGATGGGCGATCGCATTTTTGGGTGGATAGGCGATCGGGTTTTTTGTGGATGGGGGCGATCTGGTTTTTGGGTGGATGGGGGCGATCGAATTTGAGAGAAATGTGCGATCGGGTTTTTTGTGGATGGGCGATCGGGTTTTTTGTGGATGGGCGATCGAATTTGGGAGAAATGTGCGATCGACTGTAAAATAACAATAAAAACATAGGAGTAATCGCCGTGAGCGTCACAACTGTAAAATGGACGGTTGCAGACTACCACCGCATCATTGCAGCCGGCATTCTGGAAGGGCGAAAAGTTGAACTAATAGGTGGAGAAATAATCGAAATGGCTCCCGAAGGAGAATCTCATGCTTACTGTAGCGATGAGGCTGGAGAGTATCTAATGTACTTGCTAGGCGATCGGGCTAAAGTGCGACAAGGTAAGCCGATTACCTTGCCACAAAGCAACTCCGAACCAGAACCTGATATCGCTATAATTCAACGTTTGGGACAAAATTATCGAGAACATCATCCCTATCCAGAAAACATCTTTTGGCTGATAGAATACTCTAATTATACCCTAACTAAAGACTTGGGAATCAAGAGCAAAATTTACGCAGCAGCCGGAATTGCCGAGTATTGGGTTGTCAATTTGCGAACTTTGGAATTAATCGTGTTTCGAGATCCTACCGATGATGGCTATCAATTCAGAGAAACTCTGACTCACGGTAATATTAATCCCCTCGCTTTTCCCGATGTTTCAGTTGCGATCAAGCGTTTATTAGGGAATTAGGTAAATGAGGTAGAAACACTCGGCGATTTCAACTGCGGGGGTTTTTGGTTTTTTTATGGATGGGCGATCGGGTTTTTGGATGGGGGCGATCAGATTTTTTGTATTCTAAAATCTAAAATCTAAAATCGAATGCCTCACACAACAGTAATACTCGCGATCAGTGCCGATGGTAAGATTGCAGATGTAGTGCGATCGCCCGCGAGATTCGGTTCAGCCAACGACAAAACCCACCTCGAACAACAAGTCGCAGCAAGTGACGCGGTTTTGTTCGGCAACGGCACTTTACAAGCCTATGGGACGACGATGCGAGTGATTTCGCCAGAATTGCTCAAACAGCGGGAACTCGCAGGGAAGCCGCCACAACCCGTGCAAATTGTGTGTTCGCGATCACGCCAATTTGACCCAAACTTGCGATTTTTCCAGCAACCGGTGCCTCGATGGCTGCTGACGGGGCAAGATGCGGACACGGTGAATGACTGTAAGTTTGATCACACAATCCATGCTAAAACAACCGATGGAGAGATTGATTGGATAGATGCGTTTCAACAGCTAGCCAGCTTCGGTATCAAACGCTTGGCGATTCTGGGCGGAGGGAAACTGGTTGCGTCGGTGCTCGCTGCGGGCTTGATAGACGAACTTTGGTTGACGGTGTGCCCGTTAATTTTGGGTGGGGTGGATGCGCCAACTCCCGTTGAGGGAAAAGGTTTTTTGGCGGATTTTGCTCCGAAATTGCAGCTTTTGGCGGTTAAACAGGTGGGACAAGAGGTGTTTTTGCATTATAAGATCGAACCCTAGAGGGCGGGCACGGGGGCACCGCCCCTACATTCGATTTGTCACAGGAGTGTGGAACAGGGGAAATTGTATTAACTTGAATGAAGTTCGATCGCTCTACGCTCAAATCTCCCTATGCTGCAACAGCCAAAAACTCAACAATATTCTGTAGCCTGGATTAGCAAAATAGGCGAAATCCCGCAAGCGTCGTGGGATGCCTTGGCGATGCCCCTCAAAACTCCATTTATGGAATGGGATTGGCTAAACAATCTCGAAATCTCCGGTAGCGCCTCAGGTAAAACCGGTTGGCTAGCGCATCACTTGACTGTGTGGCGCGACAAACAGTTGATTGCTTGCGCGCCGCTTTATGTCAAAAGCCACAGCTACGGCGAATTTGTATTTGACAATCAGTGGGCGGATTTAGCTCAACGTTTGGGTGTACAATATTATCCGAAGTTGATGGGAATGACGCCGTTTACTCCCGCTGAAGGCTATCGATTTTTGATTGCGCCGGGGGAAGATGAGGATGAGTTAACGGGAGTAATGGTAAGCGCGATCGACCATTTTTGCGATCGCCACAATATCTCCGGTTGCAATTTCCTGTATGTCGATCCGGCATGGCGGCAGCGCATGGAAAACCACGGTTTCAGCACTTGGCTGCACCACAGCTATATCTGGCAAAATCAAGGCTATCAAAATTTTGATGGTTATTTAGGCGCTTTCAATGCTAACCAGCGCCGCAATATCAAACGCGAACGCAAGGCTGTTGACAAAGCTGGTTTGTTGCTAAAAACGCTGACGGGTGATGAAATTCCCCAAGCCATGTTTGGTCAAATGTATGCTTTTTATGAGAATACTTGCGATAAGTTTGGTTGGTGGGGTAGCAAGTATCTGACTAAGGGCTTTTTTGAACAGTTGCACCACAATTATCGCGATCGCGTTTTGTTTGTCGCCGCCTACGATAAGGAAGATGACAGACAGCCTGTGGGTATGTCTTTTTGTTTGTATAAGGGCGATCGACTTTACGGCCGTTATTGGGGCAGTTTGCAGGAAATTGACTGTTTGCACTTCGATGCTTGTTACTATACACCGATCGAATGGGCGATCGATCGCGGCATCCAAACCTTCGATCCGGGTGCGGGTGGGCGGCACAAAAAACGGCGCGGTTTTCCAGCGATGCCTAACTACAGTTTGCACAGATTTTACAACAATCGTCTGTCGCAAATTCTGAAGTCTTATATTGGTCAAATTAATGAAAGGGAACAGGAGGAAATTGATTTAGTTAATCAGGATTTGCCTTTTAATCAGGAAGATTCTTCGGATTAGAATCGGCGGTTGAAACCGCGTCTATACAGACACTCACGCGACGGGAGCGGGTTGAAGATAAGACTTGGCGGTTGAAACGAGGTTTATATAAACGAAGGTTGAAGATAAGACTCGGCGGTTGAAACCGCGTCTACACAAACACTCACGCGACGGGAGCGGGTTGAAGAATCGGCGGTTGAAACCGCCGTCTGATCTTTGTGTAGACTACTTATCTAATTCAAAAATACTCGCCCGTCTTCTTGAATTTCCATCGATTTTGTATCAGCGCCCAAATCAGTTGTCGCGCCGAAACTCACCTGCAACATTCCCGGCATCGCGGTGGCTTGGGGGCGAACCAGTAGCAATCCGCCGTCTGGACGCTGGTAAGTGAGGGTGATTGGTACTTTGATGTTTTGAAGCACAATTTCCGATTGTTCGCCGAGAGTGCGCGGTGGAGTCACACCTACGATTTGATAATTGATGACTGCATTGGTGGTATTCACCAGTTTAATTACTACCATGCCCTCTGTCGGCGTAACTCGCGCACTCGGCATCGGGAAGCGGGGAGGCGCGTCTGTTGTGGGTTTTGAGGGCATCCCGTTGGGGCTGGGACTGACAGTGGGCATCGGTTCGCTGACGGGCTTTCCAGCGGGAGTGGCTGCGGGAGTGGGTTGGGAAACGGGTTTTCCTTGTTGGGGCGGGGGGCCGCCTGCTTGGGAAAGTGTCGCGATACTGACGAGTAAACCCCCGCAGGTGGCTGCTAGTAAGCTGATTTTTTTCAACGGTAGATTGTGGCGAAACATAAATAACTCCTCACAAGTTCGATCAAGATTTCCAACAAAGTTTATGTTAATCTATGCCCGAATTGAATTTTAATAGCTGGGTTTGGGCGCGAGGTAGGAAGAATCAGGGTTTGAGGGGTAGATTTTTTTTGTTGACCGCGGAGGGCGCAGAGGACGCGGAGAATGAGGGGAAGAGAGGTTTAGAGGCTGATTTCTGCTGATTTGTGGGCGGGGATGGTGACGGTGACAGCGGTTCCCCGATCGACTTGGCTGTCAATGCGGATTTGGCCGCGGTGGTTTTCGACAATCGCTTTGGTGATGGCTAATCCCAAACCCGAACCGGCGGCGCTGCGGTGAGTGCGGGCGGGATCGGCGCGGTAAAATCGATCGAACAAATGCGGTAGCGCTTCCGGGGAAATCCCAATGCCGGTGTCTGTGACTGTGATTTGCAGTGCTGAATTTAACATCGGCGAATTTCTTTTGTTTTTAGCTGCAAACTGCAATTCTACTTGAATTTCGCCACCCGATGGCGTGTACTGCACGGCGTTGCTGACAAGATTGGTAAACAGTCGCGCTAGTTGATCCCAGTCGCCTAAGACTGTAAAGTTATCTTCATCGTTTGGTCGATCGACTATTTCCAAACAGAGAGAGAGATTTTGGGTAAGGGCGATCGCGAGTTGTTCTTCAATTACCTCCATCAACAAAGCATCGAGAGGAACATCAACCCACTGCTGCTGCACGATTCCGCTGTCTTGTCTGGCCAAAAACAGCAAATCGTCAACCAACCGCCCCAAACGGCGCGTCAGCCGTTCGATCACCTGTAGCTGTTGGTGTTGCTGCGGTTCGATGTCCGGTTCCGCCAAAGCTACTTGCACGTTAAGTTGAATAGTGGCGATCGGATTTCTGAGTTCGTGGGAAGCATCGGCGGTAAACTGTTTGAGACGACTATAAGATTCTCGGACAGGTGCGATCGCCAATCCCGACAACAGCCAACCAATAGCCGCCACACAAATTAGAGTTAAACCCGCCCCCAAAATCAAATCAAGAATTAATTGGCGAATCGGTTTTGTCACTTCAAACCAAGGATGACTGACTCGCAAATATCCCAAAACTTGGCGGCCGATTTCCACTCGCTGCGTCACTTGTCTGAGAGAATTGTTTTGATCGGACTGCAACTTATTGTTAATTACCCAAACGGTTTCGCCCGTGCGTTTAGCATTAATCGGAATATTCAGCGGTTCCGACAAAGTAGACCACAGCAATTCCCCCGTAGGACTGAACCATTCTAAATCAATGTGGTCATCTTCCACAGCATCGCTGCTGTCTCGAAAACTGGCTTGAATATTCACTTGCAACTTAGTTTTATCTCCCGTAGTCGGGGAAGTTAGCGGTTCGATCACGAGAGTGCGCTCTACTATTTCTACCACGTGATTGAGAGTGTCGTCAATGCGATCGATCAAAGTATTGCGGACGTAGAAATAGAAACCAGTCGCGAATACAAGTAACAATACAGCAGTAACGGCAGTATACCAAATAGCAAGGCGGCGGCGAGTAGTTTGAAACATTAGGAATTGGGAATTGGGAATTGGGAATTGGGAATTGGGAATATTGTGTCTGGTTAATTACCCGCACTCAAAACGTACCAATTTTCATTGTTGATACTTCAGATAGATGTAGAGGTAGCTGTCTGTCTGGTAGCGTACAGGCTAAACTTTTTAGGTAAACGCCTGTGAACAATTTTTTATTCCGATTCGCGATCGGCTTATTAATGGCATTTTTTGGGGCAATCACCTATTTTACCAGTAACGTACAAAATCCCGTAACTGGAGAGAAACAGCGAGTGCAGCTTTCTCCCCGCCAAGAGGTAGTTTTGGGATTGGAGGCGCGAGACAAAATGGCGGCTCAATACGGGGGGCTTTATCCCAGCCAAACAATTCAGCAGTATGTCAAGAGAGTAGGAGAAAAAGTTGTCAACGGTTCGGAGGCGAAAAAAGCCGGTTATCCGTTTCAATTCTATCTGCTGCGCGACGCCCAAACTGTCAATGCTTTTGCTCTCCCTGGGGGACAAGTTTTCATTACCGCCGGACTGCTGCGGCGGCTGAATTCCGAGGCTCAGTTGGCCGCTGTACTGGGGCACGAAAGCGGTCACGTGGTGGGGCGCCACGCTGCGGAACACCTTGCAAAACAGCAACTTGGTCGGTCTTTGGTGACGGCGGTTGGAGTGGCCACCAGCGACGATCGCGGTGGCGGACAACAAGCAGCATTAATTGCTCAAGCTGTCAATCAAGTTGTTAGTTTGCGGTACGGTAGAGCAGATGAACTTGAGAGCGATCGCCTCGGTTTTCGGTTTATGACCGAGGCGGGTTACGATCCTAGAGGTATTGTTGAGGTAATGCAAATTCTCGGTTCTGTCAGGAATGGCGAAGCGCCGCCGGAGTTTTTGAGCTCTCACCCGAATCCTGAAAATCGAGTTCAAAAGTTGCAAGCTTTAATCGCGCAAAATTTCCCTAACGGCGTTCCAGCTAATTTGGTTTCTGGACGCGAAGAGTTTGCTAAGAATGTCTCGGGCGGTTAGCGATTGTTGGGTTTGGCTTTGCTGAAGTTATTGCTAAAGGCGGATGGAAGTTCGGCTGTGAGTTGGCACGATCGACTAATTGAGCGATCGAGCAATTTGAAAGTTGAGAACCATGATTGAATCTTGGATGATCATCGGCGGCGTGACTTTCTTAGTCGCCTTCGGCACTCTGTTGTTTAAACTGCGCGATATTAACTGGGCCGTCAAACTTCAAAGACCAGATTGGATGTTTTTTGAGCCGGCGATTCCGTTAATCTGGACGGTGATTTTTGCTTGCGGGGCCGGCAGTGCTGCTGTCGTGTGGGAACAGGAGCCAGGGAGTCTCAAAACTTGGGTGCTGATGGCTGTTTACTTGCTGTTAGAAATTGTCACAGTTGCTTATATTCCCGCGACTCTCAGAGCCAAAAGTCTGAAAGTAGGGACGATTTTGGGCGGGGTTGGCGAGATTTTGGGAGTTGTGCTGCTGCTGGCTGTTTTGCCGATTTCTCAAACCGCGGCTTTGTTACTTTTGCCTTACGCGATTTGGGGTGCGATCGGCACTTATACTACTTGGGAAATGATTCAGTTAAACCCAGAAGCGGCATAATTATAACGAACAGTGAAGACAGAATAAGAACAGCCGACACGCCTGTTCCACAGAATAAAAGGAAAAGAGGAAGATCATTTTCAACCAATTCTGAACTAATAACCATTCAGCAACTACTAACCAACCCTTCACAAATATAGTAATCTTCTCTTCTATTCTATTCTTCTCTTCCGTGGAACAGGCGTCTCGCCTGTTCTTCGCGTCTTCGCGGTTCGTTCTTAATACAAAATAGGTGCAGCCCGGTTAACCGACCCGATCGAGTGAGGAAATCCGCTTGACACCGCGTGCGTATTTGATGAGAAAATAAATGAATTAAACTGCTTAAATTTAAAGGATGACAGTTATCAATGGCAATTAAAGACCAGCCCCAACCACCTCGTTTTCGGCAAATTAGCAATGTCTTGTTATTGCTATCAAGTTTGTTTCTGCTAGCAAACATCTTTTTGCCCAATTTGTTCGGGCCGCAAATTCCGCAAGTGCCTTACAGCTTGTTCGTGCATCAAATCCAAGAACAAGATGTCGTGAGAGCTTCGGTAGGGCAAAATGAAATTCGCTACCAACTCAAAGGCGAAGGCGACAAACCAGGTCAAGTGCTGTCAACTACGCCGATTTTCGACCTGGATCTGCCTAAACTTTTGCAAGAAAAAGGCGTTGAATTTGCGGCAACTCCCCCTTCTAAAAATGGCTGGATCGGCAGTGTTTTGAGCTGGGTGATTCCGCCGCTGATTTTTGTGGCAATTTTTCAATTTTTCATGAACCGGGGCGGTGGTGGGCCGCAGGGTGCGCTGTCGATCGGCAAAAGTAAAGCTAAGGTCTACGTAGAAGGCGAATCGGCGAAAATTACGTTTGCTGACGTAGCTGGAGTAGAAGAGGCTAAAACTGAATTAGTCGAAGTTGTGGAATTCCTGAAAACTCCCGACAAATTTACGGCAATTGGCGCGCGAATTCCGAAGGGCGTGCTGTTAGTCGGGCCTCCGGGAACTGGGAAAACGCTGTTAGCAAAGGCGGTGGCTGGTGAAGCGGGCGTACCGTTTTTTAGCATCTCTGGTTCGGAGTTTGTGGAACTGTTTGTCGGTGTCGGTTCTGCGAGGGTTAGAGATTTATTCGAGCAGGCGAAAAAACAGGCTCCTTGTATTATTTTCATAGATGAGTTGGACGCGATCGGCAAATCTCGCAGCACCGGCGGTATGTACGGCGGTAATGACGAACGCGAACAAACTCTGAATCAACTGTTAACTGAAATGGACGGTTTTGCTGCGGGTAATACTACGGTAATTGTGCTGGCTGCAACTAACCGCCCGGAAAGTTTGGATGCTGCTTTGTTGCGTCCTGGTCGTTTCGATCGCCAAGTTTTGGTCGATCGCCCGGATTTATCTGGCCGCGAAGCAATTTTGAACATTCACTCTCAAACAGTGAAGTTGGGCCCGGATATTGACTTGAAGGCGATCGCCACTCGCACCCCCGGTTTTTCGGGCGCAGATTTGGCAAATTTGGTCAATGAAGCTGCCTTGCTAGCGGCGCGCAACAAGCGCCTCGCTGTGGCACAGGAAGACTTTTTAGAAGCGTTTGAGCGCGTTGTGGCGGGCTTGGAAAAGAAGAGCCGGGTGCTCAACGAAAAAGAGAAAAAGATTGTGGCTTACCACGAAGTCGGGCACGCGATGGTTGGTGCTGCGATGACTGGCGGCGGCGAAGTGGCGAAAATCTCGATCATCCCGCGTGGTATGGCTGCATTGGGTTACACGTTGCAGGTTCCGACTGAAGACCGTTTCTTGTTGGATGAGTCGGAGTTGCGCGGTCAGATTGCTACACTGTTGGGTGGGCGATCGGCTGAAGAGGTTGTCTTCGGTAGCATCACCACCGGGGCGTCAAACGACTTGCAAAAGGCGACTGATTTAGCCGAGAGAATGGTCACAACTTACGGTATGAGCAAGGTTTTGGGGCCTCTAGCTTACGATCGCTCTCAACAATCTTTCCTCGGCGATGGTATGGGAAATGCCCGCCGCGCTGTCAGTGCCCAAACTGCTGAGGCGATCGATCAAGAAGTCAAAGAGATTGTCGAAACGGCACACAAACAAGCCTTAGATATTCTCAAGGAAAATCGAGAATTGTTAGAAACAATTACGTCGAAACTGTTGGAAACTGAGGTGATTGAAGGTGAAAAACTTCACGATTTTCTCACTCAAGTCAAGCCTGTAGATAAGGTTTCGGCGGTTGTTTAAAATGGTTTAATTTAACCGCAGATGAACGCAGATGATTTATACTCATCTGCGTTTTTCGATATTTTTTAGCTAGTCAATTGTCAAGATGAAGTTTTCGGGGCAGGTGCTCCGCGCAACATTCCTTCTGTACTGAGATCTTCATCGATTTCTTCCCAGTGAATGCCATAGCCTCCTCCACATAATTCCCATTTTGCCCTTTGATCGGGAGTTGCATTAAACAATCTTGGATACCAAATTAAAGGCACGATAATGGTTCGTCCATCCATTAAATCAACACTAATTGTTTCTTCGGTAAAATGAATGTGCTTAACTCTCTCGTCCGCTCGAATCGCCAAAATACCCATACCAAGCCTCCAATAGCGTTTGTTGATTTTCTTGTACTACCGACTGTATTTTCCGAAGTTCTTTAGCACTAAAACCAAGGTTGTTTGCCAAACTTACTGGCTCCAACCAAAATTTAACTGATGATTTGTCTCTGTCAATGTGAACATGAGGTGGTTCATTCGGTTCATGGCTGTAAAAGTAAAGTCGGTAAGGGCCTACTCGTAAAATAGTTGGCATAATTCTAGGTTATATGACATTTCAATGCGAATATCTGTAAATTTTGTATTCTATGATAGCACGGGGCGATTTTATATTTTGGTTACAACCCTTTGATATACTCCTTCAATACAGGTGGCAGAGTGTAAAGACTTTCCTGTTTTTCTATCCAGCAGCGTCGCGATAGAGATTGCAAGGCATTGAGCAAATCTGATGATGATAGTTGTCCTTTTTCTAACAAGTTTGCTAGGTTGACGGGCTGGTTTTCCCTAGCCAACAATGACATAACTTGTTTTTCTAGTTCGGAAGTGCGATCGTACTGCTGCTGTAAAACCTCTTTCAAATCTTCGGGTAACAATATGGTATCATCTAGTAATAACTCAGTCACGTCGATTCCCAACTCTTCAATCAGAGTCGCAACGCTTTTTAACCATAGGGGAATACCTTGGTAGCGGTGAATGAGTGCTTCTGTGTTGTCGATTTCTTCTAACCCGTACTCTCTGAGAATTTCCCGTGCGGCTGCGATGTCTAAACCTTTGAGTTGTAAGGTACGGATGGGTTTATTTTGACTTTTAACTTTAGTCACTTCTCTCGGTTGTTCCCAACCGATTAACAGAAAGCAACTTTGATGGGATAATTTTTCTATCTGTTTGAATAGGGAGCGATATTCTTCGTAGTCTGGTTTATACTTTCCTGCCAATTCGCCACTACAGAAAAGGTTATGAACGTCATCTAAGATTATTAAACATCGATGGTTTTGCAAATACTTAATCAGCGGTAAGCGTTTCGGGTTAGTTGCGGATAAATCTAGATTTTCTGACTGCGAGAAAAACTGTATTAGTTTATGTTCAAATTCATCTGGGGTGTGGGATGCGTCTATGCTGCACCAAATGACGTACTCAAACTCGTCTTTAATTTGCTGTACGAGTTGCACTGCTAGGGTTGTTTTGCCGATTCCGCTGATACCGGTGAGGGTGATGAGGCGGCTGTGTTGTTGTAGAATCCAGGTTGTGAGGGTGTCGAGTTGGGGGGTGCGATCGTAGAAATCACCCAACTCCGGCATCTCGCTTAAATCTTGATGTAGAGTTTTGGTTGGTTTTGAGTTAGATTTTTGTTCTGTTGACGGGGTTGAGTTTGGTATATCTGTTAGGTATAAAGTATGCCCACAGATCATATAGCTACTTTGGTTGTGGTGTTGCTCAAAATGTGAAAATGTTGATCTAAAATTTGATTTACTGACTCTTTTTCCCAACTCTTGTGAAAGGGTCTGCCATAATTCCATTCCTACCTCTCTAACACGAGCCTCAGAGAGGTTAACCGCCTTGGCAATTTCTTTATAATCATCATCTTCCCACGTCCCGTGCAAGATTTTCTCTTGTAAGTCATTGAGATGCTTACCTGTTCTAGAAAACACCAGATCGTCTGCGAGTTTTACCACTTCCTTAAGGTTCATAGAGTTGGGTCAATGTCAGGGTTGCTTGTATTGTACCCAACATTTACCAACATTTCCCAACATCTCCCAACATTTTTTATAGAGGGCGAGTTGAAGTAGCATACAAAAATCCCAACAAAATTGAGCATTTTGGGGTAGACAAAAATTTTATATTTAAGGAAAATAGGATAAGTATTAAAGAGTAAATTGAAAAATTTAACGCTTGGTATTTATACCTAGAAATAGCGTCGAATCAAGTTTTTTTAATGGATAAAACAAATGAGTGACTTGTATCCAGGTGCAAATATTTGGGAAGATAAAGGTTCTTATCAAGTCAAACATAGATTTGATAAAAATGGTAAGTGTAGCGATATCTTCATGGCTCGATCAGGTTTAAGTAGTAGGGAGGCTGATAAAGATCATATTCACATTTACAAGGTTGGCGAAACTGGTCAAGGCGCTACTTTTAAAGACGCTCAAGGCAGGATATACGACTTATCTGATTATGACATTCGTCAGATTCTTTCTGGGGCGAGACCTCTTTGGTAGGAAATTTTCATTAGTGCGATCGTTAGTAGGTTGGGTTGATGCCAGCAAGCCCAACCTCTTTTTCCACATATTCAGCAAACCCTATTTACCAGCTTTTAGTTTCACTTAGGTAGCAAACTTGGGAGATCAAATGACTGAAGATCGAAAGCCAGAAAAAGCAAAAAATTTTGTCGAAAAGTTCCTGCAAATATCAGGTAAGGTCTTTGAAGTTCTTGGAAAAATCATCAAATGGTGGTTCTGGATCTCAATGTTTTTAGTTGGAGTAATATTTTGGCTTCTTGACCTTTGGCTAGGTGATGGTCGTAATCCAGTCCCTGCTCCTTGGGACAATAAGCAACCTGAATTCGATCCAAATCAGTTCCGACAAGATTTAGAAAAATCTACGCCTGAAAGTATCTTAAAGCAATTTGGTAAACAGTTAGAAGAACTTGAAAACCGCAATAAACTAGAACCTGATGAAAAAAAGGTTGTCCGAAAGCTCAAAGGTCTAGATCGCCAAAAATTGCGTTCTAAACTGCAAGATGCGTTGAGTGATGATGAAAGAGAAACTTTGTTTGTTATTCTTCTGAAGTTACTTGGTTTTATTAAGGCGAGGTGAATAATATGGGCATTGACAATGATTGGTCTGTATGGTATGTTCCCGAATGGATCTGTCAATACTGGAAAATAAAACCAGGCGAATACTTAGTCAGATATAACTCATCGACTGGAGATTTAGTTTTAAAATTTCCCGATAAAAAAGTAGCCGAGCGCAGGATAAATATATATTCCGATCTTGCTCTTGACAAGCTTAACGATGAACAATTAGAAGCGATAAGTCGCCTTCAGGGAAAAAAATATAAAAGCTTAGGTGGAGGCTATTGTAATCATCACATCATTCCCCACGATCTTTGCAAGAAGCATCCTTTAGTTAGGGAAGCAGAAAGGTATGGTGTTTTTAAGAAAGATGGCGATGAAAACTTAATGCCTTTGCCTTATGATTTTCACAGAAAAAACCATACAGAAAATTCAGCCTACTATAAAACAATTCAGGATTTTCTTGATGCTCAATGGGCGTCTATTGTTAAAGAGAGTTTAGATGAAGATCCGTATGAAATCCAACAAGCTCTTCTAGAAATTGTCGAGATCACTAGAGAGAAATTGACAGAGTTGATGCAGTTCCCAGGAAGTACCATACGGGACTTTGATGCTGAGCCTAATTATTCTAATGACTTGCTGCCTGGTTAACAGTGCGATCGCCCGATCGCGCATAAAGAGCGATCGCCTACAAAAATATAAAATATCCCATCTCGCTGAGGGTCATTATACCCGAAAGTTGTATGGCTTCATTACGCTATTGCCTAACTGAGTGTTTGTAGTGCCGAATTTCCTGTAAGGTTGGCATCAACTGTGGCTAATGTTAAGTCATAGTAAATAGCTGTGGCACTAATGAATCTGTCTGCGGGGTCTTGATGAGGAAGTGCAATCTCGCGACTTAAAATTGCAATGGAGTGATTCATTTGGGCTTCACGAGTTTCCAAGGTTTTTAAAGCTAAATTAACCCATGTAACGGGATCTGGCTGTAAAGATATTCGTCCTTTTTCTGCAAGCATGAGTGTCTCCCAAATACTAATTGGACTCAGCCAAAGTTCGGTATTACGATCGCCTATCGCCATTTGAAGCGATCGCGATAGGCGCGGGTCGCCGAGTAAATACCACAGCCAAATGTGGGTATCGAGTAAAAGTTTCATTCTAAAACTTCCCACGGTTCCGCGACAGGAGCAATTAAATCTCCTAATATTTCACCGCTTCCTTTCATAGCGCCAAAGCTGCGCCGTAGAGTTTCGGTAGTCGCAGGATAAATAATTACTAATGCTTTTCCTTCGTGGATGACAGTGAGAGGGGTTTTAGTACGTTCGACTTCTATCAATAGAGTTTGGACGGTTTGGGGTAATTCAGTGGTGGTAATTTGTGCCATTTGTTGACCGCTCACAATCTGATTCTATTTCTACTATGTATAAATAGTTATAGCATTTCGAGTTCTCATATGAGGTGCTGTCGGGCAAAGAGGGCATAGGGCATAACTCACAACGCTTAATAACCGCTATACCGCTTTCCATCGCACCAGAGTTACCATCATAAACATACAGAAACCCGGCTGCTTCAAAACACCGGGTGTCTCAATATTTTTGCTGCATTTTCAACTGCTCAAATTCCAGGCACGTAGGCCATCACAGGAACACCTTGCTGCTGCTGCGCCAGTGTCAAAAGCCGCTGAATTTGCTCTTCCGTAGAGGGGTGAGTGCGGAAAAGTGACTGCCGCTTGTTTTGATTAGTCGCGATGAGGCTTTTGATGCTTATCCAATTCAGCGGGTTTGATGATGAAGAAGCCAAAAGTTTTATCAGTAATCCCACCTAACAAAAGGAATACCCAGATACCCGATTTCTTAAATAAGTCGGGTATCTGGGTATAAGGTTGAATCATCCAACCTTAAACTACTTGCACTTCTTTTTCCTGCATCGCAGCTATTAAGGTTTTTTGCTGCGCTTGTTGAGCTTCGTCCGCTAAAAACTCCGCTAATTGTTCTTCGATTTCATCGCGCACAATTTGACGGTATTCCAGGAAATGCTCGTTGTGAGCACACACTGTTAAATAGTGATCCCAAACCGCAGGATTGCGTTTGAGAATGCTGAACAAATGATGCCAGAACTTCCACCGAGTTGAACGCTTGACTCCTTGTCGCCAAACTACAGTTAGCAGTGCTCGCAAGTCGATCCAACTGGGGATTCTTGAAGGTATATCTGCTGTAGGTGCACCCAACATCAAGAAGTGGCGGTAGGTGCGATCTAAATATTTCTCAGCATCGTACACATCAGAAAATGCTTGGACATATTCCCTCGCGATATCTTCTAGCGGCCGCGTGGGAATGAAGTTCATCAAAGTTGTCTGATTCAGGTTGCCGGATTTGTCGCGCAATCTGCCTTCTTTTGCTAGTCTGTGGGACAATGCAGTATGAGGCAAAGCTTGCAACATTCCAAAGGTTGTGCTCGGAATTGCTGCTGCTTCGGCAAAGTCTACGATGCGTTGGCCTGCGCCTGCTTTTTCGCCGTCGAATCCGATGATAAATCCGGCCATGACTCGTAAACCGGATTTGGCAATTAATTCTACTGATTCGATGAGAGAATTGCGGGTATTTTGGAATTTTTTGGTCATTTGCAAGCTTTCTTCGTCGGGGGTTTCAATTCCCAGAAATACTGCATTGAAATGACACTTCACCATCATATCCATCAATTCTTGGTCTTGGGCTAAATCGATGGATGCTTCTGTGTTGAAGTTGAAGGGAAATTTGTGTTCTATTTGCCAAACTTCTAAGTCTTTTAGTAATAATTTGACACTGCGTTTGTTGCCGATAAAGTTGTCATCTACCATGAACACGCCGCGCCGCCAACCTAGGTTGTAGAGACAGTCTAGTTCTGCAATCAATTGTTGGGGGTTTTTGGTGCGGGGTTTGCGACCGTAGAGGACGATGATATCGCAAAATTCGCACTGGAAGGGACAACCTCGCGAAAATTGAATTGACATCGAATCGTAGCAGTCTAATTCGAGCAAGTCGAAGCGGGGAACCGGGGTTGTGGTAACATCGGGTTTTACGCCGTCCGATCGATACATTCCACTTTTTTCGCCGCGCGCGATGGCTTCGACGAACATCGGTAGGGTGATTTCGCCTTCGTCGAGAATCAGGTAATCGATGCCGGCTGCTTGGGGTTCTTCGGGTACGGAAGTCGGGTAAGGGCCGCCGCAGGCTACGGATTTGCCGCGCCGCTTGGCTTCGCGGATGATGTCTAGCAAGTCTTCTTTTTGGACAATCATTGCGGAGAGAATAACGAGCTCTGCCCATTCCCATTCTGCTTCGGTGATTTGTCGGATGTTGCGATCGACTAACTTAAATTCCCATTCTTGGGGTAGAATAGCTGCTACTGTTACCAAACCCAGCGGTGGAAGCAGCACTTGGCGATCGACTAATTCTAGGATTTTCTCGTAAGACCAAAATGTTTTCGGAAACAGGGGGTAAACTAGAAGAACTCGCATAGTATGTTAAACCTCACATCACTAAAAGACTTGCGATCGGGCTGGCGTGTCTGAGAGTTCGATCGACTCTCAAGATTTAATGTTAAGGCTAAAATTACGATCTTGCGCGCGATCGACTATCCGGCGAGGGGCGACACCCCCTAGCACAAAGATAATGGGTGCAATTTTTAGCTTGCAGTTCCCTGTCAAAGCCCGCAAATGCTGATATTTTATCGTATTTCACAGTTAATTGACGATAATTGCATTTAAACAGCATGGGATTAAGGCAAAAAAGAACTTGAAACAGTACAGATTAGTCATAAGGAACACCTAGCATCCATCCGCTACATCCGCTACAAAATCCGCTGCCGAACTTCTACTTGGCATTTTTATCGGGAATCCCGCTAGTTCTTAACATATCAGCAACTGTGGCGCAATAACTCGGCAGTCCAACGCTTTCGGGATTGACAAGATTTTCATAGGTAAAATGGCGGTAGCTGATACAAAATCTGTCCCAAGCAGCCATCTGAATTCGGAACAGCCAGATAAAGAAATCGGCTAGCCAAGCTGACAGAGTGATGCGAAAAAATATCTTTTTATGCAAATATTTGCAAGCTTGTTCGACAACTTCGTTCGCGGTAAGCGCCGGATTTCCTAGCACAAAATGTCGCGTTTCCTCAGAAGCTGGGGGATGTTCTACTAAGTAATTAACTACTGTGGCAATATCTGCGCCGTGGATGAAGTGAAAGCTGCCATCTGCCTTAAACCAGCGAATCAAACCTATCCATTTTGCGACAAGTGGCAAACCAGATGATAGGTGAGAAACGGGTTTATCTGCGTCTCCTCCTAATACTAATGTCGGGTAAAGTGCGGTAATCGGAGGCACATTTGTCAAGGTAGATAATTGCGTCATGCAATCGTATTTTGAGCGAACATAATCTGTTCCGAGTTCTCCGGCTTCTTTGAGCAAGTTGTTATCTCTGCCGAGAATGCTGGCGGTTGAAAAGTAAATTACTTGCTGGCAATTTTGGGGCGAAAGCAGTTGAATGAGGCGCAGGGTTTTGGTGACGTTGACATCAAAAACTTCTTGGGTTCCTCCCCAAGCGGTGGCTGCTAAAATTGCTACGTCTATTGTTTGCAGGAGTTCGGAATGGCGATCGATATCTTTCATGTCGCCTTCTATAATATTGATGCCGGGGCGCGCTTTCCAGTCAAATTTTAGCTTATCGGGGTTGCGAACTAATAGGTAGAGTTCGTGGTTTGTCTGTTGAATCAAGGTTTCGGCCATGTAGTGACCGATACAGCCACTTGCACCCGTCACAAAAATTTTTTTGGAGTTCATTTTGCCGGAGGGGAAGATGGGAGAATTTGAGAATTTTTAGATGGTAGGGGCAGGGCATTGCCCATTAGTGACTTAAGCCTGAAACCCTGAGAAATCTCGCTTTTACCTAAGTCTAAATCCCCCTCGCATCCCCCTTTATAAGGGGGAATTTTAGGGTTTATTAAGGGGGCTAGGGGGGGAATCGAGACCTAATCGTCAAACAGCAGATCGAGACTAAGTTTGACGTTAAGTTGACACTAATAGGCATTGCCGTGTCCCTACAAATATCAGATGCAATTAACCTGAATTCGATCTGATTCTACAATCGAATTAAATTCAAGCAGTAACTGCGAGCAATTTGTCGGCTTGTTTGGCGGTTTCAAAGAAGAAACGCACGTTGTCTTCGGGAGTTCCCGGTAATACGCCGTGTCCTAAGTTGAGGATGTGTCCGCGATGACCGGCTTTGCGAATTGTATCAAGAATTCGATCGCGAATAAACGCTTGAGAACCAAACAACACGCCGGGATCAAGATTTCCCTGAACGTTCATGTTGGGGCCCAAACGTTTGCGGGCGTCGGCCATATCAACCGTCCAATCGACGCTGATGATATCCGCGCCGGATTTTGTCATCCGTTCGAGGAGGCCGCCACTACCGCTGACTAAGAGAATTAGCGGAGTGTCGGGATGGGTTTTTTTGACTTGCTCAAATACCTGTTTTTGGTATGGTAAAGCGAAGGTTTCGTAGTCCTGCGGGGACATTTGGCCGGCCCAGGAGTCGAACATTTGCACTACTTGCGCCCCACAGTCGATTTGATAGCGCATATAAACTGCGATCGCATCGGCGAATTTTGAGAGCAACTGATGCAGTAAAGTAGGATCGGAAAATGCCATGTTTTTGATAATGGCATAATACTTAGAACCTTTACCCTCAACGGCATAGGCCGCCAGCGTCCAGGGCGCGCCCACAAAACCGAGTACGGTGGATTTGTTGCCAACTTCCGCGCGCAGGGATTTGAGGATAGTTTTGATAAACGGCAAACTTTCTTCCGGATTCAGCGGTTGCAGGTTGTCGATTTGCTCTTGAGTGCGGATGGGATCGTGGATAATCGGGCCTTTACCTTCGGCGATGTCCATGTCGATGCCCAAACCGGGCATGGGGGTGACGATATCGGAAAACAGAATTACGCCGTCGGGTTGAAACGCGCGCCACGGCTGAAGGGAAACTTCGATGGCAACTTCGGGAATTTCGGAACGTTCGCGAAAGGAGGGATACTTTTCTCGCAAATCTCGATAAGCCTTCATGTAGCGGCCGGCTTGGCGCATCATCCACACGGGCGGGCGGTCTAGGGTTTCGCCGCGGGCTGCCCGCAACAACAAGGGAACTTCATTTAATGCCGACATTTTAACTTTTCTCTACCTTAGATATTTTAATGCCTTTGGTAGCTTACCACTGTGCGATCGTCCTTTTTGACAAAATCGTTGTGTGTACAAATGTGTATTTTGCGATCGCCAAAGAAACTGAGACAATGGCTAAAACTCGAATATAGTCCGGGACGCACAGGTGGTCAGAAACCGGGTTTTTTGCGAAGATTGTGCGTTGTCACCGGAAAATTGGCGAAAAAACCCGGTTTCTTTGGGCTTGTTTCAATTGCGATCGAACTCAGACCATTTGCGAGGCTTAAGGGAAAATGGCTGAGATGACGCAGTTTTGTCATAGCCCTTGCAGCATTACTGGGTAAGGGTTTCAGCAATTTTTGGTGCGGGATTGAAGGAGTTTTGACGAATAATTTTGGGAGCCATCGCAAATTTCCCCACTCGCTGGGGAAAATAATTGAATGGAAATTTGACCGCAAAAAATCAATAGGAATATAATTAAATTATACGAACTTAAAGAGTAAATAAAGATGTTTGATTGGATTGTAAAAACCGTAGTTGATGCTTCAGGGGTAACTAGCCAGCTAAGAGTAGCTGAATGGGCAACATTGAATCAGACTAATGCTTTTGATATGGGCCCCAAAAACTACCAGAGGTGCTTACATGATTTAGGTTTAGGTGGCAAGTATCATGAGCTTGAATACAATGAAAACGGAAGCCTTAAATATCAATAGTATCCATTGTTTTTGAAACTGCATTAATAGCCTCATAAATTTTAGCTGGTAAGCAGCAACTGACTATTGAATAAATTCAATAATCTCCCCACTCGCTGGGGAAACTAATTGAATGGAAACTCGCGACGCAAAGAAACCCGGTTTCTACCAAGAAACCGGGTTTCCGAACCCGCGCTACAGTCCAAGATATAGAATCGATGAACCACAAATCCTGCGATTGCTTCGTTCCTCTCTTCGGACAAGAAATAGCTTACCTAGTCACACACACTCCGCCTACAGATACGCGACATTGATCTGGACGATCGAACCTACTATTATCATTAGAGCGATCGAATCTACCATCATCATTCCTCGCCGAATCTAAATTCCTAGTCCGCGAATTGTAATAATAGTCTCCCGCTGGAAAGTTTCTAGTCGGCACAGCGCAGTAAGTCGAATCTTGATTATTATCATCAAACCTTACTCTTACCACCGATCGCCGATCGCTGCAATCAACAGACCGCAAACCCAAATCATCCTGCAAAATCTGCGCCCTGTCACCCCGGACATCATCACGGCGGCTATCCCGCCTATCCTCCCACCCATTGCGAGATTGTCTGTCGCCCCCATCAATTCCCGCAACTTCTAGGGTGTAACTACCGCCCCTAGCAGCATCTTTTGCTAACACTAACAACTTGTAATCGCCGCTGCGAGGAATCACATAATTAAAAGAACGGTCTTGCGTAAAAGCGACTTGTTTGTTGTTCCCGTAAAATAGTACCATAACGGGAGTAAAACCGCGACTTCTATCCGTGTCTAACAACACTTGAATGTTATCGCCTTCCCGAGCGCTGAAAGTATATTCTTGACCGCGCAATTCTTCCGTCGGAGAGCCTGGTGTCCACATATTTCGGAAACGGTAAATCGGGGAAGTGCGGCGAATTACTCCATCTATGCGATCGTTATTTTGTATCGATTCGGCAACAGCGCTTGACGGAATCGCTGTAAGTGCCAATCCGGTAACTAGCACAGCGGCAGCAATACTGTTTAACAAGTTGTGTGTTTTCATATCAACCTCTCCAAAACTTTAAAATCTTTTTGCCTTGTTGGCGCCGACATTTGCATACACACTCTATTTTAAATCTAATTTCTGTTAACCGTGTTAACCATTAGTCTCAACTTAAGCCGAAAACCCTTGAACAATCTCGCTTTTAGCAGAGTCTAGATCCCTCTATTATCCCCCTTCTTAAGGGGGATAATAGAGCGCTTCCGGTTCCCCCCGACCTAAGGGGGGTTAGGGGGGATCAGCTATTTAGCTACTTACTGCCAAATCTCAAGTTAAACTTATAGACGCTGATGCCGAATTTAAAGTTGCCATGTATCCCCACAAATCAGCAATCCCGATTCAGCGTCGATACTCGCCTCAATTCCCATCGGTAAAGCAGCGTTAACGCCCTCGTGGCCAAAGGGCAAATCCGAGACTATCGGAATATTCAAGTCAAAGAGCCGATCGCGCAAAACTTCTTCTATGCTAAAAGTAGGAATCTGCGGGCCAACCTCGCAGCGACTGAAGCGCCCCAAAGCAATCCCCCGCACCCCCGCAAAAGCCCCCGCCATCCGCCACTGAGTCAACATACGATCGACCCTGTAAGGAGCCTCCGAAACATCCTCAAATGCGAGAATAGCACCTGTTAAATCCGGTTGATACGGGGTTCCTAGCAAATGAGTAGCCACCGTCAGATTCGCCGGAAATAACCGCCCGGTAGCTTGTCCACCGCCCCATCCTTTACCTTGCAAAGATGGTAACGGACGGCCTTCGATATAGTCAAAAAGTCGATCGACAGACCAATCCGGTTCAGCGCCCAAAGTTGTCAGCAGCGGCCCGTGAACGCCCCAAATCCCCAATTTGTCGTCATTCCACAGCAAAGCCGTAATGTCGGAAAAGCCGATTAACCATTTCGGCGCATGGGAATCGGGAGTGGGAAACTGAGAATTTGCCCAATCTCCGACTTTGCCTTTTTCCAAAAGTCGAGTGCTGCCGAAACCGCCTCTAGCACACAGAATACCGCGACAATCCGGGTCACTGAGGGCATCTGCGAGCTGTCGGACGCGGTTTTCGTCGGAACCTGCCAAGTAGCCAGTGCGATCGGCAAAACCGGGTGTTAATTCAATTCGATAGCCGCGGGATTTCCAAATTTCCAAACCGCGTTCAAAATTAGTCAATTCTCGCAGCGCGCCACTAGGTGCAATTACCCGCAGCAAATCTCCAGGTTGCAGCCATTTCATATTACTTATTATCTGTTCTTCCAGTCCCTCTGAGCTCGGACATTGTTTGTATAGCCCCGAATTCCATTCGGCGGGTTTCTTCGAGGTTTCTTCTAGTCCCTCTGAGCTCGGACATTGTTTGTATAGCCCCGAATTCCATTCGGCGGGTTTCTTCTTCGAGGTTTCTTCTTCGAGGTTTCTTCTTCGAGGTTTCTTCTTCGAGGTTTCTTCGAGGTTTCTTCGAGTCCGCGGAGGCGGACATTGTTTGTGTAGCCCCGAATTCCATTCGGCGGGTTTCTTCGGTGGGTTTCTACGTTTAATAACTACATTTAACGCCTACGGCAAAGTCAAAATTTCCACCCCAGAATCAGTCACAGCTAGAGTGTGTTCAAATTGAGCCGAAAGCTTTCCATCCTTAGTGATAGCAGTCCAACCATCGGCCAAAATTTCCACATCCCAAGTGCCCTCATTAATCATCGGCTCGATCGTAAAAACCATGCCTTGTCTGAGCTTTTTTCCCGTCCCCCGCTTGCCGTAGTGCAGAATTTCCGGTTCAGTGTGAAAAACGCGGTGCACGCCGTGTCCCGCAAAATTTCGCACTACTGAAAAACCCTGGGCTTCTGCATATTCTTGAATTGCTGCACCGATGTCTCCAGTACGAGCACCAGGCTTAACTTCTGCAATTCCTCTTCTCAGACATTCCTCAGTTACTTCAACTAACCTTTTAGCTATAGGTGAAGGTTCTCCAACAAAGAAAGTCTTAGAAGTATCGCCATGATAGCCATCAACTAAAGGCGTTACATCAATGTTAATAATGTCACCTTTTCTGAGAATTTGTTTCGCATTCGGGATGCCGTGACAGACAACTTCATTCACACTAGCGCACAGAGATTTCGGAAATCCTTTATAACCTAGCGGAGCACTTGTTGCGCCGTGGGCTAAAGTCCAACGTTCGGCTTCGTCGTTAATTGCCAGAGTGCTGACACCTGGTTTGATCATTGGTTCGAGATGCAGAAGAAGCTGAGCTGCTAAGCGGCCAGCTTGACGCATTTTTTCGACTTCTCTGCTCGATAAAAGCACTAAACGTTCAGTTGCCATAGTTTTTTTTCTGGTCTTTTGTTGTGGTTGATTAAGAGTTTATTTAACTCAATTTTAGAATAGATTTGAACCAGCTTTCAAAAAGATCGCCGGCAGCTTCTAAATTGTATTCTACCTCTGCTTGTTGCCGGCAAGCGCTGCGGTCAATTTTGTCTAAACGGGCGATCGCACTTACCAAGCCATTTACACTGTCAGGCTCCACTAAAAAGCCCGTCAGCCCGTCTCGAACAATTTCCGCCGGGCCCCCGCGCTCGTAAGCAATCACGGGTACACCGCACGCTAAAGCCTCTATGGCGACATTTCCGAAAGCTTCCACCCAGCGTGGCGTCATCAACAATGCTCGGCACTGGCGGACTTGCTCTTGCATTTTGGTTGTTGTCAGAAACCCTAAATATTCTACCGGAGCATCCGGGTAATCTGCCCAAATTCTTTGCCAATAATCCTCATCCTGCATTTTGCCCATAATTTTCAGGGGAATGCCTGTAATTTTCGCGGCCGCCACTGCATCTTCTAAGCCTTTTTCCGGGGCGATGCGGCCTAGCCAAGCTAATTTTGGTTCCGGTTGGCTGCAAAATTCGTACAGCGATAAATCGATGCCGCCGCTTCCCACTAACTGACACTCGCTAGCAAAGGCAAAGGTTTGGGCTTGGGTAAGGGTGCAAACTCCCAGCGTACCGGGAAATTTGGTGGCGATTTTTCCGGCGATGCGATCGAAGGATCGCGAAAGTGAGCCCATACTGATAAAATGTGCGATCGGAGTCCTAAAAAATGGCGTCAAATAAAACGGCAGCCAATCGTAGGCAAAGTTAACAATCAGATCCCATTCATCCTGAACTTGGCGGGCGTATTCCCACATATTTGCCAGCACAGAATCGGCTGGCATCACAATCGCATCATTGTAATCTTGTGATTGAGCAGTTACTTGCAAATCGCCCGTGATTTCGATGACTGGAATTGATTCTAAGACGGAACCAGCAGGCGCTACAACTGTTATTTTATGACCCCGGCGGTGCAATTCTTTAGCAGTGTTGAGTACCGTAAGTTCGACTCCCCCGCCCAACCCAGAACCGAGTTGACCGACAGAAGTTGATAGGAACAATAATTTTAAACAGTTATTCGTCATTAGTCATTGGTCATTAGTCATCGGTCACTTATTTTAGCATACTATCGATTATTATTTTGATCTAATAAGGACTAAAGTCCTTACTACAAACCTTTTTTGGCATGAGAATCGGCTCTTAGGTTTGTAGTGAGGACTTTAGTCCTTTCTTTATGACCAATTCCCAATTCCCAATTCCCAATTCCCAATCTTTAATCATCCCTCCCAGCACGCGGGCGGATGCGGTTTAACTGATTAATTGCCCAGCGAGCAGTTTCCTGAACTTCTGCATCTGGATCGTCCGTCGCACGGTGCAACAAGTAACTGATTTGATTCACCAATTCGTAAATCCGTGTCAAGTCGCGAATCGCATTTTTTCGTACTTCTGGGTTTTCATTTTGCAGAGAAATAGACCAGGCATTATTCATCGGTTTGAGGGTGCGAATGCCAATTTCCGAGACACTTGCCAAAATTAAACTGTACTGCTTCGAGTCGGAATTTGCTAGCAAATCCAGCAACGGCTCCACTGCTCTAGAATCTCCCTGTTGGCCGAGTTCCCAAATTGCTTTGCGCCTATGAGCTGGATTGAGGTGCTGCAAATCTTCAATCAGTGCTTCAATCTGATCGACTTTAGGGCTGCCATCTGTTTCATCCAGGGAAATATCTTTTTTCCGACTCGCTAGCGAATCGACTCGTTCGGCTGTTTCGGGAATGTTGAAACCTGAGTCGCTGTAGCCGTTTCTGCGATTTTCCTCCGTCGCGGTGTCGGAATTCATTCCATCGCCCTCTACCCCTTCATCCTCAGATTCCGGTTCCCCAGATTCCCGGATTAACGGTAAAGACCCATCGCTCCTGTCAAGATTGTAGACCTGGGGGAAATTAACAGGGTAGGGCAATGCTGGTAGCGGTTTTGATCCCCCAGAAGCAACCTGTGCCTGTCCAATTTCGGGCAAGCTTGTCTGAGCATCCCGATTGGCGAATTTAGGGTTTCTTTGGTTGTAGCGATCGGCTCTTCCCCGTCTTCGCTTTGCATGATTTGAATCGTCGCTGCCAACTAATCTTAGCATGATAAATACTGCCGCTGCCGTAACGACAACTGCTGCCAAACCCAACATTAACAACCCCCGCTGGTGAGACAAAATGACGATTATCTTGGAGATCGGTTTCGGGATTTTGGAATTAGATTTTTGCGTTTTCGACGGCTGAGATTTGTTTTTATCGAGCGCTGGAGAGGGTTTTTGAGGCTTATTTGAGTCCTGGCGATCGTCCGGGGGAGAGTTCGCCTGAGCAACTTCTTCGGAAACAACCGGGTAGGAACCATTGACAATCTGTTGCCTTCCGTCCGCCGTGGGACTGAAGGCAGCGCCCAGACAGGCAATGCAGGTGAACAAACATAAAGTGGAGCGGTAGTGCGCCATAAGACTCAATCGGGTTTTTGAGAGGCCGCCGCCTGACGAGCTTTAGTGTAACCTTGAGTTAGCTCGATCCTAGCTGCTATGCGCTCAACTAACTCACAAATAGCACTCCACTCGCCAAAAATCCTGGTTTGAGGTGGTAGCGCTCCGGATCTAACTAACACAATTGCGTCATTGACGTGCAACTCTTTTAACTAATTAGTTTGAAAATAACTAAATCGGAGGCTGCTGGTAAAGCAGCGGCATCGAGAAAATTGATTGCCAGCTTGCGCCGTTTCGCCAGCTTACGCCTGGGCTACCTGCTGTGCAGGCGCTCCGGGCGCCGCTAGCGAAACGGCTGGGTACCCGGAGCGCTCCAAGCGGGCAATTTTGGCTCGCCGTCGATTTCTCGCCTCAAAGGGTGGTATAACCTGGGAGTTTAACTGTCTCCTCCAGAGCCGATCGATCGTTGTTGTCTTAATTTTAACGGGAAGCCGGACAACAGGGGATTTGCCCTCTGAACGAGAACCCGGGTTTTTGAGTGCATTCTTAGCTGCTAAACCAAATATTTTCAGTATGTTTATTTGTACCTACTTGCTTAAGTTAAATCAATCGGTATTTAATCGCGTACAGCCCAACTTGGTATAATATAGAGCTGAATTTTTAGTGTGAGAGTAGAGGCATTTGTGAGCCAACAAGATATTCTAAATTTAGCAAAAGAAGGCGATGCCAGGGCGATCGCATTTCTGATCGGCCAAGCACTCCAAAGCTTCGGCGTCACGGCTAAAGCCAGCCTGGAAAATGACACCCTGCACCTGCTGCTGGAAGCAGAACAATTGCCCGCAGAAGAAGCCTGTCTCCGAGTCGCAGTCAAAGGATTGCAGCGGCTGCAACCAAATAACGTTTACTCGGTAACAATTTACGGGCGGCGCGCCAGCCAGCAACTGCCAGCTTGGACTCAGACAGTAGAATTAAAAAAAACCTTGACTCAGGCACCCGTGAATGCAGCAGTTGCCGTGAATGCAGCAGTTGCCGCCAGCGCACCCGCTGCCCCAATTGCTGTAGCTTTCCCAAAGCTAGAAAAAACTCAAAATATCACAACTGCGCCCACTCAAACACCAGAAAAATCCTCCCCCAAACCCCCTCAAATCCCAACTTCCCAACCCACAAACCAACGCCACAAAAAACCATCAAAGCCATCAAAGCAGCCAGAGTTAGCCCGCACTAAAACTAAAAAATCTTGGCTGTCAGTCGGTACTCTCAGCCTGATTTTCATACCGATAGCAGGCTTTGTACTCGGTTCTCAATTCAATAAATCCTCAACCACCGCTACGATTAACCCTGTTACCTCAAAGCCTGCGGTACAAAAAGTAAGCGCGGCCAAGCCATCCCGCAAGGAATCAATCCCAGCGTCAGCATCAGCCAAACCCGCTCCCAAATCGCCATCCCAGGCAGCAAAAATACCTGCCAATCTGCCCGCAACTGTCAACATCAAAGCAGTTGGCGACATGATCCCCGGCACCAACTTTCCATACAACAAATTGCCGCAAAAAAAAGAGCTGTTATTTGAGTCGGTAAAACCGTACCTCCAAGGAGCCGACATTCTGTTTGGCAATTTTGAAAGCACGATGACAGATTATCCTTACAGCTCCAAAGGAGGCGGCGGAGGAACGCTGTTTGCCTTTCGGACGCCTCCGAGTTATGCCAAAATCTTCAAAGATGTTGGTTTTGATATTTTGAATATTGCCAACAATCACTCTTACGATTTTAACGAGCAGGGATTTAAGGACACAATTAAAAACATCGACAGCAACGGCATGAAGTCTGTTGGCAAAAGAGATCAAATTGTTTATCAAAATGTCAAAGGCGTCAATGTTGCCTTTATCGGTTTCAGTAACTACGGCGAAGTTCACAATTCCTTGCTGGAACTGCAAGCGGGAGCAGAAGTTGTCAAAAAAGCGAGGCAAAAGGCTGATATTGTAGTAATCTCTGTTCACGCGGGAGCTGAAGGAACAGGAGCTCTAAATGTCAGAAATAAAAACGAGTTCTTTTACGGAGAAAACCGGGGAAATATGGTTTTGTTTTCGCGGACAATGATTGATGCGGGAGCAGATTTGATTTTGGGACACGGCCCGCACGTTACCAGAGCTTTGGAACTTTATAAGGGGAAATTGATTGCGTATTCCCTGGGGAATTTTATGGGTTATCGCACTTTGTCCACAGCAGGAGAACTCGGTCAATCTCTAATTTTGGATGTGAAAATGACTCCGCAAGGGGATTTTGTTTCTGGTAAGATTATCCCTATAGAACTTGACAGACAAGGTATTCCGTCTGTTGATAATGATTTTAGGAGTGTGGGGTTGATTCGCCGTTTGACAAAGAGCGATTTTCCCAATACTGGTTTGACCATTGATGACAAGGGACAAATCTTGAAAAAGAGTAAGTAATTATTGGGAATTGGGCATTGGGAATTGGGCATTGGGCATTGGGCATTTGGAATAAATGACCAATTACCAATTACCAATTACCAAATTACCAATCACCAATTACAAATTACAAATTACAAATTACCAATAACTACTCATAAACCATCGTTTTCAAAGCTTCTTTCATCTCCTCCACTGTCGTCGTCGCCGTACCGAATTGACGCACGACAATGCTAGCTGCCAAATTGCCCAAAACTGCCGCTTCCCAACCCGATGCACCGACGCATAAAGCTAAAGTCATTGCTGCTACAACTGTATCTCCAGCACCGGTTACGTCGAATACATCAGTCTTGTTAAAAGGGGGAATGTCCCAGCTTTGAATGGCAAATTCTCCCTGTTCGCAAGTCGAGGTTGGAGAAGGTGAATTTTTAATAGCTTGGCCGTTCACTCTTTCAAACAAACTCATCCCTTCTTCGCCGCGAGTAATCAAGATTTTTTGAGCTTGAGTTAAGTTCAACAAATCGCGTCCCGCTTGCATTAAAGTCTGAGAATTTTTGATAGCATATCCGACTGCTTGCTCGGCTTCCGGTAAGTTGGGAGTAAACAGCATCGCTCCAGAATATCGCTGCAAATCTGTTTGAGCGTCTACAATTGTTTTGCCCGGAACCACCGCCGATTCGATCGCCAAATTAGTCAAAACTCCGTCGCCGTAGTCTGAACAAACCACGGCATCTACTGTCGGGATTTGCTGCCGGATGTAGTCTGCCAATTGCAACTGCAACTCTAAATCCGGCAACTCATCAGATTTGCGATCGACTCGGACAATTTGCTGAGTCACCGACTGCCGCGCGTGCCCGGAAATGCGAGTTTTGGTAACAGTTGGACGCTGCGAATCGATTAAAATCCCACCAGTATCAATTCCCGCAGCCTCAAAAATACCGCACAAAGCCTTTCCCTGGTCATCTTTTCCTACCAAACCAGCCACTTTGACTTTGCCTCCAAGTTTGGCTAAATTGTAGACAGCATTTGCGCCGCCTCCGGGTACTTGCCGAGTATTTTCGTAGCGCAAAATCAACACAGGTGCTTCGCGGGAAATTCGCTCTACTTGTCCGGTAATAAACTCGTCCAAGGTCAAATCTCCGAGCGCTAATACCTGCGCTCGATCGAAGCAGTCTAACGTTTTCAATAATTGCTCTGTTGAGGCACGGAGTTGAGGCAAAAAATCGGAATAGTCGTTAGTCATTAACCACAAAAAATGAGACCGAGGAGTTGATAATTGAGTGTGGGAGGAGCGGCACTTAAGAATCCTAATACAGATTAATAATAGATTTCCTCCCTGGTTTGATTTTTAACTTTTAATTGATTTTCTCACTGGAATTGTGAGAAACCCGTTGCAGGCTGTTGGCTGATAGCACTCGCTCAACAAAATTAGCAAAAAACTGCGGATACAAGGAAGGGAACTCATTGAGACAAAGCAATCGAGTTTCACAGTGTATAGCGGTTCTCAAGCGTGGTGAGGATAGCCCACGGAGCCCTATGCCCACGGAGGCCACGGAGGCCACGGAGCCCTATGCCGTTCGCGTACCTGATCTTTCGCTTGAAAGGCTATAAGTGCCTTCTAAAGACAGCAGAATTATTTCGCTTTCATCTGCTTGATGATCGTAATCACCTGACTCATTTGTTTTTTGAGTGCATCAATTTCCGCTTGCATTTTCGCCATTTGCTGAGTCATCGCCTGAATGTCGGCGCCACCCGCTCCAGAGCTGGGTGCAGCAGCAGCGGCGGCTGGGGCTTCTGGTACTGGTTTCTTTTTGGCTAGCACCATCGCCGATTTGATCGCCTCGGTTAGCTGCTTCTTCTCAAAAGGCTTGGCGATGAATGCAAAAAAATGCTTCTCGAAGGGTTTCGGAATTTTCTCCATCACCTCTTCTTCGCGGCCCGACATGATCACCAAAGGTATCTTGGAAAGCTCGGGATGGGCTTGCACTTTTTGATAAACTTCCCAACCGCTGACTTTCGGCAGTAGGAAATCTAACATAATTAGATTCGGACGGGCTTGGCGGATCAGTTTGAGTCCCTCTTCGCCGTCTTTTGCTTCTAGAACTTCAAAGTTACCTTGAGGTAACATCTCTCGAACTCGAACCCGGATGACTTTACTGTCATCAATTACCAAGATTTTTTGACCAGCCACGACTGACTCCTTCAGTAATGAGTGTTGACGGTCTCAGGGCCGGGGCCACTGAGATTTTTGAATAGATCAGAAACCAATCTTCAAAGGCATTGTCAAAGTGCCTCGTTTTCGCTCAAAACAACTATCTTTCGATGCTGCAATCGCGCTGACGTTATCCTTTTCAAATGCTTTCTGGGTCGATTATCGCTTTCACCAGTTCGGTACGATCCCCATCCTGCTGTTACTTGCTCTTGTTGTTTTACGCTTCAATGTGTGTACTAAGTGGCCGGAATTTCTCCGTACGAGGATGGTTCGTCACGCAGACAGATTTACTTAGTCGCCTCTAGATTATAGATCGCAGACTACCGGGACTAAAGTCCCCGGAGTCGCTTTCCTAGGAAGGACTGAAGTCTCTGAGGAAAGCCGCGAACCGTGTGGTCTTGTGATTTGCAACCTTCAGTATATCTCTAAGAGAATTCTACCTAGAATTCTGCGCAAGTTGAGTTTTGCTGCAACGCCAGCGCGATTCTGATTGCGCGCCAGGCTGCTACAAGTTGAGGGACTTTGATTTCGGATACGATCGAATATATTAACTCGCTCCTACTCGATCTTATGTCGCCCCAAACTCCTCAAACTCCTACTGTCAAAGCAACTGCCGCCCAAATGCGGGGAGAAATCGAGGCGATGCCGGATTGGCTGCGACGGCCCATTGGCAAAGCTAGCGAACTCTCCGAAGTGCAAAAAATTATTAAACAGCGGCAAATTCACACGATTTGCGAGGAAGGCAGATGTCCCAACCGGGGCGAGTGCTACGCCCAAAAAACGGCGACTTTTTTGTTGATGGGGCCGACTTGCACCCGCGCCTGTGCTTTTTGTCAAGTAGATAAAGGTCATTCTCCGATGCCCCTCGACCCGGAGGAACCGCAGAAGGTAGCCGAGGCGGTGCAGTTGTTGGGTTTGCGCTATGCGGTGCTGACTTCGGTGGCGAGGGACGATTTGCCGGATGGGGGCGCGGGTTGGTTTGCGCTGACGATCGCCCAAATCCGCCGCTTAAACCCCGATACTGAAGTTGAGGTACTGACGCCAGATTTTTGGGGAGGAATCGCAAGTAGGGGCGGTGCCCCCGTGCCCGCCCCAGAGGATCAGTTGCAGCGAGAGCGAATTCGCACGGTGGTAGAGGCGAAACCGGCTTGTTACAACCACAATATTGAGACGGTGCGCCGCTTGCAGGGGCCGGTGCGCCGGGGGGCTAAGTACGATCGCTCGATCGACGTTCTGCGCATTGTCAAGCAATATGACCCAACAATTCCCACCAAATCCGGTTTGATGCTGGGGCACGGGGAAACAGAGGCCGAGGTTGTCGCAGCGATGGTCGATTTGCGGGATGCCAAGTGCGATCGGCTCACCCTCGGTCAATACATGAGACCATCTCTAGAACACCTCCCAGTGCGCAAATACTGGACGCCAGCCGAATTTGACCGTTTCGGGTCGATCGCCCGCGACATGGGGTTTGACCGCGTGCGATCGGGGCCTCTAGTCCGCAGTTCATACCACGCAGGAGCGATCGATTGAAATCAATCTCTATTCAACTCGGTATAAACTCCTAGTTACAAAAAATAACACTAAAGGATTGTGCTGATGTGCGACGCTCTCTGCTATTTGTAAATACAGTGACTTGTGAATTAGGAGCTTGAATTATGGCAGAGATAGCAAAGAACCAATTAAAATCCGACTCCGTGATGAAAACGGGCAAATTCCCTTACACCTTTCGCGCAGGCTGGTTTCTGTTGCTGTTAGGTATCAATTTTGTGGTTGCAGCCTATTATTTCCATATCATTGAATAGTTCTGCAACTTGACTTTTAGCAGACCCTGCTTTTGGGCACCTCAAAGTCAGAGAGGGGGAGAAGGGGGGAGTGGGGGAGTGGGAGAGTGGGCGAGTGGGCGAGTAGGATAATTTTTCCTTCTTCCTTCTTCCGACTTCCTTCTTCCTTCTTCCTTCTTCCTAATGACTAATGACTAATGACTAATGACTAACGACTTCTAGAAGCTTCTAGCTTAGACAACCGCTCTTGAATTTTGATCACATCCTGCTTAGTTTCAATTGCCAAAGTTGCTAAATTGTCAAACATCGGGTCTCCCGAAAGCATTCTAGGATTTGTCCGACCAGCACCCGGGCGGTTCGGAGACACAGGTCGCGCGACTCGCGAACCTTGAGACTGCAAGCTGTTGATTTGTCCCCGGAGTTCGGAAATTTGACTTTCTAATTGAGTAATCCGAAACTCTAATTGACTGGTCGATAGAGCGGGCGTATAAATTGGCGAAACAGCAATTGCTAACGCGCTAGCAAAACAGACGAGACAGATTTTTATGACGCGATGGCGAAGAATTTTCGGCATAGCTTGAATAATTTTAGTCATACTTTTTCCACGATAACAAATCGCTGATATTTTGGGTCTCTACCAGAAGTATGTTTTATGCCAACTAGAAACGTAGCTATTTTGATGTTCGATGATGTCGAGGTACTGGACTTTGCCGGGCCTTTTGAAGTGTTTTCAGTGACATCAGAATTAAATAAGGGCTATTCCCTACGGGATAGCTTCGCCGCGCGTCCTTTTGCAGTCTCTACAGTAGCCGAACATCCCGGCGCTGTCAACGCTCGTAACGGTTTGAGCATAAATCCCGACTGCACCATTGCCGATTGTGCGCGCCCCGATATTTTAATTGTACCGGGAGGACAAGGTACGAGAAAGTTAATCGATAATTCAGTAGTTATTAACTGGATAAAAGATTGTTCGCAAACAGCAGAATTAGTGATTTCTGTCTGTACGGGTTCGCTGCTTTTGGCAAAAGCTGGCTTGTTGGAAGGTTTGGCAGCAACTACACACCATCACGCATTGGAGTTATTGAGAGAATTAGCTCCCAATACAACTGTTGTTGAAAATGAGCGATTTGTGGATAACGGCAAAATCATCACTTCAGGGGGAATTGCTGCGGGAATTGATATGTCTTTGTATGTTGTCGGCAAGCTTTTGGGTGCAGCGCAAGCCGCACAAACAGCAGAGCACATGGAATATAAAATTGGGGATTCCTAATTGGGAATCCAGTTAATTGCATATTTTATTTGTATTAACATCAAAAGTTACCAATATTTTGTCGCTTAACATGAGCCTCTCGATCCCCCCTAACCCCCCTTAAAAAGGGGCGGACAAGAGCTTCAAAGTCCCCCTTGCTTTCGGGGGATGCGAGGGGGATCTAGACTAAGCTAGAAGCGAGATTTGTGATGGATTTTAGTCTTAACTTGACACCAATAGCTGTGTCCCTACCAAATTAAGAATCTTCGCCCCAGACTTTTAGCTGAACATAAACTAAGATCAAAGCTATGGCCATCAGGAAAGTAGCCGCAGCGGCTGCATAGCCAAAATCAAATTGGGAAAAAGCTTGCTCGTAAATATAATAAACTAGCAAATTAGTAGAGTTCAAAGGGCCGCCGCCAGTGATGACGTAAACTTGCTCGAAACTCCGCAGAGTAAAAATAGCGGTAGTCACGGTAGCAAATACTAGAGTCGGCCGCAAACCGGGTAAAGTGATGTACCAAAATTGCTGCCAAGGATTTGCTCCATCCAATTCTGCTGCTTCGTAACGATTTACCGGAATTGCTTGCAATCCTGCTAAAAATACTATCATATTAAAGCCTAATTGTTTCCAAATACTGAGCAGAATTAGGACTGGCATTGCCCAAACTGTGCTACTCAGCCAAGGAATAGGATTTAAGCCGATCGCCCTTAGCATATCATTCACCGGCCCATCGGTTTGAAACAACCACCGCCAACCCAAGCCAACGGCAACTAAAGAGGTAATCGAAGGGATAAAATAAGCGGTGCGGAGAGCTCCGCGCCAAGCAAAGGAGCGATTTAGCAAAACTGCCAAACCCAAGGGAATTACTAAACTGGGAATGACTGTGGCGGTAGTAAAATAGATCGTGTTTTGGAGAATTTGCCAAAAATCCGGGTTAGTGACTAGGCGCGAGTAGTTGTTCAAACCAATCAAACGCACTCCCGACTGGGTAAAGCTGCCGCTGGTAAAGCTGAGGTAAAATAAATAGGCGATCGGCCAAATCAAAAAAGTACCCAGAAACAGCAAAGCTGGGGCCAGAAAAGTCCAAGCTGCGATCGCATCATTATCCAACCAGTTAAAACGCCCAAATTTAATCCGAACCATTGGCTTGTAAATTTTAGCTTTTAGTTTTAAATGGTATCACAATATAGGTCAATCTCACAATGAATTGTACAATTGTACAACCGTCCATAACTGTCCGAAGAGAGGAACGAAGCAATCTCAATCTGGGCGATTGCTTCGTTCCTCTCTTCGGACAGGCAGTATTTTTTGCTTCTCCTAAATTATACAATTGATTTAGACTAGCTATATAGGTCAATCTCACAATGAACCTTCTCGATATATTAGCGAATTTACCGACTATAGAAACTGAAAGGCTCCTGCTTAGAAAAATCACTTTAAACGATGCCAGCGATATGTTTGAGTATGCCTCAAACCCCGAAGTCTCAGAATATACAATGTGGTCAACTCACACCTCGCTCGAAGACACTAAATACTTTCTCAAGTCACTGACAAAAATGTACAAAAAACGAGAGCTTGTAGATTGGGGAATAGTCCACAAAGCTGAGAAAAAATTTATCGGAACTTGCGGATTTGTGGAATGGAGCATGACGCACAGCCGCGCCGAAATTGGCTACGCACTTTCTGGGAGATATTGGGGCGAAGGATACATGAGCGAGGCTGTCAATGCAGTTATTGAATTCGGCTTTCGGGAAATGCTGCTAAATCGAATTGTGGCTCGATGTGAAGTTAACAATATTGCTTCGGCGAGGGTGATGGAAAAAGTGGGGATGCAATTGGAAGGGATTTTGCGACAGCAGCTATTTGTCAAAGGCAGATATTGGGATCTGAAAATTTATTCGATTCTCAGGGAAGAGTTTTTTAATAATGTTGTAGAATAGTGCTGCCAGCAAGCGGTACAATGATTGTGCAGGTCAGGGTTGACATTTATGCAAAAAACATACTTAAATATTTCCAGATTGCTGATTGTTGGCTGTTGTCTGTTGTCTGCGAGTCGGTTTGCTGTAAGTGCGATAGCGAAGCCCTCGCAGAGGATCGCCCAACCGGTCACATCACCAGCCCCAGTCCCCACCCAAACCACTCCCACAGCCAAAACTGTAGCAGAAAAATTAGTAGGACAGTGGCAGTTACAATACCTATTATCCGTTCCCGTCACAGTAATTTTTACACCAGAAGGCCAATTATTTATACTCACTTGGTCATTTCCTTTTGCACCTCCAACCGAGCCTTTAACCGCCTATGAATTTAAATACAGAATTAACTCTACTACCCGGCCGATGGCAATAGATGTAATCGCCAATGCAATCGAAACTTGGCAAACAATCTTTGAATTTACTCCCAACGGTCAAATGCGCGTAGAATTCATCGGTTTAAAGTCGAGAGAAGCCAGACCAACTACTTTTACAACAGGTGCACTTTTTATGCAAAAATTTTCTACAACTACAGCTTTGCCTCGAAACACAAAAATAAAAATACTTAACACATTTGAACCAGAAACTCCGCGACAAGCCTATGAAAGTGGACAATATATTCGGTCGGCGCTTAGTGCTCAACAAGCTTTCTATGCCGAACATGGAAAATTTTCTCCAACACTTGAGGGAATTGGTATAGGAATGAAGTTAGAAGAAGAAAATTACCGCTATCAAATTTTCTCTCAAAGTGATTTCACCGAAGATGTAATTATGACGGTTCAAGCTAAAAAACCTCAATTAAGAAGTTATACAGGTGCAGTGTTTCTAGTTCAAGTTAAAGACGACCCAGGAAATGTCAGAACTAACGTTGCATTTAGTTGCGTAACAGATGGGGCATCTACTGTACCTCCACCTAGACCAATTGTTCCTAAAAATAACAACCCAGAAAACTTTCGATGCCCCGCTGGTTCCTCTTTGACAACACGGTAAAACTTTGATGATTGCAGCAAATACTAATTCTACAGACTGTTTAATTTCTCCCGCGATTCCTCCCGCACTCATAGATGAAAAGGCTAAGATTGCCACGCCCTTAAAAATAGGACTTTTAGCTTCAGGAAGCGGCAGCAACTTCGAGGTAATTGCCCAAGCCATCCAAAACCAAGAGCTTAATGTTCAAATCCCAGTATTAATTTACAACAATCCCGACGCCAAAGCCGCGGCCAGAGCCAAAAAATACGGCATTCCCTCGATTTTGCTCAATCACCGCGATTGCAAAAGCCGCGAAGAATTAGATACAAAAATTGTTAAAACTTTCCAAGCTCATGATGTAGAATGGGTAGTGATGGCAGGTTGGATGCGTATCGTCACCAAAGTTTTGCTCGATGCTTTTCCAGACAAAGTTATTAACATTCACCCCAGTCTGCTGCCGAGTTTCCCAGGAATTCGCGCCGTCGAGCAAGCACTAGCCGCTAAGGTTAAAATCACCGGATGTACGGTGCATATCGCCCGTTTAGAAGTAGACAGCGGGCCGATTTTAATGCAGGCTGCGGTGCCAGTATTACCTGATGATACCGCAGAAACGCTGCACGCGAGAATTCAAGTGCAAGAGCACAAAATCATGCTAGGCGCGATCGCACTTATGGCCGAATCCCATCGAAAACATAGTGACTAAAAACCTTACCAGTGGCGCATCTGTCCCCGAATTACCCGTCAGCGACTCGCCACAAACAAGCCCGCCGCTGACTGATTCCAATCGCCTGAAATTAATTCTCAAAGAAAGGCTTAAAAAGAACATCGGCATCAAGGGAGAATTCTATCTGCCTTGCTTGCCATCAATGCTAGACGACTATCTCAAATTACTCTCAGACTTCCTAAATATCCTCGGACAAAACCTCGATCAGGCTCAATCCGAAAACTTGCGAACATTAATCGCCAACGCCTTAGCAGAAGGATTTAAAAATTCTCCCCACGCTAATCTCATAGTCTCATACTTTCCCGCGAATGCCCAAACTGGTTTAGCGGGCGGGATTACTATGAATACCAAGATTCAAATCGAATCAATGGCCCAGAAATATCATAGCTGGCCGGATATTCGCCCCGAACCTTTATTCGGCAGTCATCCCGATGCCAAAGTCATCGCCATTGCGGCCGAATTGGGCGAACCGGGAAAAGCACCTATTTTAGATGTTGGTGCGGGGCCAGGGCGCAATAGTCTGCCTTTAGCTAGGTTAGGACATTCCGTGGATGCGATCGAGCTAACGCCCCTATTTGCCGAAAAACTATCATCCGCAGCCACCGCCGAAAACTTGCCGATTCATGTCACCCAAGGCGACGTTTTAGATCCTTTATTGAGGATGAAAACCTATCGCTACAAATTAGCCATTGCTACCGAAGTTCTCTCGCACTTTCGCTATCCCGAACAAATCCGCCTTTTTCTGGGTAAAATGTCCGATGCTGTTTTAAGTGGCGGGTTTATCTTATTCAGTGCTTTCTTAGCTGTAGATGAGTACGAACCCGACGAGATGGCAAAACAAATGTCTGAATTGTGTTGGTCTTATCTGATTACCAGACAAGAATTGCAAGCAGCAATAGAGGGTTTGCCGTTAGAAATTATTTCGGATGAATCTGTGATTGAATACGAACAAAAACATTTGCCTGATGCTGCGTGGCCGCCGACACCTTGGTTTCTCAGTTGGGCGAGTGGCCGCGATTTGTTTTCTGTGCAAGAAACGCCGCCGTTGGAGTTGCGGTGGATACTGGTTAAACGCTTGTAAAGAGTAGTAGGGTGCGTCAGAGCGTAGCTGATTGATTTTTGATAAAATCACGCAATCTGACGCACCCTACGGCTATTAGTAGGGTGCGTCAGAGCGTAGCTGATTGATTTTTGATAAAATCACGCAATCTGACGCACCCTACAGCTACTTATCAGCCAAATTATTCAACCTGCAAATTACAAAATCCTTCGGTATCTTTTCCTGTTCTAAACGAATTGTTCGCTTGGATAAATCAGCAAATAAATCATGCTCCTCCGGTGTCAGGTAAAGTAAGTTAGCAACCTTGCACAATGTTCCCGGCACAGCAAATTTCTGAAATGTATCGAAAGTTTCTCGATCCATCATAACAGAAATTGTTCGATCAAAATAAGACCTTAACAGCGAAAGAATCTGGAACCCTTGGGCATCCAAATCGCCCCAGTAAATTATTTGGCAATGCCTTAGCCACTCAACATCTTTTAAAATAGCTACATTAAATCCCATTCCCCACAGCGCAAAGCTGTTGGTTAAATCAGGCAAAGTGCGAAAATTCATCAGATTCTCAGTAATAATAAAGCGGTATCCTTGAAGATTGCGACTTTCAAAATCAGAAATGAGTATGCTCATCTCCGAGGTGCTAATGCCATAATTCACCTGTAGGTTTTGATCCAAAGCTCTGATAGTTACCGATGGCTCAGCATATCGCAAACCAAATCGCTTTTCAAAATCATTTTCTTCTTGATTAATAGCATCATCTGGCAGGATAGCTGACAGCAATTCATTCAGAATACCTTGATTTTGTTCGATGAACTTAGTGTGAACATTTATCGGTAGTTCGCGAAGATAAAGGTGGGGTTTGGGATTGTTTTGGAAATACAGGCATACGCGCAATAAATTATCCCATTTTCCTAAGTGCTTGATTACTTTTTTAGGATTTTGACTGAGCCAGATATTCAATTCAGGGAATTCATTTCTCATCCTTGCTACAGCTTGTTTAAAATCCGCCACTTCGGATTCCTTATTTAGGAATTTGAGATAATCTGTCTCGGTTTCAAATATAATTCTGGATGGTAACGACTGCATATCAAAGCGAGTTTTCCGCCGTATCGACTCAACTTGATACCCGTACCCAACGCAATGTTTTGAGCCTTTCTTAAGTTGATCAACAGCATCTCTTAGCTTCTGGAAGTCGTCGGGAATTGTGCGACCTGCGGGAAAATCTCGCGGGAAAAAAGGTTCTCCCTGGAGCAAGGATTGCAGGAAGATAATATAGAGTCGATCGGCTTTTTTTCTGATTTCTTCTGGTGTAATCATCAACAGACGCAGTTAATTTGAAGCAATTTGTCCGAGAGGCTGTTTGTCTAGGGACATATTATAAACCTTGGAGTCGTTCTCTTCAATACTGTTTTCAACATAGTAACCAGCTTCTGCATAATTCTCAAGAACTTGAAATTTGTCCTTGGGCGTAACTACCAGAAGCTGAAGATTTAATTGTTTAAATAAATCCATTGCATACCTTGCATTTGTTTCATCTGACTTGCTAAAAGCTTCATCAATCACCACGAGACGAAATGATTGAGATTTAGTTTGATCCTGTACTAATCCAAATTGGTAGGCAATAGCTGACGCTAGAATAGTGTAAGCTAATTTAGCCTTTTGCCCGCCGGACTTTCCAGAAGAGTCCGAGTGATATTCCCTCTCCGTATCGTCGGCTTTATTCTTGACGCTGACTGAGAAATTGAGCCAATTACGCACATCGGTGACTCTTGCTGTCCACTTCTCATCTGAGTTGAGGCGATCGATCAACTCTTTAATTTTTTTAAAGCTAGCTTCGTCAGCTTCCGAAGTTCGCTCAACCCCTACATCAGCATAGCACAACCCGTTCTTCAAAAGATTTTTAAATTTCTTAATTTTGTCTTCTCCGTTGGTTTCCCATTGGACTTGTATATAAGTCAAAGGTGTATATTCAATCAGTTTTAAGGATTGATTGAGATTGTCAATATTGTCTTTAATGTCACTTTCCCAGTATTCTAAAGTATCTTTAAAATGATAAATAGCGCTTTGGATTTTCTCATCAAGTAGTTTTTTAAACCTTTGTTCCTGTGTGGGTAAATCATGTCCTTCTATTTTTTCTAGCATCAGCTTGAAATCCGGGATAAATTCTACTGATGCGTCAACATTGGCAGTTTCTGCGGGATAGCCCTGTTTGTAACTCATCATCTGTTTTTCAATGCTTTTTTGCAGAGAATTTAACTTGCTGTTTGCGGCGCTTATTCGATTCTGATAAGACTCCTTTACTCTAGTTTCCCAAGTATCAATGTTATCGAGGTTCGGAATTTGATTGCTGAAACTCTCTTCAATATCAGGAGTATAAGTCTGAATGTCTTGGAATGTCGATAAACTCGATCGTTTTTCGCATTCAGCGCTCTGTTTTTGGTAATTCTCGATATCGCGATCGAGAATAGCAATGTTTATTTCGGCTTTCGTTTTAGCTGCGTCGTTTTTCTGAATGTCGGCGCTGACAGCAGCTAGCCTTGCCTTCAACTGCTCTAAACGATCGCAATTCCCCTCTAACTCTTCTTTTTCCTCTACTAGAGTTTGCTTCTTGAGCGCGCGCGGTTTCCAGTCGATCGCAGAAAAATCATTGAATCCCAATAACTGTTCTAGCCGATTTTTTTTTAATCTGCACTCTTCGAGTTTTCTGTCAATACCCTGTATAGCTTTTTTTACTCCACTAAGCTCTGCTTTACGCTGATTCAATTCAGCTTCATAACCCTTAATTTTATCAGAATTGTCCCACCCCAAAATATATCTTTTTTTGTTATCATTGCTGGAATGGCGATCGTCTTTTTCATGTCTATTCCCCTTCTTAATCAAGCCATTTTTTGTAAGACCATAATTCTGCCGATCGAGCAGCTCTAAATCTTGACAACAGATGCAGTCACCATAACTTTTTGATAATTCATTAGCCAGCCAAGCAGTATATTTAGTATCAGATTTAATCTCCAATTTGTTAAACAAAGAATTATCATCTAAGTTTTTGGATACCCGATCTAAATTTTTATTGTCAACTTTCTGATAAACGACGCGGCCCCGCAGATTAGTGCGATCGACATATCGAGTGAATTCATGGTAGCATTGTTCAGGAACTAAGAGTTGCAGTCCAAAACTGTGCAGCAGTTTTTCGATCGCCCCTTCCCATTCTTGGCGCTCTCCATCCTTTACCTTCAGCAGTTCCCCCACAAAAGGAATTTCTCCCTCAGCAATTTTCAAATTTTTTAATATCTTGTCTCTGATTCCCAAGTTTTCAGCAGGAATCTGATTTTTTCGCTGTTTTAAAGATTCTAGTTCTTGCTCTAACTCAGTGCAACTATCTTTAACTTGTTTCTCATCATTTTTTTTGTCATCGCGTTGGGCTGTTAATTCTTCCAGTTGAACATCAACACCTTTTTGAGTTTCCCTTGCTTGGATTATAGAACTATTAAATGTCTCCTGGTCACTGTAAGCTGGAAATCCTAGACTTTCAGCAATTCTATCGTATCTTTCTGCTGGTTTTTGATAATTAGCTATCTGACTGTCTAAAACCTTAATTCGTTCTTCTAATTCTTTTATTTTCCGTCCCGTTTCATCATTTTTGATATCAAATATTAATTCTCGCTCTTGCTCTCGCAAGTCTTCTAAAATTTTGCTTATTTCTGATAATTTATGGCTGATTTGACTGCGTTCCTGCTGTTTCTCGTCAAGAGCTTGCCGCAACAAACCTATTTTACGCTGAGCGAAATAGGCAGGAACAATTGGCAATACTTTATTTAACTTATCCAGATTGCTGTTGAGATTTTCATAATTTTCAGACTCAGCAATTAACGGTTTTAAAGCCTGTTGCTGTTTCTTGGCTTTTTCCATGATTTCATGGGACTTAGTTAAATTTTCATAATACTTATTCAGCTCTTTTATGGTGTCCTCAACATTAGTTTTTTCCAGCATATGGCCGCGCACGAAGTCATTTAATTTGCCAATTTCTTTGATACTGACAGTCTGATTGAATAAATCGAAAGCTTTTTCCGATTCCACACCAAAAATTTTACGAAATCGTTTGCTGTAGTCAGCAAATGTGTGAAATTGTTCTATTTTTACTTCCTGGAAAGATGCCAACTGCTTTTTTAAATCTGGTAAACTTTTAAAGTCATTGAAATGTTCGGCGATGCTCAGTTCGCCAGCGGCAACCAGAAACAACTTTTCAACTCCCTCTTTTACATACAAAACCTGAGCCAGGGTGACATTCTGTTTGTATCCTTCGTTATAAAAATAAGCGAGTAAAACTGAATAATCATCTTTTGTACGCAGGTACTGCGGTTTAGATTTGTAGTCATCTTCAGCTTTAATTGTGCTGTAGGCTCCGAGTACATACGTCTTTTCGTCTCGCTCTCGTTTTCCTGAACCTGAAGCCAAGTTATAATTCCGCTTTCCATTCGGGACTAATAGTGTCAGCAGTGCGTCAACCAAAGTCGATTTACCGGAACCATTGGCCCCCGTGAGGAAGGAAGTTTTACCGCAGGGTGCGATCGTACCCTGCTTAAAAGTTCCCCAGTTTAATACTTCCAGCCGATGCAAGCGGTATCCAGCTTTGGAATTGTCACTCAAAAATTCAAGCATTAGATTTGTCCTCCGGTAATACAGGGGAAGTGGGAAACTCAGCGCCTTTAGGACTGAGAGTGCGATCGGCTTCTAACCCTTTTTTGATCTCCGTCAATGTTTCAGCGGGAATTTTAGCTTTGAGGATGCGGCGAATTTCATAGGATTCGCCTTCTGTATTCTTTAACTCTTTTAAAAAGTACAACTTGATGGCTCGATTGATCGATTCATCAAATTTTTTCAAAAGCTTGGGGTCATCAGTTTGTTCGGGAAAAAACGGACGCATCAAATCGTGAATTTGATGTTTAGACACAATGCAGCGCTCCGAATCAGAGGTAGAGGTGCTGTTCTTAAAATCTAGCAATTTCTCGCGTAATAAAACACATAGTACCGTAACTTCGTAACTCAGGGGAACTCTCTTAACCAGCCTGGGCAGTGTCTTTGCTTCCTCGTCGCCATCGTCACCATCTGGCTGCTGTAAAAAAGCATATCCTTCTGCTTCATCTAAATAAAGTCTCAGCCCAATTTTTCCGAAGTATTCTCTGACGTTTCGTTCGTTGTTTAATAGCATACCCCAATAATCGTCGTCATCGTCATACAGGATACCCTGTAGTAATTTGATGATTGCTGGTGCGTAGGATGCGATAATCTCGTTTTTCATCATGAATTTGCTGTGTTTATCTTTTTGAAAATAACTTGTGGGAGTGTCAGGTGGAGGATGCTCTGCTTGTCAAAGGAACTTGCCGTAATGCGATCGCTCACTGAGTCATCGATCGCGTGTTTTGTGTCTTGAGAGGCGATCGCCAAATAAGCAATTACTTCAGACAAACCCTTTTCCACCGGATACTTCTCAATTACTTCAGCTAGCGTTACCCAATCTTTGCCCTCCAATGTTGCTGCAATCCGCAGCTTTAATACTTCCTCATCCACATAACAAGAATTTCGCAAAGCATCAATTTGTTCCCTGGGGATCTCAAAAGTTGCGTTGTCCAAATTGTAGCTTTTAAAACGCCGCTCTTCTGTTGGTTTACCCAACGGTCTTTCCATCACCAATTGCACTTCGGGGTCGCCTTCTATCCAAATAAATTCCTCAGTTTTGGGAGGATTATCCATCGCCGCAAGTGCTAAATTTTTAATTTGTTTAATCAGTTCAATTACTCGTTTGTTCTCTGCGATATGCTGTTCTTCCAGCATTTTTCGCAACTGTTCGGCAAGACGATAATTAGATTTAAAAATTTTGTCGCTAGCTTGAATCAGACTGCGTTTAATTCTTCGGAGTATGGGATTTTTTTTCCCCAAATCTTGAAGTTCTGGCAAGCCATATACCCCATTAATCAATTGTTCCAATTCTTCCTGTTTAGAAGAATTTGTCAGAAAATCTCGGAAGGCATAGAAGCTGCGCCCCTGATCGGATTTTCTAATTTCTTCATCCGCATCAATTACCTGTGCCACAATTAACCCCTTTCCCCCCTCCTCTTTTAGCTGTGCCTTTTTCACTTTGTCCGTGATTGCTTTAAAATTTTGCTCGACATCTCCAAAGTCAGCAAGGAGTCGGCGCGCCACATCATTAGCTTTTAGAAACCACTCTTTCAGCTTAGCTTCGCTGTAGCGTTCAACCTCACCAGTTTCTTTGATTGTGTCGATTTCTTTCTGAATTGCTGCTTTTTGTTTTTCTAATTCGTCTAAACGCGCTGCTGGATCTTCTGTACTTTTGGTGACAATTTCTTTGAGAAGTGAAAATATCTCTAAAAACTGCGATTCAGTGCCAATAAACTCTCTTCTTTTTAAATCTTCCAGCCAACCAATCGCCCGATTAGTACCCGGTGTAAGTTCAAAAACCGGATCGTCATCCTTCGTCTGATAATATCTCTTCAAGAACTGATGCTCGCTGTTGCACCAAGTTTCCAGGTAAGTCTGTGCTTTCCCACAATATCGTTCCGGTTCGTGTTCGCACAGCTTCTCTAAATAATTTTCAAGTTTTTCTACGAGTTCTGATTGGGAAACGGTAATCTGATTTGAAGACTTGAACTGGCGATACAAAAAACTGATAATTAATGGTGCGTTGTCAGTTCTTAAAAGTTTGAGGCTAGGGTCATTTTTTAAGTTGTATTCTATACTATCATGTTCCATATTTTGAGCAGCATATTAACGATTTAATTGTTTGAAAGCTTGATATTTACTATTGGTAAGTATGAGTTATGAGTGCTAGGTAAATTATTTTACCCCACACTGCATAACTCATGAATCTTGAAACTTAAACCTCGGATGCGCGCAATTGTCCGCAGGCGGCATCTGCTTCTAAGCCGCGAGAATACCGCACGCTAACTGCAATTTTCTTTTCCTTCAAAACCGCAACAAAATTGTTAATTCGATTGGGAGTAGGCCGCTGATATTCAGCTTCCTGAATCGGGTTGTAAGGAATTAGATTGACGTGACACTGAAAACCGCGCAACTGACTTGCTAACTCAGCCGCGTGTTCCGGTAAGTCATTTACATTAGCTAACAGCACGTATTCAAAGCTTAATCTGCGTCCGGTCGATCGCACATATTCGCGGCATTCTGCAATTAACTCACCCAAAGGATAAGGGCGGGCGCTGGGAATCAACTCTTCGCGCAATCTTTGATTGGAAGCGTGGAGGCTGACGGCGAGGGTAATTTGCAGTTGATGTTCGGCTAGTTGGGTGATGCGATTGCGGATTCCGACTGTGGAAATGGTGATGTTGCGCTGTCCAATTCCTACGTCTTGATTCAAACACTTGACAGCAGCTACAACGTTATCGAAATTCAGCAGGGGTTCGCCCATTCCCATAAATACGATGTGGCTGACTCGGCGGCCGAAATCTTGCTGTACTGTCAAGACTTGATCGACGATTTCGTTTACTTCTAAGTTGCGCTTGAAACCGCCTTTGCCGGTGGCGCAAAAATCGCAGCCCATCGCGCAGCCCACTTGCGCTGAGACGCAGACTGTCAGCCGTTTGTCGGTGGGAATGCCGACTGTTTCAATGATTTGACCGTCTGCTAATTTTAGGAGATACTTTACTGTGGCGTCTGGTGCGACTGATCGCAAATGAATAGTCGATCGCCCGATCGGAATTTTAGCAACAGTCTCGCGCCACTGTTTCGAGAATACAGAAATCTCAGAGAGCGATCGCGCGCCTCTCTCATAAATCCATTGGTACAACTGCTTTCCGCGATAAGCGGGTTGTCCCTGCTGCTGCACCCACTCCGTTAACTCAGCCAAACTCGCGCCCAACAACGGCGGAATTTTACCAGACTCAACAGACAAAGCAGCAGTCTTGCGAGACTGATTCGCACCCCTGGAATTACCAGAAGAGTACACCTGAGAAACGGAAGTAGGAGACATAGGTCATCAGAAAATTTAAAGCCACCCTCTATCTTAAAACTTCTCGACCAAAGCTGCCGAGAATCATCCTCAAGAAGACCGGGCGGTTGAAACCGCGTCTATACAGACAAAACCCACCTCCGTCGCCAATCCTCCTCAAGAAGACCGGGCGGTTGAAACCGCGTCTATACAGACAAAACCCACCTCCGTGGGTTGAAGACCGGGCGGTTAAAATTACTTTGTTTTCTTCAGTCCGCGGAGGCGGACTTCGTTCGTGTAGACGCGGTTTCAACCGCCGTCTGCGTTCGTGTAGACGCGGTTTCAACCGCCGTCTGATCTGACAAAATATCCGCCACAAAGTTAATTTTCGGCAAAATTCCCCAAATATTGCGTGTAAATGACCGCAGCCACCTAAAATAAACTCTGTGTTTGTAAAAGGGTATGCCAATTTGACAGCTTTCCATCACAATTAAGCCAAATTTTATGGTGCTAAATATTCTTGCGCTACCCCTAGGGTTTCAATTTACATCCCCCGGGCCGATTATCTTTCAACTCGGCCCCGTAGCTATCCGTTGGTACGGGCTGTTGATAGCTTCTGCCGTCTTAATTGGAGTCAGTCTGTCCCAATATTTGGCCGAAAAGCGCCGCGTCAACCCAGAATTGCTGGGCGATTTAGCAATTTGGCTGGTTCTGGGTGCTATTCCTTGTGCCCGAATTTATTACGTGGCTTTTGAGTGGCAGCAATATGCCCAAAGACCGGAAGATATTATTGCGATTTGGAAAGGTGGAATTGCCATTCACGGGGCGATTTTGGGCGGCACGATCGCAGCTTTAATTTTTGCAAAAATCCAGCGAGTTTCTTTTTGGCAATTAGCAGATTTAGTAGCGCCTTCGGTAATTCTCGGTCAGGCGATCGGACGCTGGGGAAATTTCTTTAATTCCGAAGCTTTTGGCAGTCCTACAGATTTGCCTTGGAAACTCTATATTCCGCCAAACAGCCGCCCCCTCGGCTACGCTAATTTTGAATACTTCCACCCCACATTTCTCTACGAATCTTTGTGGAATTTGACAGTATTTGGGTTGCTTCTGACTTTGTTTTTCCGCGATTTGCAGGGCAAAATTAGGTTAAAAATTGGTGCTTTGTTTTTGGTTTACCTGGCCGCTTACAGTTCCGGTAGAGTCTGGATTGAAGGGTTGCGAACTGATAGTTTGATGTTCGGGCCACTCAGGGCTGCACAGATGGTAAGTTTGACTGGGATTGTGTTAGGTTTGGGCGGGTTGGCTTGGCTTTATTTGCTCGATCGACCTTTACCCGATGTTGTCTCCCCCAATAGCGATCGGGCAAATATCGATCGCAAATCCCCGGGCGATCGATAAAAAACCCCAGAGAAGTTAATCTCTAGGGTTCAAAACCAGGGTGCATCTACCATCCCTTACTTCCAACCAAAATCGGTGCATCCGGAAGCGTCGGTAAATTTAGCAAATTTTTTAGCAGCCATGAGTTTGACAGAGATTGAAGACCCCCTTTCAGGGGTGTACATTGTAGGTGCAGGCCCGGGAGATCCGGACTTGTTGACTGTTAAAGCTCAAAAATTACTGGCTGTCGCCGATGTGATATTATTTGCTGATTCCCTAGTTCCAGAGCAAATTTTGCAGGGAGTGCGCGCAGATGCTGAAGTTATCCAAACTGCGGATAAGACTCTCGAAGAGATTGTACCTTTGATGGTGGAGCGAGTGCGCGCCGGGAAAAGCCTCGTCCGCCTCCATTCCGGCGATCCCTGTCTCTACGGCGCTGTGGGCGAACAAATGCAAGCTTTGGCCGAGGCGGGAATTGCTTTTGAGGTAATCCCAGGAATTAGCGCTTTCCAATTAGCCGCCGCGAAACTTAAAATTGAGTTGACAGTTCCCGGAATTGTACAGACAATTATTTTGACCCGAATTAGCGGCCGCACTGAAGTACCAACACGCGAAGAATTGGCGAGTTTAGCGGCCCATCAAGCGAGTTTGTGTCTGTATTTGAGCGCGCGCCATGTCGAACAAGCTCAAGCTAAGTTGATGGAACATTACCCATCGGATTTACCAGTGGCGATTTGTTATCGTTTGGGCTGGCCGGATGAAAAAATTCTCCTAGTTCCTCTTGACAAAATGGCGATCGCTACCCGCGAACATAATTTGATCAGAACGACGATGTATGTAATTAGTCCGGCGTTGGGAAAAGAAGCCCGAGGGCGATCGCGCTTGTACCATCCAGAGCACGATCGGCTGTTCCGTCAGTAGTCATTAGTCATTGGTCATTGGTTATTTGTTAGTTCCAATTACCAATGCCCAATCCCTCCGCTTCGATCCACCCAATGCCCAATGCCCCATGCCCCATGCCCTATTCCCCATTATCTATGAAAGATTTAACTCGCAGACAATTTATCACTGTCACCGCATTAACCGCCGGATTTGCCTTAGCAGTTCATCCTATTTCTGCGGCAACTATTACCACAGATACAACTAATTTAGTTGCAGGTGAAGTCAAGATTCCCGTGAAAGACGGGCAAATTCCAGCATACAGAGCAATGCCGGCCAGCGGCAGCAATTTTCCAGTCATTTTAGTAATTCAAGAAATCTTCGGAGTTCACGCACACATTCAAGATATTTGTCGGCGTTTTGCTAAATTAGGCTATTTGGCGATCGCCCCAGAAATGTATTCCCGTCAAGGCGATGTTTCTCAAATCACCGACATTCAAGAAATTATTAGTAAAGTGGTTTCTAAAGTTCCCGACGCTCAAGTGATGTCAGATTTAGATGCTACCGTAGATTGGGCGCAAAAGTCAGGAAAAGGCAATATTGATAAGTTAGGGATTACCGGGTTTTGCTGGGGTGGCAGAATTGTCTGGCTGTACGCGGCTCACAACCCGAAAGTCAAAGCTGGCGCGGCTTGGTACGGGCGTTTGGTTGGCGATTCTACGGCTTTAACTCCCAAACAGCCGATCGACCTTGCAGCAACTTTGACAGTGCCCGTATTAGGTCTTTACGGTGCCAAAGACGACTCAATTCCCCAGGATACCGTCGAGAAAATGCGGCAAGTTCTCAAAACTGGCAGCAGCGGTTCCGAAATCGTGGTTTATCCAGATGCGCCGCACGGTTTTAACGCCGACTATCGCCCCAGTTACCGGGAAAAAGAAGCCAATGATGCTTGGAAAAAGCTGCAAGATTGGTTTAAGAAGCACGGAGTTCTATAACATTCCCAATCATTATTTGTAGGGGCGGGTTTCACCAACAATCTGTAATTCACATCCAGAATATCTATCAACCCGCCCTGACTGAACGACTAGGGCAAAATCAAGCCATTTCTTCCTGCAATCCCTCACTGGATTTAGCTTTCATACTGAATGCAGCAACACCAACTACTAGAATCAAAACAACAATTGTTCTCCAGTGAATCAAAAAAGGCAAACCCGCCGCTAAAAATATCCGTCTCGGAAAAAAGAGCAGAAAAACTAAAGCAATACTGCTGAGCAAAGCATTGCGGTTATTGTTGCAATACAGCCACAGGGATGTCAAAATCGGGAACAAACCTACATAATCGTAAACGTGAGTATATCCGAGAAACGTGAAGGATATACCCATCAGGATAGCCAAGACATCTTCGCGATTAATTCTCTTGCGGAACACCCACAGCAGAACTGTTAAAATTACCGCCACAATCTTAATAGCCGGTACCTTCAAGCCTAAAGAAGCGAAAAGACTTTCCATGCCAACTTTATCTTGAAACCCCGGCTGATTGAAAGGCAAAGAGCTATAGCTGTCTTGAATTCCGGCACGCCACGCTGCCAGCATCCCAACGGGCCCCCCGTACAGCACCAATGGGTAAGCGCTCATAATTGTAACCGTTGCGAAGGCTACAGCTAATATTTTCCAGTTCCGTTCTAGCAAAAACCAAATACCGAGCAATAAGCATAGTTGCGGCTTAAAGCTAGTTATACCCAAACAGATTCCTGCCAATACAAATTTTTGCCGTTGGCTGAAGAACCAAGCAGCCATTGTTGCAGCAAAAGCTATCAAAGAAGTTTGACCCATCCACACAACGTGGGCAGTGAATGGGTTGCCGATAATCATCGCACTCATCACCAAACTGCCGAGTTGATTTTGATGATTATTTTGATGTTCGTTGATGGTGCTAACTGTCATGGCAATAATAGCTGCGATTGACAGCAAGTTGAGTAAGAGCCAGACGAATTTGGCAACTGAGTAATCGAAAAGACCGACAAACATACACAATGCGGCTGATTGAGGAGGATAAAAGAAAGCCGCATCTTGAAGGTTGTCAATTTCCTTGATTGTCGCTACACTTTTAGTCAGCATATCGTGGTTGTAGGCATTCAAACCCATCAGCCAAGCACGTCCAGCAGCATAGAGGACGCCACCGTCAGCATTGAGTTGACCGTCTCTGCCAATCCCTATTATGCCGAAACAAATTAGAGATAATATACTGACGGCTAAAAGACCTAAACCAAAGTTCCGCTTAAACGATTCTGTCATCGAATTTTCTCCAGTTTAGTTAATGGATTCAGCGACTGCGTTCCGATTGCCATATTAATAGCTCAAGTTTTAACACAGCAGATAGTTAGTTGTCAAAAAATCTGGGAAACTAAATTTAGGTTAATAAAAATAAATGTTGCGGGAAGCAGAAAATTTGGTAGGAAAAAAAGCAAGATTGGCAATCTCAACAGTTTCGGTGTGGCGCATCGCCCTTAAGACAGTTGGGTTTGTAGGCCCTCCAAAAGGTAAACTGGGCGGTGTAGAATTATCGATCGACAGGTAAGCCCGTGCTAGACGAACAAGCTAAAAAGACCATACTGCGGAAAATCCCCCACGGATTGTACATTTGCGGTGTCAAAGACGGGGAGGAAGTTAACGGTTTCACCGCTAGCTGGGTGATGCAATCTTCCTTTACCCCTCCCTTAGTCGTCAACTGCGTCAAGCAAGACTCGAAATCCCACGCCATGATCAAAGCCAGCGGTGTGTTTGCTTTGAGTTTCTTGGAAGCTGGACAAAAAGAGTTAGCCCAGAAATTCTTCAAGCCGCAGCGGCGCGTTGGCAATAAATTTGAGGATGTAGAATTTTATGCTGGCGCCGAAACTGGCTGTCCGATTATTTCGGACTCTCTGGGTTATATTGAGTGCAATGTTGTCGGTGCTGTGGAACACGGGGATCACACGGTTTATGTGGGAGAGGTGATCGGTGCGGGGGTTCACCGCGAGGGAGATCCGTTACTGTTAGAAACCACTGGTTGGAATTACGGCGGCTAATTACTGAGCAGTTGTAGTTGTTGCGATCGACCTCAGAAACCGGGTTTCTACGAGTTTTGGCGACGAGTAACGAGAAATATACCAAGAAACCCGGTTTCTCGCCTCCCGATCGGCCCCAGAAACCGGGTTTCTAGGAGTTTTGGCGACGAGTAACGAGAAATATACCAAGAAACCCGGTTTCTAGTCCCACGTAGTTAGGCGACGCATTATTAATAAAAAATCGGCGACAATATTGTCGATATTTTCATCATTTAAAATTGGGACGTGGACGAAAATACATTTAGCGCCAAGTCGAGCATCGCAAATATGCTTTAAGACTGCATAATATAAGGCTTCGCAAACATATTTCCCGGCTTCGTGACTGATTTCGGTGGCGACTAAATCAGCGACTAGCGGTTCGAGATTGACTGCTGTTTTCAGTATGTCTGTCTCGCAGCAAGCGCAGGATTCTACTGATAATTTTTGTCGGCTTTCGGCCATGCCGCAGCAGATAATAATGTCTGGTTGGATTTGGTTGATTTGGGCTATCGCCAAATTCGGCGCTTCTTGGAAATCTACGGGCAGTTTTCTCAAAAAAGTCACAGAATCAGCCAAAGATTGAATTTGGGAAATTTTGACTAATAACTCGTCAGAAGAGTTGGATTTCTGATGGGGAAGCCAAGTGTCAAATGATGTTAATAAAAATTTTGTTGTCATAAATGATTGGGAATTTGGAATTTGGAATTTGGAATTGTGAATTGGCAGCAACAAATAACCAACAACTAATAACTAATAACAACTGACTAATGACTGATTGTATGCAATAATACTGATATTGATCCTATAAGGCAAGTAAGTCAATGTCTGTCATTGCAGTAGTGGACTATGACATGGGCAATCTGCACTCGGTCTGTAAAGGCTTGGAAAATGTGGGTGCAGTGCCACAAATTACGGATTCTCCTGCTCTAATCGAGCAGGCTGATGCGGTGGTTTTGCCGGGAGTGGGTTCGTTTGATCCGGCAATGCAGAATTTACGATCGCGCAATTTGATAGAACCGATAAAAAGTGCGATCGCCTCGGGGAAACCTTTTTTAGGCATTTGTTTGGGTTTGCAAATCCTGTTTGACAGTTCCGAAGAAGGCCTAGAACCGGGATTGGGCGTGATTGCGGGACAAGTGCGAAGGTTTCGCTCAGAACCGGGGCTGACAATTCCGCACATGGGATGGAATCAATTAGAATTTGCTCAGCCGAATCTGCCGCTGTGGGATGGTTTACCCTCCGATCCTTGGGTTTATTTCGTGCATTCTTATTATGTCGATCCGGTGGATCTGAAAGTGCGCTCGGCAATGGTGACTCACGGAAGCCAAAACGTGACGGCGGCTATCGCTAAAGACAATCTGATGGCCGTACAATTTCACCCGGAAAAGTCTTCGACTACGGGATTGAAAATGCTGTCAAATTTTGTCAGTTTGGTGAGGACAAAAGTTGCCGCTTAGGTAATGTAGTACGAGCATCCCTGATGCTCTTGAGAGCATTCGCTCTTCGTGGACGCTCGCACTGCTCTAGGACAATTCTTATGGGAGCAGCAAATGCCTATCGCTCGATCGCATATTTCCTCACCACGGGCTGCAACGTGAAAGCCACATTACCGCTGACTGTGATTTTCTCAATTAGCGATCGCCATCCCAGAGATTCCAGCGCTTCCATCAACTTCGAGGTCTTAACCGGTTCAGAAAGTCCCCCGCGCAATTGAGCGAGCTCCATTGGGACTCCCGCAGTTGCCAACTGCTTGATTACATCTTTTTCCAAAACCGAAAGCCGCTGAAATTGCTGGGATAAAATATGGTTTATTTGACCTAAAAATACCGTATTTTCTCTGACAAATTCCGAAGTTTTACCGTTAAATAACTCTAAAATCATTGCTGAAACAATCCTCAACGCCAAAGGATGACCAGCATAACATTCAATCAATTCGTCCCATTCTCTTTCTTTAACTAAGCCTCTTTCTTGCAGGATTTCCCGCGCTGCCATATTTTCTAAACCTGTGAGTTTATAGGAGCGGACGGGGCGAGTTTGACCTTCCAACAAAGCAATATCTCTTGATTTTTCCGAACAGGTAAGCAACAAACAGCTTTGATGGTTTGATTCTCCTATTTGTCTGAACAGCCTTTCATAATCTTCGTAGCCCGATCGATATTTGCCAGCCAAACCACCCGTATCTAAAATTGTTTCCACGCCGTCAAACAC
>JANYGO010000171.1 GCA_025362325.1 Cyanobacteriota bacterium | reverse complement strand
TCAACCATGAGCGAATCTTCAACCGGCGTCGGCAGGTGAGAGTTTGTGTAGACGCGAATTCCATTCGCCGGGAATCTCAACCACGGGCGAATCTTCAACCGGCGTCGGCAGGTGAGAGTTTGTGTAGACGCGAATTCCATTCGCCGGGAATCTCAACCATGAGCGAATCTTCAACCGGCGTCGGCAGGTGAGAGTTTGTGTAGATGCGAATTCCATTCGCCCGGTCTTCTGTATATTTCAGAGATTTGAGATAAATTATAAGTTATTGCGTTAAATTCCCCATTCTCCATTCCATTTATGAATTGGAATATTTTAAATAACCTGTTATTCACCGGGAATTATATTCCTCACGGGCACTGTTACCTTTGGCAGCGAGATCTAGTCGCACTCCACATCGTGTCAGACTCGATAATTGCCCTGGCTTACTATTCAATACCGCTCTCGCTAATTTATTTTCTCAGTCACGGAAAAGACTTGCCCTTTCGCAATATCTTTTGGCTGTTCGCAGCCTTTATTGTCTCCTGTGGCACTACTCATATAATGGAAATTTGGACGCTGTGGCATCCTGTTTATTGGGTTTCTGGCAGTCTGAAAATTATTACCGCCGCGATTTCTGCTTACACCGCTTTTACATTAATTCCTTTAGTTCCCCAAGCATTAACTCTCGTCAGTCCAACTCAATTAGGGATGATCGATCGCATACTGCAACAAGAAATCATCGAACGCCGAGAAACAGAAGCTCGCTATCAAACTTTAACTGAAGCTTCGCCGGTGGGAATATTTTATGCAGACGCTATAGGAGATTGCTTGTATGTCAACGAGCGCTGGTGTCAAATTTCGGGAATGGGCTGCGATGAAGCTTTGGGTAAAGGGTGGTTCCAAGGCATTCATCCAGACGACCGCCAGCGGGTTTTTGACCAATGGTACAGCGCCGCTGCCGAGAAATTGCCGTTTAAATCTGAGTACCGCTTTCAAGGCATCGATCGCACTCAAATCAGTTGGGTATTCGGTCAAGCTGTAGGTCAAATCGGAGAAAATGGGAAGGTTAAAAGTTATGTTGCTACTATTACTGATATTACAGAACGCAAGCAGGTAGAAGAAGAAAATCGACGGCTCAATGAAACTCTGGAGCGTCGAGTAGTCGCTCGCACTGCTCAAATTGAAATTTACAACCACAAATTGCAAAAAGAAATCGCCTACCGACAAAAAATTGCGTTCACTTTGTTAGAATTGACGCAACTGCAAAATGCAATTCTTAATAGCCCTAACTACACAATTATTTCTACCGAACCAGACGGTACTATTAAAACATTTAATCGGGCAGCCCAGAAACTTTTAGGCTATTCCTCCGAAGAAGTGGTGGGAAAATTTACGCCAGCAATCATGCACGATCCTGTGGAGGTCGGAAAAAGAGCAGAAATTCTTTCTCAAGAATTGGGAGTAAAAATAGAACCGGGGTTTGAGGTTTTTGTCACTTGGGCGCGTCAGGGAATAGCTGACGAAAATGAATGGAGTTACATTCGCAAAGATGGTTCGCGGTTTCCGGTAATGCTGTCGGTAACTGCCTTATTTGACAACAACGGAAATATTAACGGTTTTTTGGGTATCGGTCAGGATATTAGCGATGCCGTGGCGGCAGCTACGCAACGCAAACAAGCCGAAAAAGAGCTGCGCGACCTCACCATTGGCCTGCAAAATGCGGTGGAAGGCATTGCGCGGCTGGACATTGAGGGACGCTACGTGAATGTTAACCGAGCTTACGCTCATAGATGCGGTTACGAACCGGAAGAAATGCTCGGCATGGAATGGCAGCTCACGGTACATCCGGGCGATGTTGAGATGCTGAACTCAGCTTATCAGGAAATGCTAACTTCTGGCAAAGTAGAAGTTGAAGCTAGAGGCGTTCGGAAAAATGGCTCGTTTTTTTACAAGCAAGTAACGATGGTAAAAACTTGGGACGCCCAAGGGATATTTAACGGCAACCACTGTTTTATGAAAGATATCACCGAGCGCAAACTAACTGAAACAGCTTTGCAGGAAAGCGAATTCAAGTACAGGCAAATAGTTGAATTAGCAGAAGAAGGTATTTGGGTAATTGACAGCAAGGCCATCACGACTTACGTGAACCACGCAATGGCGCGAATGCTCGGCTATAGTGAATTAGAAATGTTCGGGCGGTCGCTTTTTGATTTCATGGACGAAC
>JANYGO010000293.1 GCA_025362325.1 Cyanobacteriota bacterium | reverse complement strand
CTAAGAAATTGGAAAATCATATTGCTTCCATTTGGAGTTTTGTGCATCATTATAATGTTAGTTTACAACTCTAGATGCCTACTTTTTTTTGAATTCGGTTTTGTTTTATCATCTTGATCCTTTCCTTCAGGCCACTACCGATTATCCGACTCTGCGTGCCGCTGACTTGGCGAATGCTTGGGCTTATGCTGAGGCATATCCTGACGAGATTGAAACAGCAATTCAAGAAAATGAGGATGATTGAAAACTGGCATTTTTTTATATTTGTTGACTAAACATTATTAGTTACATTATTCTCTATTTTGGGCGGGCAATGCACACCATACAATTGGCAATTAAATAAATTGAATAAATCTGGGTGGCAAGTGCTAGAATAGTTTGAAAAGCACCAAACATATATTTTTTATCACTTAGTACCGAATAACGAACATGACACTGAAAGAATTGCAACCGCAACTCCTGGCGCTAAGTCCCGAAGAAAAGACTCAAGCGATACAATTTTTAGCCCAAAGTTTAAGCAATTTTTGGTCAGAAATTCAAAATAATCCTGGCGTAATGGGTGGCGAAGCTTGTATCAGACAAACGCGGATTCCTGTTTGGCTGTTAATAAGTTATCGCCGTCAAGGTGCTAGCGATGCTCATATTTTAGAAGGTCATCCCGATCTTAGTGCGACCGATTTGGTAAATGCTTTTGCTTATGCAGAGGCACACGTTGATGAGATCGCTCGAGCTATTCTAGAACAAGAAGAGGCATAAACTGCGGTGCGTATTTATGCAGACGAATAATACCCATTTCCGGTTGTAAAAATTCTCCGCAATTTGGGGCATGATGTCCTGACAGTTCAAGAAGCGGGGAAGGCAAATCAAAAGATACCTGATGGTCACTAACCCCAGCCTAAAGGCATGGGGCTTGAAAGAGGAAGATTCACCGTCTTCTTAATTCAAGACTAAAACAGTGTCTAGCCTGCGTCTTTAAGACAAACTGAGCCATCTGGGAGTGGTATCCCACCGGACGTTAAGAATGCCTCCCTAGTTTTTAACCGCTCGGATGTGCCAGTGGCGAAGGGAAATATATACCTAGAGATAGGACTTACCGTAAATGTTTGTACCCGTTGTAAACAGTGAAAATAGACCGTTAATGCCGACTACCTCAAGCCGCGCTAAGCGCTGGATTAAGTCAGGTAAGGCAACACCATTCTGGAAAAAGGGGGTATTTTGTGTTCGATTGAATATAGAACCTTCAAGCCACAACTATCAACCCATAGCGGTTGGCATCGATCCAGGTAGCAAACGCGAAGGATTTACCATTAAATCCAAATCGCATACCTACTTAAACATCCAGACCCATGCAATTGATTGGGTAAAAGACCATGTTGAAGTAAGGCGAAATATGCGACGTGCTCGGCGGTTTCGGAACACACCGTGCCGTCAAAACCGAGCTAACAGGTTGGTTAACAAAAATCGGCTCCCTCCATCTACTAAGGCGAGATGGCAGTGGAAGTTAAGGATAGTTAACTGGCTAACGTTGATGTTTCCGATATCAACATTTGTTGTGGAGGACATCAAAGCGCGAACGTGGAAAAACGGACGTAAGTGGAACGTATCGTTTAGTCCTTTAGAGGTTGGCAAGCACTGGTTTTACTCTGAGCTTAGAAATATTGCCCATCTTGAGATTAAATCTGGCAATGATACTTACAACACGGGCGATCAAGAACTTGGACTTAAAAAATCAAAACAGAAGCTATCAAACAAGTTTGAGGCTCACTGCGTTGATTCTTGGGTATTGGCTAATTGGTACGTGGGCGGGCATACTCAACCCGACAATACCAAGCTAATAGAAGTAATCCCTCTTGAGTTTCATCGCAGACAACTCCATCGCTTGCAGCATTCCACAGGTCATATTCGCCCCCGTTATGGTGGCACTTTGAGTGTGGGGTTTAAGCGCGGTTCAGTCGTCAAGCACCCTAAATACGGATTTTGTTACGTTGGCGGTTGGCAAGAATCTCCAACGAAGAAAGACCCGTACCGGAAAACAATTAGCTTGCACGATTTAAAAACAGGCAAGCGTCTAACTCAAAACGCATCGCCCGCAGATTGTAAGTTTTTGTCCTACAACTCGTGGCGCATTGCAAATTAAATTGTAAAGCCGTCCTAGAAGGACGGGGTTTCTACCCATTTTTCTGATGAAGTTCTAGCTTTTGCTGTTAGCACGAATCGCGCAGTTGTGACACTTAACAGACCCGATTTTATTCGACTGCACAAGTTGAGTTCTGACCATAATGGGATTATTGTATGCACGAACGATCAAAATTGGGAGCGGCTGGCGGCGCGGATTAATGAGGCTATTTCTAATCTGGAAACCTTAAGAGGTATGCTGATTAGAGTTAACCGTCCGTCGGAATGATTGTAAGTTATAGAATACATCTAGTCTGAAATTAAATTGTACACTTAGAGGTAAATTTACTATCAATTAATCCACCTAATTAAACGTAGAATACGGCTCGATAAAAAACTTTCCTTCTTCCTTCTTCCTTCTTCCTTCCTTCTTCCTTCTTCTTACTATGCGAATAATTCATACTGCTGACTGGCATTTGGGACGACGTTTTCGAGGGATAGATCGCACTTCCGAAATTGCGATCGCCCTCGAACAGATTTTGAAACAAGCCAAAGCCCTCGATGTCGATGCCGTGTTGGTCGCCGGCGACATTTTTGACGTTCCCAACCCTCCAGCGTACGCTGAGCGCATTGCCTATCACTTTTTCTGCGAACTCCAAGCCGCCGGAATTCCCGCAATTGCGATCGCAGGCAATCACGATTCAGCATCCCGCATCGACAGCATCGCCCAACTGCTATCCCTCGCCGGCGTTCGCGCTTTAGGTAAACCCAGGCGCTCCACAGACGGCGGCACGATTACTCTCAATACAAAAAGCGGTAAACTTTGCGTAGGAGCGATGCCTTTTGCTTCCGAACAAAGACTGTTAGATGCTAACTCTCTGTGGCACTCCGGCGACGCCAACCGCCGCCAAGATTACCGCGAAATTGTAGCAGATTTACTGCAAAATTTAACCACAGATTTTCGAGACAATACTGTGAATATGCTGATGGCACACATGAGCATAGACGGCGCTCGCTTGGCAAAATCCGAAGTCGCTTATTACACGCGAGAAAAATACCTGCTCTCATCGCAAACTCTGCCGCCTGAAGCTCAGTATGTTGCCCTCGGACACATCCACATTCACCAGCGGATTGCTAAGAATTCCCCCGCTTATTATTCTGGTTCTTTAATTCAGTTAGATTTTGGAGAAGCGGAACAGGAAAAAGGATTTTGCTTGATCGAAGTTGAGCCGGGAAGTCAGGCGAAAGTAGAATTTAGACCTGTGGCTTGCCACAAGCCGTTAAAAGTGCTTCAATGTCATAATGACAATCTTGATGAAATATTGGAAGCTCATCAGTATCATCCGGGTTTCTTGAAGGTAATTGTCGAACTGGACAGCCCGCAAATCGGATTAGCCGATCGCGTGCGCCAAATCTGTTCTCAAGCGCTGTTAATTGAGCCGCGCTACCCAGATGCAGCGCTAGAACCAACAGAGAACGCTAATATCGATCCCAACAATTTCGATCCAGCAGCAGAGTTCTGCAACTACTATCAAAACCGCTTGGGAACGACACCGCAACCCGCTGTATTGGATGGATTTCAGGATTTCTACAAGAAGTTTAAGGAAACAGTTAATAATTAAATCGGCAGCTCGATCCCCCCTAACCCCCCTTAATAAGGGGGGGACAAGAGTGGTCTCAAAGTCCCCCTTGCTTTCGGGGATGCGAGGGGGATCGAGACTGGATTAAAAGCGAGCTTTATCAAGACTTTTTGCATAAGTTGATATGCCTTGGGATATATACTGCGTAAGAAGTTAGCCTCTCCTTGCCATCCCCAACCTTTGCGATTGCTTTGCTACCGTTCGCAATGACATAATTGTAAAAATCCCAAATCTAAAATCAGTATGCGTCCACTAGAACTTTTTCTCGAAGGATTTACCAGTTTCCGTCGCGAACAGCGTTTAGATTTTTCTGAACTCGATTTGTTTGCAATTACCGGTGCTACAGGTGCGGGCAAATCTTCACTGCTCGATGCGATGACTTATGCGCTTTTTGGTACGACAACTCGCAGCGGCAAACAAGTAAGCGATTTGGCAAGTCAAGGCAGCGAAAAATTAAAGGTACAGTTGCGTTTTGCTGTGGGTTCGGCACAGTATCGGGTGACGCGGACATGGCGTTTTCGTCCGAAATCTCCCGAGAATAAGGTGATTTTGGAAAGTTGGCAAAATGGCGAGTGGGAAACTTTGGGGACGAGTATTGTTGCTGTTCAAAATACGATCGAACAGATTTTAGGAATGGATTTTGATACTTTTACGCGAGCAATTATTCTGCCTCAAGGCAAGTTTGATGAGTTTATTAAGGGGGATACTTCAAAACGCCGGGAAATTTTGCGACAGTTAGCGGGCTTTGAGATTTTTGAACAGATGCGGAAGGAAGCAAACGAACTCGCAAAGTTGCTGAAACAGGAACGGGAAATGGTTGAAAGGCAGTTAGCTGAGTTGAGCGCGCCGGCGGCGGATGAGGTGGCCGGGAAGCGATCGCAACTTGGGATTTTAGAGCAGCAGTTACCGCAGTTCGATCGCGCTGTTATGAAAGCTCAGAAAGCATTAGATGAAGAGGAACAGCTATTTTCCCAAATCACTCGCTGGCAAGTTCTGCAACAAGAACTGGCTGAATTAAATGCTAGTTCCGCTGAGATGACAATTTTAGCACAGCGTTTAGAAAGAGCGCAAGCTGCCAATCATTTACAGGGAGATTGGGCTTTAGTGCGATCGGCTCGCAGTCAGCATGAAACCGCCGAAACTGCCGCTGTATCAGCGCGAGAGCGGTTGATTAAAGCTCGCTCGGAGCTAGCAGCAGAGCAGCAGAGACTTGAGGCTGCCCAAGCCAAATCCGAGTTATTAGCGCCACAAATTAAGGATCGGGAAGATGCTCTGGCTGCTGCAAAAGTATATGAAGAACAGCGCGCTCAATTAGAGAAAGAAGTTGCCATAGCCCAAAAAAATCAGCAGGAAAAACTGCGCTTTTTCCAAGCAGCAGATAAAGAAGTGCAAGCTGCTAATACTAAAATTCAGGCGGCGGGTTTTCGAGTTACTAGAGCGGCGGCGTTGCTCGAACAGTATGCGCCGGGTGGTGAGCGTTTAGATAAGTTACAGGAAATTGCCCCCTTATTGATGGAACTCCAGCTAATTGCCAAGCAGGGAAAAACTCAGCACGAACAGTGGCATAAATCTATCGCTGACAAAGAAATAACTCAACAGAATTACGTGCAGGTTGCCACTAATTTAGCAGCGGCCGAAATCAGGCTCAAAGAGTGCGAAGCTGAGTTAGAATCTGCCCAAACTGCTAATGCGGAAGCGGCGCGTTTAGAGAGTGTTGCTGCTGTCCGAATGTCGCTGAATTCTGGGGATACTTGCCCAGTGTGCGGGGGGGTACATCCTGAAAGCGATTTACTCCCAGCTTTGCCAAGTTCAAAAATTGTTGATGTTGCCCTTTTGCGCCGGAAAGTTGCGGCTGCAAGTCAACTTTTGCAAGCTGCTCAAATGGCTGCTGCTGAGGGGAAAAGCGCAGTTTCAGCCTGCGAGCAAAAACAGTCGGAAATTGCTCAAATGTTGGAATTGACGGCGCATAAAGTTGCTCAGTTGCAGCAGCAAATCACTCAAGTTCTAGAAAATCACGAGTGGGAAGTCTTGCAGTTGCAGCAGGAGTTGGTTATACTTGCAGAGAGCGATCGCCAATACCGCGAAACCGATCAACAATTCCAACTCGCATCGCTGGAATATAATAATTACGAACAAAGATTTAATTTTGCAGCGACGACAAAAGCAGCTAAACAGCAAGAATATCAAGATGCGATCGCCGAATCAGACCGCCGACAGCAGCAGTTACAAAGTTGTGTCAATGCGCTTTATCAAATTACCGAATATCAACCCTATGCTAATTTAGCACAAGCCTTAGCGGAAGACAAGCAGGAGTTGGCAAATCTGCTGAAAGTTGCCGAAAAATCTTATCAATCTGCTCAAAATACTGTTATTCAAGCAGCAGAGAGAGAGCAACAAGCTGGAGAGGTTTTTGCACAAGTTCAAGCCCACAAACAGCAGCTAAGCGTTGATTGGTTAGCAAAATTAACAGCGGCTGATTTTACGGAAGAGACGTTTTTAGCAGCGGTGGCGCCCGTTAACGAACAATCGCAGTGGGAAAATGCGATTCGCTCTATGCGCGAGTCAAAAATTCAGTTGGAGACGCGGGCGAAGGATTTGAGTGAGGCGATCGCAGGCAGGACTACCGATGAAGATACTTTAGCACAAGTGCGATCGGCAAAACACACCGCCCAAGAAAATCTCAAACAAGCCAACAACAACCGCGCCGAACTCTTAGCGTGGATTCAAGTAGCCGCCCAAACCCTCGAACAAGCCGAAAGACTGTCACAGCAAATCACAAACTTCGCAGAACAAGAGCAAACTTATCATACCTTAGCGCAGAATCTGAAATCAAACGAATTTCAATCCTACATTTTAGAACATTTAGAAGCAGAATTAGTCGGCAGCGCCACCTTAATTTTGCAAGAATTAACCGAAAATCGCTACAAGTTAAAAAACCAAGATGGCGAATATTGGGTAGCAGATAATTGGAATGGCGGCGAAGCTAGACGAGTGCGTACTCTTTCCGGTGGCGAAACCTTTGCCACTTCCCTATCAATGGCTTTAGCTTTGTCAGAAAAACTATCTCAAGGAGCTCAATTAGGCAGCTTGTTTCTTGACGAAGGATTCGGCACTTTAGATGCAGAAACTCTCGAAAGCGTCACTCAGATTTTAGAATCTTTGCGGCAGCGAGAAAGGCTGATTGGAGTGATTACTCACGTTCAAGGATTGGGCGAAAGATTGCCCGCTCAAGTTAAAGTGTTTAAGTCACCGCAAGGCTCTAGAATAGAAATAGAAAGAGTTTGATTATCTGACAATTAAGTTGTTGTAGGGTGCGTCAGATCAGAATATGACGACCACAAACAGATAATCTTCGCCTGACGCACCTTACTAAACTTCTGGTAGCAAATTATATCAAAATCATCTGCGTTAATCTGTGTTAATCTGCTTTACATCTGCGGTTGCTCTATCAATCAAAGTTAGTAATTGTAGGGTGCGTCAGATCAGAAAAATTTGACCGCAGACAGATAATTTTCGCCTGACGCACCCTACTCTTTCAATTCCATTGTACAATTCCCTATAATATATGATGAAAAATCACCAAACTCGAATGCAATCGGTACAATCGCCAGTAATCCCAATAGTAGGCGAACTAATTCGCCAAAATCCGGGAACAATATCCTTAGGACAAGGCATAGTTTACTACAATCCGCCCCAAGAATCCTTTAACAAAATCCCCGAATTCTTCGCAAATCCCGACAATCACAAATACAAAGCCGTCGAAGGAATTCCGCAATTACAAGAAGCAATCGCAGCCAAACTCAAAACAGATAACGACATAGAAATTAACAACAAAAACTGCATTGTCGTTACCGCCGGCAGCAACATGGGATTTACCAATGCCATTCTCGCCATCACCTCGGCGGGAGACGAAGTTATCATCCAATCACCCTATTACTTTAACCACGAAATGGCAGCAGTCATGGCAAATTGCCGCCCAGTGAT
>JANYGO010000129.1 GCA_025362325.1 Cyanobacteriota bacterium | reverse complement strand
GGCACAATATGACGGCTACCTACTCAAGAATCTTTCCCCGCTGACGCACCCTACGGGCTAATACTAAGTTTGAGCTAGTTGTTGACACGCTTTGAGCGGCAGCCCAACCCAAATTACTATTTCTGCATTAATTCGTAGAGTGCAAAACTCTGGGGTTTAACAGTCAATTCTTGCTGTGAAGTTATCTTTTCAGGCAAGCTGGAACCGGAACCCATCCATTTTACATCAGCGGAGTCTAAAATTTTGTTCCAATTCCCTTGAGGAAGTGGGGCCGTAACAGCCACCTCTTGTTTGTTGAAGTTTAGAATGCAGAATATCTGGCTGTCATCTGTCCAGCGACGTAGAAATAAAATTTTTTCCGCTTCTATGCTGGACACTTCTAGACTGTTTTTGTCGAGTTTTTTAAGGGCCGGTATTGTCCGTCGCAGTTGAATCAAATGTTGGTGCCATTCCCAGAGGATTTTATGTTTACCTTCTGTTTGTTTCCCCCAGTTTAACTTGCACTTTTGGAAACTTTCAGGACTCTGGGGGTCTTGAAACTCGCCTCGGTCTTCAAATGTTTTAAATTCTTGTTGTTTGTCTTTGCGGATAGCTTCAATTAAGTTAGCGTCTGAGTGGGAAACAAAGTACAGAAACGGCGCTGTTTCTCCGTATTCTTCTCCCATAAACAAGAAGGGAATGTAGGGAGAAATTAAAACGGTACCGGCTGCGAGTTTCAGTGCTTCAAAGTCAACTATTTGCGATAGTCTGTCTCCTAAAATGCGGTTGCCGATTTGGTCGTGGGTTTGGGAAAATACCAGAAATTTATCGCCCGGTTCATCCTTGACAGAATTGCCGTGTTTCCGCTTTCTGTGGGGGGCGTACTGACCGGAGTAAACAAAGCTTTCTTTGAAGGATTTTTCTAAGTGTTCGCACTTGCCAAAGTCTTGGTAGTAGCGGTCATTTTCTCCGGTGAGCAAGGTGTGCAGTGCGTGGTGGAAATCATCGCACCATTGGGCGTCTATTCCGAAGCCACCCAGTTCTTTAGGACGTATAGTGCGGACATCGTTTAAATCACTTTCTGCTATTAAATAAAGTTTCCTTCCGAGTTCGTGGGAAATCTCGGCTGTGGCGTCGGAGAGTTCTTGCAAAAACGGTCTGGCGCCTACTTCAAATATTGCTTGAATTGCATCTAATCTCAGGGCGTCGATGTGATAGTCTCGAAACCAGTAGAGGGCGTTTTCAATAAAGTAGTTGCGTACGCCGTCGCTGTAGGCGTCGTCGAAGTTGAGGGGGTCTCCCCAAATCGATCCGTATTTTGAGGTGAAGTAGGGGCCGAAGTCGCGGAGGTAGTTTCCTTCGGGGCCAAGGTGGTTGTAAACGACATCAAGTATTACTGAGATACCGTGTTCGTGGCAGGCGTTGATGAGTTTTTTGAATCCTTCGGGGCCGCCGTAGGAGTTTTGAACTGCGTAGGGATATACGCCGTCGTAGCCCCAGTTTCGCTCGCCGGGAAATTGGGCGACTGGCATGATTTCTATGGCGTTGATTCCCAATTCTGTGAGTTTTTTGAGTTGAGGAATGATTGCTTCAAATGTTCCGGCTTGAGTGAAGGTGCCGACGTGCAGTTCGTAAATTATCATCTCTGCTAGCGGTACGCCTTGCCAATTTGTATCAGCCCAAGCAAAGGCGTTTTCATCTATTACTTGGGACGGGGCGTGTACGCCTTGGGGTTGATATTTTGAGGCTGGGTCTGGTCTCTCGGTTTTTCCTTCGAGTTGGTAGGTGTAAAGGGTTCCGGGTTTGATGTCTGTAGCTGTGGTTTGCCAGTAACCTTCTGCGGATTGTTGCAGGGGTATCAGGCGTTTGTCTGGGGAAACAATTTGGAGGGCTATTTGTTTGAGGGTGGGTGCCCAAACTGTAAATTCACATTGGTTGTTGCCGAGATATTTTGCTCCTATCTTCACTTTGAGTTGTTCTCCTTATAAAATAGGTTGGTGGTTCGATCGCCCTTTGGACGCAATCAAAGGCTGTGTTGTTAAGGTGCAGCGCCTGTGTAGAGGGTAATATTACTTTAAATAACAAACAACTAACTTTAGACAGAGCAACGGTTAGAATTGTCGCTGGGGCAAAAGTAGCGGTTGGTTATCTTTAAATTAGACCATGAATCTGCACTCTTAGCGATCGCCATTCTTTGCCACCTCCAAGAGTTAATATTTGTGGTTTATATCATGTCTAAAATCTACCCAAAGGTAGATAACAAGTCACCGCGAGTGTGTGTTTTATGGTTATTGCTTTTGGACGGGAAATCTGCTGCAATCTCGAATCGGCGGAGTCTCGCGAGTGGTTGGTGACCAACGGGATCGGCGGTTACGCTAGCGGGACGATCGCGAATCTCCTCACCCGCCGCTATCACGGGCTGCTGGTAGCAGCCCTAAAACCCCCGCTGGGACGGACTTTGATGCTCGCTAAGCTCGACGAGACGGCCGTGTATGCCGATCGCCCTTATCCGCTTTATACCAACCGCTGGGCCGACAGTACGATCGAACCCCACGGCTACAACTGCATCGAAAGCTTCCACCTCGAAGGGACGACACCAGTTTGGAGGTTTGCCCTCGCCGACGCGATCCTCGAAAAACGGATTTGGATGCAGCAAGGTGCTAACACAACATATATTCAATACCGCTTGCAACGCGCCTCACAACCGATCGCCCTCGCAGTCAAAGCCCTAGTCAACTACCGCGACTACCACCACACGACAAGCGCCGGCGACTGGCAAGTGAGGCTAGAAACCTTGACACGGGGGGTTTGCGTGACTGCTTTTGACGGAGCAGCGCCGCTTTACCTGCTGACAGATGCTGAACCAGAGGCGAAATTTAGAGTTTCTACGACTTTATACAATTGGTACTACGGATTTTACTTGGCAGCAGAAAGGCAGCGCGGATTGGACTACTGCGAGGATCACTTGCACGCGGCGACTTTTCACTTGGCGATCGCACCGGGCGAGTCTCTGACATTGATCGCCAGCACCGAGAAAAATCCCGAACTCAACGGCGGTAAAGCTTTAGAATTGCGCCAAGCGAGCGATCGAGCCCTGCTGCAAAATTGGTCGCCTGCGAGCGCATCTCCCGACTGGATCGAGCAGTTAGTGCTAGCAGCCGACCAATTTATCGTCAACCGCCCGCAGCCCCAGGAACCAGAGGGCAAAACGATCATCGCCGGATATCCGTGGTTCAGCGACTGGGGGCGCGATACCACGATCGCCCTGCCCGGTCTCACAATCTGTACCGGGCGAGGGGAAATTTCGCGATCGATTTTGCGGACATTTGCGCGGTATGTCGATCGCGGAATGCTGCCGAACCGCTTCCCGGATGCCGGCGGCGCCCCGGAATACAACACCGCAGACGCGACGCTGTGGTACTTTGAGGCCGTTCGCGCTTACTGCGACTGCACGGGCGACGACGAACTTTTGACCGAACTCTGGCCGACACTATGTGAGATTGTTGATTGGCACGTACAGGGAACTCGGTATAACATCCGCGTCGATCCTGACGACGGTTTAGTCTACGCGGGTGAAAGCGGCGTGCAACTGACTTGGATGGATGCGAAAATCGGCGATTGGGTGGTGACTCCTCGGATCGGTAAGCCGATCGAACTCAGCGCGCTGTGGTACAATGCCGTGCAAGCTATGGCAAGTTTTGCTCGAAGATTGGACAAGCCTCACTCTGAATTCGATCGGTTGGGCGATCGCACCGCCACCGGATTCACCCGCTTCTGGAACGACTCAATCGGTTACTGCTACGACGTTCTCGACGCCCCCGACGGACACGACAGCTCCCTGCGGCCCAATCAAATATTCACCGTTTCACTGCCCCTGAACTCGATTCCTCCGCAGGGAGGCAACTCCTTGTCAGCGGGGACGCGCCAGGAAACCCGCTATACATCGTTACTCACGCCCATCCAGCGGCGCGCCGTCGTGGACGCCTGCGCTCGCGGGCTTCTGACTTCCCACGGCCTGCGCAGCCTCTCGCCGCAGCACCCGCAGTACCGCGGCAGGTATGGAGGCGACCAATTGCAGCGTGATAGCGCCTACCACCAAGGCACAGCCTGGGGCTGGCTGATCGGCCCATTTGTCTTGGCGCACTTGCACGTATACAAAAACCCAGCACAAGCTCGCGAATTCCTGGAACCCATGTCACATCATATAACGGCCGGCGGAGTTGGCAGTCTCAGCGAAATTTTTGAGGGCGACGCGCCCCACTCGCCCCGGGGCTGCACGGCTCAAGCTTGGACAGTGGCTGAGGTGCTGCGGGCTTGGTTGGCAATTAATAGTATGGGTGTTTAAATGGGGAATGTTCTGTAGGGTGGAATAAAAGGTTTATGGCATTATTATTAGCGGGCGATATTGGCGGAACTAAGACGATTTTGCGTTTGGTAGAAAGGACTGCTGAGGGTGAAATGAAAGCTCTTTATGAGTTTCGCTATCCGAGCGCGGAGTTTCCCGATTTGGTGCCGATTGTGCAGCAGTTTTTGGCGGAAGCTGCTGCTAAATTGAATTTTGCACCCGAGCCTGAAAAAGCTTGTTTTGCGATCGCAGGCCCGGTGGTCAACAACACCGCCAAACTCACTAATTTGCCTTGGGTGCTGGAAGCTCATCGTCTCGAACAAGAATTAGGAATATCCCGCATCAGTTTAATTAATGATTTTGTGGCAGTTGGCTACGGTGTATGGGGTTTGGAGCCTACAGATTTGCACGTTTTGCAAGTAGGAAAGCCCCGCAAACACGATCCAATTGCTGTTATTGGTGCTGGTACTGGTTTGGGAAATTGTTTTGCAATTCCAGAAGCAAATGGCATCAGGGTTTTTTCTTCAGAAGGGGGGCACGGTGACTTTGCTCCTCGCTCGGAGTTAGAGTTTCAATTGCTGAACTATTTGTTGGCAAAACATGACATTGAAAGAATATCGATCGAGCGTGTAGTTTCGGGACAGGGGATTGTTTCAATTTACCAGTTTTTGCGGGACAGAAAGTTTGCTCCTGAATCGCCGGAGGTAGGGGAAGTTATGAAAAAATGGGAGTCGGAAATCGGTAAAAGCGAGAAGACTGTCGATCCGGGGGCGACAATTGCGCAGGCGGCACTCAAAAAGTGCGATCGGCTTTCCGAACAAACAATGCAAATGTTTGTAGAAGCTTACGGTGCTGTAGCAGGAAATATGGCTGTATCACTTCTACCTTACGGCGGTTTGTACGTAGCCGGCGGCATCGCTGCTAAGATTTTGCCGCTGATTCTAGAAGGGGGTTTTATGCGAGCTTTTACCCACAAAGGCCGGATGGATTCGCTGTTAGAAATGATGCCGGTGCGGGTGGTTTTGAATGACAATGTAGGGTTAATTGGAGCGGCGGTTTGTGCGGCAGGTCTTTAGTTAATAATTGTAGGGGGCGTCAGCTTTAATCTGCTATATTTTTGATATGGCGGCTGACGCGCCCGTATTAGCTATAATTATCTCACCTTCAAAATCTTCTGAGCCGCACTTTCAGACATCGGCATCACCGACAACCGATTACCTTTCCTCACCACCAAAATTTCATCAGCAGTAAACTTTGCTTTCAGTTCATCCAAAGATATTAACTTAGCAAACTCCTCAACAAACTCAACTCTCACAGTCTGCCAGCGAGGCGCGTCTAGCTGCGATTTAGTATCATAATATTCGCTATTCACATCAAACTGAGTCGGGTCAGCAATCCCAGTCTCAATGACGCGCGCCAACCCGACAATTCCTGGAATTTTAGTATTAGAATGGTAAAAAAATACTAAGTCTCCCTGACTCATTTGCCGCATAAAATTGCGGGCTTGATAGTTGCGAACGCCGTCCCAAATCGAAGTTTTGTCGCCCTTCAAGTTGGCAATACTGTAAACATCCGGTTCCGACTTCATCAGCCAATAATTCATAGAATATCTTTCCGCTTCTGCAACCACAGAGTCAACATCAAATACACGAAAATATGCACGCACAAAATCCCCCAGTTCAAACCCAAATTCTCCCACGTTGGATCGTAAACAGGAGTAGGTACAAACGGCTGAGGAAGTGTGCTTCCGTCCGGCAAAGTCGTAGGCGCGGGAACCATCGCATTTACATTAACTAAAGAGCCGTAAGCGCCCACAGACCAGCGGCTTAACATCAGCCAAGAAAACTTGCTCGCCACACCTTCCATCCTAAACAACACTCCAGAAAAAATAATCTGAGGTAGCAATATTAGAGGCAAAGCGCTGTTAGCTTGAGAGCCATTTTTGACGATCGCCGAAACCAGCAATCCGAGACTGATGCAGCTCATTAAAGTCAGAAATGTGGTAATAGCTGCTCCCACCGGCCAGGAAATCAAACTCGGTTCGGGGGATTTGAAAGCAATCAGAATCACTCCTACCATCAACAGCGTTTGCAATACGGCTAAGCCGGAAAGTATGAAAACCTTCGATCCCAAATAAGCAAACAATCCTAAATTAACCAAGCGTTCGCGCAAATAAATAGCAGATTCCTTGACAATTTCTTGCAGGGAAGTTGCCAGTCCTACCCAAATAGCAGCGCAGGTAAACACAAACAAAACTCGCATTGCTAAAGGTGCTAAAGTTGGCTCCGGCGCACCAATTAACGGGTCTTTATCCCTGACGGCGAGGCGCAGCAAACTAATCCCGATCGGAGCCGTTAACAGAGCTAAACTCAAGTTAACTAAGTCGCGGGAAATAAGCTGAAAATAGCGCTGGGCGAGCAAAAACAGTTGGTTGACAAAAGATACAGATTTGGGCTGGGAAGACGCAGCGGGCATTTTTCCATTAGCGTTGCCGGTGCTGAAGTGGTTGACAATATACTGCTGATAGTAGGGAGATTTGCTGAACTTTTCTGCCCAGCTTTGAACGTTGGTTTCTCCTGTTTCTAATTCGTTGTAAATGTCGGCAAAATCTCCGGTTTTGACATCGAAAAAATCCAGGGCTTCCGCAGGCGGGCCGAAGTAACAAAGCCGTCCGCCGCGCCCCATAAACACAATACGATCGCACATCGTGATATTTGCCGTCGCGTGAGTCACCAGAATCACCGTCCGGCCTTGACTTGCCAACTTTCGCAGCAGTTGCATCATCTTCTTGTCCAACCCCGGATCTAGCCCAGAAGTCGGTTCGTCCAAAAAGAAAAGTTTCGGATCTGCTAACAGTTCAACTCCGATGCTGACACGTTTGCGCTGTCCGCCGCTAAGCTGTTTGACAAAAGCAGTGCGGCGGTGAGTCATTTCAATATCTTCTAAAGTTTTTGTGACTACCTGCTGAACATCTGTATCGGGAGGTAAGCGCAATTTAGCTGCATAACTCAACACTTCTTCTACTGTCAAATCTGCGTGAATAATATCATCTTGAGGTACGTAACCAATTTGATTGCGGTAAATATTAAAGTTTTGGGGCAGGTTATCGCCGTTGAGAAACACCGCGCCTTCAGTAGTTTTTTCGATGCCTAAAAGCGTCCGCATTAAAGTAGATTTTCCCGCACCGCTACCGCCGACTAAAGCCACAAACTGCCCCGGTTCGATCGCCAAAGTGATGCGATCCAAACGCTTGGGAATCACCAGACTGTCAGCATCCAAGCGAATTTGATTTCCTCGGTCTTGCACCTCTAACGTATTGCTGCGGTAAGTTAGAGTAAACGGGCCGATCCGAATCGCATCTCCCTCGGCCAACTGTACAGAATTTGTGATGCGCTGACCGTTGACAAAAACGCCGTTAACACTGTGATCGCGTAAAATATAATTGCCGCGACTGTCAGCATCGATTGTGGCGTGGCGCCTCGAAACCAGCGGCGTATCTAATTGCAGCGAAGCGTTTGGATCGCGGCCCAACAAAACCGACCGATTGCTGAGAGGAATTGACTGTTTGCTGGGGGGAAATTTTTGACTCGCTAGCGGATTAAAATAAGTGACCAAAACTTGATTTTTCGGATCGAGACCGATTTTAATTTCTGTACCGTTTTTCAGACAATAACCGTCGTTGGGAGTGATGCGAGTGCGATCGACAAATAAGCCATTAGTGCTCGGCTGCTGGCCGTCACCGTCGTAAATCCAGTAATTTTGGCCAATTTGGCGCAACACAGCATGAACGCCGGAAACTGCCCGCCAGGGTTCGGGAACAACCAAATCAGCACGAGTGCGATCGCGCCCCAATACGTGCTGCGCCTGTTTTAACTCTAACTGTATGCTTTGATCTTGACTCGTTAATACTAAATAAGGGCGATCGCTGACAGCAGTCGGTTGTCCTATATTACCTATCATATTTAAATCTGTGTTTTGCACTCACTTTTGTCAGCATATCAAAACTCAGGCAACAATTAACTTATTTATTTTAAAACTTCTGGAAAATTTCTAAATATCTGGTGCGCATTGCGAACCTTACGCTTGTATTACTAATTACTAATTACCGAATTACCAATTACCTAATTTCTAATAGTTTAGCTGCTGCATTGACCACAATTTGAGCAGAACCGGCGAAAAAAGGTCGATCGATAGTTGCTAATGTATCACTAGATTGGTGATAGTGGGGCGATCGCAAATTTGCAGTATCCGTCACCAACACAGCACCAATTCCTTTATACCAGAAAGGCGCGTGATCGCTGCGCAAAACATCGGGAGTCAGCAACCCTTTCAGGGGAACCGGTAGCGCCACCACTGCTGGTAAATCGGCGTTTCCCGACTCCGCAAAAGTTCTCAACAGCAGCGGATGTTCGGCATCCCCAACCACAGCGATAAATTCGCCCTTGTCGGGAGATGTTACCCCCGACGCTTCTAGAAAAGGTTGCGCTGTCAATCCTTCGGGATATCGCTGGCACCCCGGCGTGTGGCAAGAATAACCTACCATATCTAGGACGATCGCACCCTGCAAATTTTTTAACCGCGCTGGACTACCAGCGAATGCTAAACTGCCTAAAAGTCCGATTTCTTCCCTGTCGAAAAATGCTACTTGCAATGTCCGAGCAGTGGCACGAGAACCCAGCAATCTTGCTACTTCTAAAACTACTGCAACTCCCGTCGCATTGTCGTCAGCCCCAGGGGATTTTGGTACAGTATCGTAGTGTGCAGCAACGAGAATTGCCCCAGCCTTTGAGTCCGTACCTTTTCTTTCGGCGAAAACGTTGATTCCGCGATCGAACGGCTGCAATTCTGGGGAAAATCCGAAAGTTTTTAGTTGTTGGGAAATGTAGTCTCTCGTCAAAGAGCGAGATCGTTCTCCCTCGCGTTCTCCTGCTAGAGTCTCCACGTGTTTCCATAACCGGGATGCGTCAACTTTTGGCAGATTGACTGTATTGTTTTCAGCAATCAGCGGCGAGGGTGACGGGTTTTGGGAAATGTGGATATTGCGATCGATCCAAACTTCCGGTACAGCCGACAATCGCTGCCATGAGTCAGAACCCCAACCCACAGCCGCCAACGCAACCAGAATAAATAGCGCTATCCAAATCAATTGTTTCATCAGTAAGTCTATGCGATCTTTTATACTGTGATATTTGAGAGTTTACATTGACACCAGAGTCAAAAATAAATCGTTTCAAAAAATGAAACTCAAACCTCTTAACATTAACGCCGTTAGTACCCATTTTTGATTTATTTACCTAAAAAATCCGGGAAACCTTTAAAGGTCGCCGTCGAATGTGTCTTGCTTATTTGGCTATTCAACGGCGACCTGCAACCCTACTAATTTATCCTTTCCTATTCAATCATAATTCAACACTAATTTTTTTCCATTCAATCTCCTTGTTTGCCAATATTAACCCGCTGCTACTGGGGACAGCGTAAGGAATAGTTGTTGCCGCAAAATCAACAATTTGAGTTGGTTGTTGAAACCACTCTGAATAACTGGGATTGAGTTCGTCGTACAGTGCTTTTAAAGCTTGGATTTCTGCTTCTAGCTGCACTGCTGCTTGATTGATTCTGCGAGCTTGTGCTTGCAAGCGTTTTTCCCCGCTTTGAACGTCGTTTTCTATTTGTTGCCAGTGCTGTCCCGCCAGCATTTTGTCTAATTCACCTTGTTTGTAATCGAATAGCACCTGTTTTTGTTGCAGTTCCTTGTCAATAATTTGAGTCTCTCGATCGATCTCCTGGATTTGCTGCAACCACTGTTCCCCAAAAGCAGCATTTTGCTGGTGGAACTCGGCCATGGCCTCAGGAGTATTATTCTTGGGAAAAGTGACTGTCACTCGGCACTCTGAGCGCTGTACGCAAAGTTTTTCCCGTGCCTCTTGCAGGGTGGCAACTTCTGCTTGCAGCGCGGGGACTTCTGTTTGGAGTTCTCGGATCGTCTGACTCATTGGTTCAATTCGTGGATCTCTGCATCGATTTTAAGCTAATTGTTTATTTTTATAACAAATTTTCGCCACCTCTGGGCGGCAATTCTCTAATTTTAGCGCGATCCCAGCCGCACTCTAGGCATAATGGCGGATAATTTGTGGCACAATGGCCGATGACACATTTGAAATTAAGATTAAAATTATAATTAGTTACGAGGAAAAATTCTTATTTTTTGAAAAGTTTGATTGGCTAAGCACGCATAAATGAATGTTATATCTGTTTTCCTGTCTACTTAGATTCTGCTCATTTTTTATTCTTTTATAGGCAAAAAATTATTTAAAACAAGGAAATAAAGCAAATGAAAATTACGGGAAAATTAATGTTGGAATTTTTAACTGCTGCTATATTTGGTATGCAATGTGGTCTTAATGCGAAAATAATGCCGATAAGTGTAGGGGATGGAGACTCGAATCGCGGTGTAGAAGCAATTTTAGTGGTGCCTCAGAAACTTAGCTATTTGCGATCGGCATCTGACACTTTTTCTGCAAGCGCTGACTTATTTGTCGATAAATTATCCAAAATAGAACCGATAAATGCTGCGAGCGATAATTTTCTTCAATCTCAGGAAACTCCCCAAACAGAGCATACTTTTAGTTTAGAAAAAATTAGTTATTATCTGGCTTTTATTTTTGTAGTAATCTCGTTATTAATCAGAACGAATAGGGCAAGTATCTTATCCAAGGCGATCGGGTTAATCAAACCTAACTCTGAAACCGGGAAGGATAAGCTACCACAAGGAGAAAAAATATTCCCACCAAGAAAAGAACAGGATATCCGGGATACTATTGCCAACATGACCCAAGATTTGCAGCAAACTGCCGAATGTGCCCTCGATATTTGCGAGGAAATGAGCGTCTCGATAATTGCCACCACCCCGGGCGGTCATATCCTGTCTTTAAACCAAGCTACCTGTCAACTTTTAGGATACTCTAAAAAAGAGTTATTAGGCAAATCAATAGTCGGACTTTTTAAGAAAACTGAAATCACACAAACAGGGTTAGATTTAGAAAATTTAATAGCCGAGGGTTCTGTCCGCAACGCCGAAAAAGTCTACCTTTCCAAACAAGGGAAAAAAATAATTGTACTGCTTTCTATTTCAACTATTCGCGACAGCAAAGGCGAGGTCAGCGGCAATTTGTATGTAGCACAAGATATTACCGATAGCAAGCGGGCTGAAAGAGATTTGCGGCGCAGTGAAAAAAAGTTTCGGCAACTGGTAGAAACTGTTAATGCTGCTGCATTGATCTATCACCGCAGAGAGTTGCGCTATGTCAATTCTCAGACAGAAGCTCTGACTGGATATACTCGCGAAGAATTGCTAGGATTGGATTTATACGATTTCATTCATCCAGATTTTCGATCGACAGTTAAAAAATGGGGTAAATCCAGCCAACCGCTCGACAGTGCAGGCTCAAAATATGAAGTAAAAATTCTCACGAAAATGGGAGAAACACGCTGGATTGAAGCCACTGTAAATATTATCAAATTTGAGAGAAAACCGTCAATATTAGTCACAGTCTTTGACATCAGCGATCGCAAATTGGCAGAGTTAGAACTAGAAACATCCCTTTCCTTGCTGCAAGCAACCATTGAATCTACTGCTGACGGCATTCTGGCGGTTGACGGCGAGGGAAAAGTTGTCAGCTTTAACCGCAAGTTTGCCAAAATGTGGCAGTTGCCAGATTTTCTGCTAAATTCGAGAGATCACAATCAAATTGTGGATTTTGGAATCAACCAGTTAAAATACCCGGAAATCTTTCTCAGCCGCGCTAAAGAATGGTCAGATCGTCCGGCGGCTGAAACTTACGATATTATTGAGTTTAAAGATGGCAGAATCTTCGAGCGTTACTCGCTACCCCAGCACACCGGAGGCAAAATTACGGGTCGAGTATTCAGCTTTCGAGATGTCACGGAACGCTTGCAATCTGAAGAGAAACTCCGCAAAAGTGAAGAACGCTTTCACCTGCTGACGCGGGCGACAAATGATGCTGTATGGGATTTTGATTTGTTAAAAAATGAGTATTGGTTGAGCGAAGAGTTTGAAAAAGTATTTGGATACAAACTCAACGACACTCAGACGATAGACTTTGAATTGTGGTGGCAAAACATTCATCCCGAAGAACGGGAAAGAGTGATGTCAAGCTTCAACGAAACAATGAAATCTGATGCTGAATTTTGGTCGGAGGAATATAGCTTTCATCGTGCAGATGGGGGATATGTTTTTGTGTTAGATCGCGGATACATCATCCGCAATGAAAGTGGCAAAGCCGTAAGGGCGATCGGTACGATGATGGACATCACTCAGCGCAAGCAAGCTGAAGAAATTATTCGCTATCAAGCGGTTTACGATCAACTCACGGGTTTACCGAATCGGATACTTTTTAACGAGCGACTGACGGCAGCATTAAGACAAGCTAAAAAAAATAAAAAAATGCTGGCTGTGATGTTTTTAGATTTAGATAGATTCAAAAAAATTAATGATACACTAGGTCACGCTGCGGGCGATCGCCTTTTAGAAAGTTTTGCCGGACGCATCAGCGACACTTTGCGATCGACTGATACGGTAGCCCGGTGGGGAGGCGACGAATTTACCGTACTGCTTCCCGATCTCAATTGCTTAGAAGATGCAGTTAAAACAGCTCAAAGAATTATTGACTATTTAAAGCCCCCTTTTAAACTAGAAGAACAGCCGTTTCACGTCAGCAGCAGCATCGGTATTGCCGTTTATCCCAACGACGGCGAAGATGCCGAAACTTTAGTCAAAAATGCCGATGCGGCGTTGTACCGCGCTAAAGACATGGGAAGAAATAACTATCAGTTATATACTTCAAAAATCAATCCGCAAGGCAGCCAATTGCTGACTCTGGAAAACAGGCTGCACGAAGCATTAGCACAGGGAGAATTTGAGGTTTTCTACCAGCCAAAAGTCAATATCACTACTTGGAAAATTCAGGGTATGGAAGCCCTGCTGCGCTGGCACCATCCAGAATTAGGTTTAGTTTCGCCCGCTACATTTATTCCGATGGCAGAAGACAACGGATTAATTGTAGCTATTGGCGAATGGGTGCTGCAAACTGCCTGCATTCAAAATAAAGCTTGGCAGGATGCTTTGCAACCTGATTTGCGGGTAGCAGTCAACTTTTCGGCCAGGCAGTTCCAGCAATTTAATTTAGTGCAAATGGTGACGAACTGCTTGAAAAAAACTGGTTTAGAACCGAAGTATTTAGAGTTAGAAATTACCGAAAGTACAGCGATGCAAGATGTGGATTATACCACAAAAGTTCTGAGGGAGTTGCAGAATATGGGAGTGCAGATTGTGCTGGACGATTTTGGCACGGGTTATTGTTCTCTAAGTTATCTCACAAAGTTTCCGTTGAATATCTTAAAAATCGACAAATCCTTTATCAGCGGGCTGACGACAGATCCGTGCGATCGGGCGATCGCGAATGCTGTAGCCACGCTGGGGCGAGATTTGAATTTGAGTGTTGTAGCCGAAGGAGTAGAAACTAAAGAGCAGTTGGAGTGTTTGCGATCGCTCCACTGTCAAGAAATTCAGGGTCACTATTTTAGCACTGCGCTCTCGGCTGGCGATGCTAGTAAACTTTTGGTAAATTCTCTGTTGCCGAAAGTGAAAATTGCATGATACTTATCGGTGATGGCGATCGTGCTTTATGATCCAGAACGCTCTCAAAACAGTTGATCCAAAAGAGAGTGTCATGATTCAAATCAACCAGCGAAAACTTATACCACTTCCCTAAAAGTAGGCTACAATAGCCTGAGAGTTGAAAGATGATTGTAGGAAAGTAAACTACCAAGAAAGAAGTGAGGCAACTGTAACTGAGTTAAAAATAATTATGCAGCGACAGCGAACGATAACGCGCCCGACAAAAAGTTCAGGCACTTTATTTGTAAAAATCTGGGTCGAGCCAGAGCATTACAGACGTAGCTGAACTTTTAGGAGTACATAGAATCACTGTCCGGCGAAGTGTTAAAGCAATATAGTAATGGCGGGAGAGTCAGAATTATTAAAGCTGCGCCGAGCGACTGGGAGACGAGCGAGTAATTCCCCAAGAAGTAATCTCCGGAATATCAACAAAAATTAGTGAGGAAACCTGCGAGTTTAAGAGTTATAAAGAAATTGCGGGATGCGGGGAAGATAACTATCAAGTATCCGTCAAATATCAAACTTTACACAAGCAACTGCACTATCGCATGAAAGCTAAGTTAAAAGTACCAAGGCCTGTGAGTAACAAAAAAGATTCCTGTGGCAGCGCTCGATTTTAAAAAAAACTAGAAAAATTGCTGCAAGTAGCCTGCTGGTTGGAGTCGGTCACCCCCAATCCAGCAAAAAATGGTCTCAAGTATTGGTGTCATTCTGGAAACTAGAATTGGGTTAAAGACAAGAGAGAGGAAAAAAAATACAGCTCGTGGTATCAAACCAATAGGTAAAGTTCAATGCAATTTTAAAGCTTACTATTTATAGGTCGCGGTAGCTCCCCAAACAGGAGAAAGTATAGGGTAAGAATTTTCACATCTGGATGGTCTATGTTTTCAAATATTCTTAGATAACGAACGCCTCGGAATATCCAGATAATTTAAATGTTGTTCAATTAGATAATGGTAGGTTTCATCATAGTAGCAATCTCAAAATTCCCGACAACATTTTACTAATTTTTCAACCACCATACAGTCCTGAATTGAATCCGTTCGAGAGAGTATGGCAACATATAAAACAAGAATTGATCTGGGAGATTTATGAGAATTTAGATGAAATTAAAGAAAAAGTCCGCGCTTTTATTGAAGATTTTTTAAGGGAGACAATAGCATCTATAGCAATCCTAAATCATTTGCAAACAAATCGGGTTTCAGTAATCGTGATTAAGTTGGTATTAATTAAGGCTTTTTTGTAAAAAATCCATACATATATAATTTGGGAAAATCAAAAGTTTGACAATGAGTTGCTAGCA
>JANYGO010000107.1 GCA_025362325.1 Cyanobacteriota bacterium | reverse complement strand
TGTTGGGAAATCTTTCGGGGATTTTTCGCGATAGTTTTGTGAATATTATTGAGTTGTTGGATGATTTGTTTGTGCGGGCGGCGGATGCTGATGAATCGGAATCGGAGAATTTTATTCGCAAACACGCTTTGATTTTACAGAAAAAAGGCGTGCAGAATTATGCGGCGAGGTTGTTTTCTAATCCGGCTGGGGATTTTGGTTCTTTGGTTAACGATAAGGTTGTTGATGGGAGTTGGGAATCGGGGGATGAGTTGGGGAAAACTTGGGAAAGTCGCAATGTTTTTAGTTACGGGAGAAAGGATAAGGGGGAGGCGAGGCCGGAGGTTTTGACTCAGTTATTGCAAGGGTGCGATCGCATTATTCAAGAAATTGACTCGGTGGAATACGGTTTGACTGATATTCAAGAGTATTATGCGAATACTGGCGGTTTGAAGAAAGCCGCCGAAAAGCAGCGGGGTAAAAAGGTTAACACCAGTTTTGTAGAAAGTTTTTCTAAGGATACAACTCCGCGCAATTTAGAAGATTTGCTGCGCTTGGAATATCGAACTAAGTTGCTAAATCCTAAGTGGGCTAACGCGATGGCAAATCAAGGTTCTGGCGGCGGTTATGAAATTTCGCAGCGGATGACGGCGTTAATTGGTTGGGGCGGAACGGCTGATTTTACTGATAGTTGGGTTTACGATCAGGCGGCGGATACCTATGCGTTGGATGCAGAAATGGCGCAGAAGTTGCGATCGGCAAATCCTGAGGCTTTTCGCAATATTGTCGGCAGAATGTTGGAGGCTAACGGGCGAGGTTTTTGGCAGCCGGATGCGGATAAGTTGCAGCAGTTGCGGGAGTTGTACGAGTTGACTGATGAGAAGATTGAAGGGGTGACTGTTTAGTTTTTTAATTCATGTTTATAAGGTTCGATCGTTCGGACTTTAGTCCTTCTTAATTTTGCGGACTAAAGTCCTCACTACGAACCCGAGATTTATCAAGGCTTTAACGCGATTATTGACGCCAGTAGCAGCGCCGCGCTATTGTTTCAAAACTTCGAGACTGCGACACAAACATCCTAGATAGTGTTTTTCGCTACATTCTGCAAAGCCGTCACCGTCAACAATGGTAGGTAAAACTATAAAGGACAGCTTTGAAATCGGCTGGCAAATAACTTATGAAACCTCGAATCATTGTTTGCGGGTTGGGCCACACGGGACACAAGATTTTTTGTTTGTTGAGACAGCAAGGGGCGATTGTGGTTGGTATTAGCGATCGCCCAATTCGCAGCGAAACTTCTGAGGTGGTTGTCGGGAATTTGCAAGCAGCTTCTACCTTGTTGGCGGCGGGCATTCAAAAAGCCCATACTTTAGTCATTGCAGGTAATGATGATGCTGTGAATTTGGCAGTTTTGATGCAGGCGAGGATTCTCAATCCTCAAATTCGCATTATTAACAGATTGTTCAATACTAGCTTGGGCGACAGAATTGACCACACTTTGCCCGATCACAGTTCGATGAGTGTTTCAGCTTTGGCTGCTCCGGTTTTTGCTTTTGCTGCTCTCGGAAATCGGGCGATCGGACAGTTGCGTTTGTTCGATCGCACTTGGCCGATTCACGAAGAATATATCGATGAAGATCATCCTTGGATCGATCGCAAACTCAGCGATTTGTGGAACGATCGATCGCGAATGTTGATTTATTACCTCCCCGCTGTTAACAAAACTGATTTAGTATCGGCGGTGCTGGCGGGCCGGCAATGTCAAAAGGGCGATCGGCTAATTGTAGCCACTCAACCAACTATCCGCAGCCCCCAAAAAACTTTAATTCAAAAATTCCTTAAAACCTTAACTAGCCTGCGCCGATTTCAACAGCACAGCCAAGCAGCAGTAGTTGTTATACTGACGCTGCTGTCAATGATTGCAGTTGCTACTGTCACCTATATTTGTGTTGACGATAATATCTCAATTGTCGATTCTCTCTATTTTTCAGTCGGGATGATTACAGGAGCTGGCGGCAATGACAAAGTAACAGAAAAAGCTCCTGACAGCATTAAACTATTTACAGTTGTCATGATGTTAGTCGGAGCCGGAATCATCGGCATCTGCTACGCACTGCTCAACGATTTTGTATTGGGAACTCGCTTTACCGAATATTGGGATGTGGCGCGAGTTCCGCAGCGCCATCATTACATTATTTGCGGACTGGGCGGCATGGGAATACAAATTGCTAAAGAACTGCACAATAACGGTTATGATATTGTAGCGATCGAGCAAGATCCGAACAGCCGCTTTTTGAGCACGGCTCGCTCTATGAAAATTCCAGTAATTCAGGGAAGTGCCAGTTTGCCCGCAACTCTGGAAGCTGCTAATGTTAAGCAAGCATCTGCACTTTTGGCAGTTACTAGCAGCGATATGTCGAATCTAGAAATTGCCTTAACCGCTAAAGGATTGGCACCAAAACTATCGGTAATTGTCCGCAATCAAGACTCGCATTTTGCTTTGATGGTGCAGCAAGTTTTTGAGTTTGAAGGAGTTTTGAACCCGACGGAATTAGCGGCTCCTGCTTTCGCGGCGGCGGCGATTGGAGGCAGAATTTTGGGCAACGGAATGACTGCTGACAGTCTGTGGGTTTCCTTGGCAACTTTGATTACGCCAAAACATCCTTTCTGTGGCCACCGGATTCAAGATGCTGCTAAGTCTGCTGATTTTGTGCCTCTTTATGTGGAAACTAATTGTCAAACTATTCACGGCTGGGATTTGCTGAATTGTTGTCTGAGTGCGGGGGATGTTTTGTATTTGACGATGCCGGCGAATCGGTTGGATCAACTGTGGAGAACGACTTCGGAATTAATTAAAACTTAATGGTTTATAGTTGCAATTTATGTCGCCGATCGCCAAATTGCAACTACAAACCTGATAAACTGGGGCCTGTATAGTAAATAGGACTTACAGCCAATCCTCAGAAACCCGGTTTCTTAGCGCAAGTTCGAGTAAAAATAACCAACAGATTCTCAATTAGTCGCGATTTAGAATGATCAAATTTTTAGCATTAGTTGGGTTTGGGATCATACTGGCGATCGCCTCTGTAGCTGTGGCCGCTCAGCCGCTGTTCGTCGCCTATCCTCCCGCCAACCACAAAACAATAGCCGATCGCATTTTTCTCATCGGTACAGCCCCCCCAACCGGACAAGTATCGGTAAATGGCCAGCAAATTTCCCGCACCAGCGCCGGCCATTTCGCCCCGACTTTTCCCCTGCAACTCGGCGAAAATGTCTTTAGCTTGCGTTACGAAAATCAGCAAGTTCAACTTAAGGTGACGCGCGAGTCGAATCAGCCAGAAGTCCCCGCCGGCTTGGCTTTTGCGAAGGATTCCCTGACGCCGAAAGTGGATGTCGCCAGTTTGCCGGGAGAATATATCTGCTTTGGGGCGATCGCTCCGGCGAATGCCCGAGTTGCGGTAAAATTAGCAGGGGTGGATATTCCTCTAAAAGCCCGATCGCAAGTCGAACTCCCCGACAACAAATCTGTCTTGTTAGGTGAAAACTCCCCGATCGCCAAAAGCAGCAGCGAACAGTATCAAGGCTGTGCTATTACCCCCCCAAACCCGGGGGAAAATGAGTCTAATTCCCCTCCATCTAAGGGACAAAAAGTGGATTTGGGAGTGCCTGTATTTGAGCTGACAATGAACGACCAAACTATCAGCCAGCCAGGTACTGGCAAGATTTCTCTTCTCTCTCCAGCCGAGTTAGAAGTAGCAGAAATCACCGCAGATCCGGGTGTTGCTAGAACCGGGGCGAGCACGGATTTCTCTCGGATGACGCCGCTGCCGAAGGGAACGCGGGCAACAGTTATCGGGCGCGAGGGAGAATGGATTCGGCTCGATTACGGTGCTTGGATTAAAGCATCAGAAGTGCGAATTGTCAAGGATGCAGTTCCCGCGCGATCGATTATTCGCAGCGCCAGGTCGCGTCAAGTTTCCGGCTGGACAGAAATCTTATTTCCCTTAGAAATACCAGTCCCAGTCACCGTGCAAGAAGGCGAACGCACTTTCACTTTAACCCTGTACAATACCACCGCTCAAACTGACATTATTCGCCTCGATGATGACCCCGTAATTTCGCGTTTGGCGTGGCAACAAATCTCGCCGCTGCAAGTACAATATACTTTTAATCTCAAATCTGCCCAGCAGTGGGGTTACAAGTTGAGATACGATGGCACAACTTTAGTGCTGTCTTTAAAACATCCGCCGACAAATACCAGCGCGGTGCCGACTTCTGAGGAAAAACCGCTGTCAGGAATTAAGATTCTCATCGATCCGGGACACGGCGGGCCGCAGGATTCGGGTGGTGTCGGCCCCACAGGCTACCGCGAGAAAACAGCGACTTTAATTATGTCGAAATTGGTGCGAGAGGAATTGGTAAATCGGGGCGCGAATGTGGTAATGACGCGGGTAGAAGATGTCGATTTGGATTTGCCGCCGAGGGTGGAAATGATTCAAAAAGAAGAACCTGCGATCGCAATTTCAATTCACTACAATGCTTTGCCCGATAACGGCGACGCCATCAATACCAAAGGCGTCGGCGCCTTTTGGTTTCACCCGCAAGCGCACAGTTTGGCAATGTTTTTGCACAATTACTTAGTTGCCAAACTGAACCGTCCCAGCTATGGTGTATTCTGGAACAATCTAGCCATGACTCGTCCTGCGGTTACTCCATCTGTTTTAATGGAATTGGGATTTACGATCAATCCCGAAGAGTTTGAATGGATTGTGAATCCGACAGAACAGCAAAAGTTAGCTTCTGCGATCGCCCAAGGTGTTACCGAATGGTTTTCCTCGGTAAAATAACAGTTCGTAGTAAGGACTTCAGTCCTTCCAAAAAAGTTCGTAATAAGGACTTCAGTCCTTCCCATCCAAGGAGATTAAATTAATGCTAAGTTTTACTCAATCAAAAGCCTTTTTCATTGCAGCCGCAGTTGCAAGTTTAAGTTTTTCACTTTACAGCTTTCCAGTTTTCGGTAAAGAGCAAAGTCTTTCTCCCGAAAAAGTAGAAGCTTTAAAAAAGCAAACTCAATGCTCGTTTATTACAGGTCAAGGCGGCGCTGTTAACATTCGCAAAGGCCCGGGCAATCAGTACCCAGTGGTAGCTAAACTAAAAAGAGGAGACGGAGTTCGGGCTGTCAGCCGACAAGGTAATTGGGTGAAAATTGCGGCCAGAACTTCTGGGAATTATCCTAATGAAACTTTTACAATCCTGGACGGTTGGGTGAACAATCAATTTATTAATGGCTGTTCTGAAGACCAATTTGATAGATGGCGGAAATAGGAACATTTGTTTGTAGTGAGGACTTTAGTCCTCACTTTAGAGGAGGACTGAAGTCCTCACTACAAACCTTATGATTCATTATTGCATTCTCAACCAACTAAAAACCTGCTCGGCGGTGATATTCAGGGGAATCATTTCGGGTACGGGAAGGACATCGCTACCTTCGCAGAATTCCGGTTGTTGGTTGGGTAAAAATGCTAAGATAGATCGATCGCCTGGATCGACTAGCCATCCCAACTGACAATTATGTTGCAGACAATGAATAATTTTTTTAGTTACGCGATTTGAGCTTTGTTGTGGCGACAGGATTTCGATCGCCCAATACGGTGCAATTAGCACATCATCTAACGGTTCACCGTCCTCATCAAATTGAATTTGTTCCCACAATAGTACCGCAATATCGGGAACAATCGATCGCCCGCCAAATGTACACCGCAACTCTGGAAAAGCATAAGCTATCTTGGGAGTTTGCGTGATCTGATTAATTTCGTTACAGGTTCTTAATTGCAATATGCTGTGCTTTGTTTTCGGCATAGGTTTTTGGATGATCTCGCCCTGAATGTATTCGCTGGCTGGTTTAGTTTCTGGCAATTTCAGAAATTCTTCAAGGGTGATATGCTCAGTTGCGATCGTCATAAATAAATTCCTCAATGCTACCTATCTTCAGTGTAAGCCAAAAAATAGTTATCTTGCATGAAACTGGTGTAATATCGCCTAATTTTGCGGAACAATCTGCTGTTTAAACTCAAACAAGTTCGGATTTGTAGGGTCATAAAAAGCCCGCAACCAATGCACGTTAGGAGAACCAAAAGTTTCAACTCTGGTAAAATTTTTTATTCTCGGGAGTTGAGTTTCATCGGTAAAACGGGGTAAAGGTTTATCGATGCGAAAATAGTGAGTATCGCCGTGTACGAATACGACTTGTCCTTGAAAATTGCGCGTTTCTGTTTCCAAAGCTGCGATAAAATCGTTGTAGCCGCTTCTTTTTTTGTCCGCCGGATCGAGTTCAAATCCCGGATTTGCCTGTGCAACTAGCATAATTCCTTTGCTGTTGTTGCGTTTGGCTAAGGCAAAAGATTGTGTAATCCAGGCTAAATTAGCTGAATTGCGATCGGCATATTCTCGATCCGCTTCGGGAGTGCGGCCAAAATTGTTGTTGCTTCCCGGCATATTAATCGCAAAAAACACAACTCCATGATAAATCCAGCGGACATTTTCGCGGTATTTAGCAAACTGCGGGTTTTCGCTTTGACGGGTGAGAGCTAAGGTGCGCTTTCCTAAACTTTGAGTACCTTTGCTGAAGATTTCCCGCAGTTTAGCGAGTCTTTCTACTGGATCGTAACTGCCGTTATTTTTGCGGTGACAGTCAGTCCATTCGTTGTCGCCATAAGCGAGAATAAACGGCATCTCGAAATTTTCAAATAAGTGTTGGCGGCTGACAAAAGTTGCATCATCGCAGAGACTAGAACCGCTTTTAATATCGCCGTTGTGGACGACAAACGCTGCGGGCGATCGATTGATATCTGCAATCAAATTCGGAAATTTAGCTTCCTGTTCGGCACTGTAGGGCAAATCGCCAATCAAGGCCAATTCAAAAGGTCGATCGCCCGAAGTTTGAGCGTAAGTTAAAATACTAAAACCCGTAATTGATACAAAAACAATAAAGGCAATAATTAGATATTTTTTAGCCATTTATTTAGCGCTAACTAATTTAGTTATTAGGACTTAGGCCATCCGAACAAAGAAACCGGGTTTTTTAAGCGAGATTGAGAATTTTAAGCAAATATTTTGGTTAAAAAACCCGGTTCCTGCCCACCCCTCCGTAAGTCCTGTTTATGATACCATATAAGCCGACAAATCACTCTCATAAATCATGAATTTTCGTCGGTTGCTTTCGCTAATTGCCATGCTTTCGATCGCAGGCTGCAACATCCAAACGCCAAAAACCAACACACAGCCTACAGAAAGTCGTAGCTTGCGGGGCGGGACGCCATCGCCAATTGCAGCCGCTGTTCCCGCCAAACCCAAGTCTGAGATCAAAGAAGCAAAACTAATTGCTGTCGGCGACATCATGATGCACAGTACCCAAACGATCTCGGGCTACGACGCAAAAAAGCAAACATACAATTTTGACAGTTTCTTCGCACCAGTTAAAAGTATCCTGTCAAAAGGCGATTGGGTAACGGGAAATCTCGAAACACCTTTAGCGGGCAAAGATGCAGGCGGATATACGGGATATCCCCTATTCAACGCACCGGCTCAATTACTGGATGCTGCTATAAAAGCAGGATTTAATATCTTGACAACCGCGAACAATCATGCTTTGGATAGGGGAGAAACAGGAGTAATTAGGACGATCGCAAATTTGGGCGATCGCAAAATTGCTTCAACAGGAACAGCCACATCTACCGCCGAGGCTTCACGTACTTTAATCAGCACCAAAAACAACATTTCACTAGCCATGCTAGCCTACACCTACGGCACAAACGGCATTCCCATACCCAAAGGCAAAGACTACTTAGTTGCCCTAATTGACGAAAAAAAGATAGTCAAAGACATCGCCCAAGCCCGAAAAAAAGGAGCAGATATTATCGCAATTTCCCTGCATTTTGGCGACGAATATCAGCGACAGCCAAACACCCAACAAAAACAATTAGTTGAAAACCTATTAAAAGCTGGTGCAGACATCATTCTCGGCAGCCATCCCCACGTCGTCCAACCTTACAAAATCTTTAAATTCCCCGGAAAAAACGGGAAAACTCGCAAAGCTGTAGCAATTTATTCAATGGGAAATTTTCTTTCCGCTCAGACTCAAAAATTTACCGACTTAGGCCTAATTATGCAAATCAATATTCGCAAAAAGTTTCCCGAAAAAACTACAGAAATTACCAGCATCAAAACCATTCCGACTTGGGTGCACCGCTATACTCTGAACAACAAATATAACTATCGGATTCTGCCCTTAGAAATAACTGTCACCCCGAAAAAAGATCCGCTGCTAACAACTTCGCAATATCAACTTTTAAAAGCATATTTACAAGAGATGAACAATCATCTTAATTCTTTGAATAGTCAGAAAAAATCAAAGTAATTTGGCATTTAGAATTGGTGATTGGAATTGAAGGCATAGCCGAGAGATTTATATTCCCAGGCAGTACCCATTGGTAAGGTAACAACTTCAGCTAGGGAAGCATTTGTCAATCAGCAATTATGCTCATAATTTACTCAAATTTTGGGTAGAAAACTTAGATTTAGGCGATCGAACAATCATGCCGAATCTTCAGCAAATAAATTTACCCAAGCTTGGATATCCTTTCCAATCAGTGCGAAATGGACAGCAAAGACCTGAGCAGCAGAATAGCGCATCAATTGACCCCTAGTAAGCTTTGGAAGCAATCATGTATCCAACGGAAGAGGGTGTAGTGGAGTAGAGCGACTTTTCTTTTTGTGATTATATTCTTCCGATACGCCAAGATAATCTGATGCTTTATATCTGCCGAATATCTCAGCGAAAATGTTAGGCAATTTACGATAAGGAGAAACACCCATATCTTTAAGCATGATGTCAATATATTGTTGGAAGCGAACGTTGCTCCCACAGGATCGCGAAGGTTCAAATTGAATATTTGCGCGTTTCCACTGGCGGATATATTCAATACTTTTTTCCATATTTTCGCTGGAAGGTAACTCAAGTTCACCACGCAAGTAAGCACACAGCCATTGTGTGGCAATTTCGACTGCTGGCAGGTGCATATATCCATGATTGAACCCGGCAAAGGCAATGCCAGGAATGCGAGGATGAAGCAAGTGGCGATATAACTGCACGCCATCGGGTTCGGTTTCCAACATTTTTCGATATTGATCAGGCAAAAATGGAAAAATCGGCGTTTGCGAACCCAAAGATAGAATGACTAAATCGCATGGAATCTCGCAACCATTTTTCAACTTTACTGCTTCTCGCGAAAAACCAGATAATTCTGCACGGTGGGGCGAGATTTTTCCTTCTGCAATAAACGGATAGTAATCATCAGGCGCAAGCGCTGTGGCTGAACGTAAATCAGGCAATAGTTTGTGATCTGGTTGTACAGCTTGGATGCGGCGCTGGGCCTCTTGACCTTTTCCAGAAACATTTCGCTGAACTTGAAAGCGGAAGATGGATGCAATCAAATCCCAAAAACCTGAAACAATGAAACCAAGGCGATTGTGAAGGAAACGTTCAATGGCGGTTGGATGTGCCCAACTTGTCATCATCACTGTTCCAAAACGGCTGAATAATGCGTCGGTAAAATGTACGCCCAAAATCCATTCGGGCACAAGCCAGCGCGGTGTACGAAAGACATGATTTACTTGCGCGCCTTGTTTTGCTGCGAAAGTCGCCATGTCCAAGGCGCTTTTTCCGAAGCCAACGATTACAACTCGTTGATTATCGAATATATCAAGCGTGTGGACATCCCGTTCAGTGATGATTTTCCCGCCGAAATCTTCGATACCTGGAAATTCAGGTTTATACTTTCCTTCTGTATATTGCCCAACTGAGATAACGACGTATCCAAATAATTTTTCGTGAACGCCCTCCTGGTTTTTATATCTTAATAGCCAGCCATCTTCTGTTTCTTTTAGTTCAATAACTTCGTGATTTAACCGCACATCAAGCTTTAGATGGCTGACCGCTTGCTCCAAATAATTCAGGATTTGTTCTCCCGTGGGATGTAAATCAGGGGTGAATGGCCAGGGAAAATCAGATAAATGATACTGTTCCCTGATATTTTGCAGGTGTACGTTTGGGTATGCAAGTGCCCATACTCCGCCAATCTTTTCGGCTTTCTCGAAAACAACTGCTGGGAAGCCATTTTTCTGGAGAATATGGGCTGTCGTAATGCCTGATATTCCCGCGCCAATAATGGCAATTGGCCTACCGTTTTTGTATTGCATATATTTGAGTCTCCTTATTTGGTATGGGTATTAGAATAATTTTACTGAGGCAGTGACCAGCAACCGGAAAGCCTTGCACTTATAAGAGTTTAAATCGATCGCTCTCAAAAAGACAGAAGCGTTGTCACCCCGTCAGATCCGCGACCTTAACCCCAACTGCTGATAGTAGCCTAGTTGATTAGAGACTAAGGGGGAGAGCAATTCTTGCAGTCTGGCTGCTCTAACCTCAGTTGAGGCGAGCTGGCACATTCCGATCGCCAAAAGGATGTAACTCATAACTAATAACTCATAACTGCTCAATTAGCCAAGAAATCGCCCCTTCAACATCAGCAACCTGCTCAACATCGGGAATCGGCGGCCGCTGCACCATCACAACCGGAATTCCCAGTTCCCTAGCCGCAGCAATTTTAGCATAAGTAGCACCGCCCCCGCTGTTTTTGCTAACAATTGTATCAATCTCATATTCTAAGAGCAATTGCCGCTCGTCTTCCAATGTAAAAGGCCCCCTTGCTAATAACAATTGACCGTTAGGTACAGGAGTATTTTGTGCAGGAGGATCGATCGCCCGCATCAAGAACCAAATAGCCTCCAAACCAGCAAACTCCGCCAATTCCTGCCTGCCAATCGTCAGAAACACCCGCTGAGACTGCCCTGACAAAGCCCTTGCAGCCTCCGAGTGGCTGGCAACTTCAATCCAGTGATCGCTCTCCACGGCCTCCCAAGCCTGGCGCACCAGCAGCAAATGAGGCACATGGCATTCAGCAGCCGCAACCGCAGCATTAGCCGAAATCACCGCCGCAAACGGATGAGTCGCATCAATTAAAAAGTCGATCGGGCTGCGACGCAAAAACTCCGCCAGCCCAGTCGCCCCACCAAACCCCCCAATACGCACCGTACCCGTTTTTGGGGTCAAAGGCTGTTGAGTGCGCCCTGCTAGCGAAGATATGACCTCGACATCAGCAATTTGAGAAGCTCTGGCAGCCAGTGCAGCAGCATCCCCCGTTCCGCCCAAAATCAGCAAGCGTTTTTTCATAAAATTAGTTTTAGGTTATAAAATCGAACCAACGCCCGCAATTTCGGTTAATAATATCTTTAGTAAAGTTTCAACTGCCAAGAAAAATGATTCGCTCACTTTTTACATTTTTTACAATATTAATCGTAACCGGGTTAGTTTGGTTGGGAAACATCGCACCCGCCACCGCACAAGTACAACCAACAGATATCACCGATCCGCAGCAGGAATTAGGAGAACTCGTTCAAAAAGCTTTTGAAGCTACCAACGAAGGCAAATTTCCCGCCGCCGAAACTTTCTGGACTCAAATCATCGAAAAATTTCCCTCACAAGCCGCCGCTTGGAGCAACCGAGGCAATTCTAGAGTCAGCCAAAACAAACTACAACCAGCAATTGCTGACTACGAAAAGGCGATCGAACTAGCTCCCAACGCCCCCGATCCCTACCTGAATCGCGGCACCGCCTTAGAAGGTTTAGGACGCTGGGAAGAAGCGATCGCAGACTACAATCACGTGCTAGAATTAGAGCCCAAAGATCCAGCAGCCTACAACAACCGAGGTAATGCCGAAGCAGGTTTAGGAAAATGGGAAATAGCAATTGCCGACTACAGCAAAGCCTTTGAAATAGCCCCCGAATACGCCTTTGCTCGCGCCAACCACGCCCTCGCACTTTATCAAAACGGGCAAACCAAAGAAGCAATTCGCAACATGAAAAACATTGTCCGCAGATACCCGCAATTTGCCGACATGAGAGCCGCCCTCACCGCCTGTCTTTGGGAAACAGGACAGCGCGGCGAAGCTGAGAGTAATTGGGTAGCTGCGATCGGCCTCGATTCCCGCTACAAAGACCTCGATTGGGTTGCAAAAACCCGCCGCTGGCCCCCAGTTGTAGTCAGCGCTTTAGACAAATTCTTGAACTTGAAATAATCTCACAACGGTAACGGGAAATTGCGAGCATCCCGATGATTGTAGGGTATTTTTGCGATCAGGAATTCTCCCCAAAAATGCCAATATCATCCGCAGAAGACGGCGGTTGAAACCGCGTCTACAAAAACAAAACCCGCCGGACGCCGGTTGAAGATCGGACGGTTGAAATTATGTTATTTTCGACCGTCGGCGTCCGGCGGACATCGTTTGTGTAGACGCGGTTTCAACCGCCGTCTAATTCTCCAATTCGTGCAGCCGTCAACTCCTCAACATTCCTGAAAACCTCTGCTGCACCAGCAGTTTTCAGCGCCGCAGCGTAAGCCTCGCAGCGAGCAGAATCATCTAAAATATGAGGTGGCAAAATTCCCATCCCCAGCCAAACCCGATTTGGTTGTACTTCCCGCGCTTTCACCACTGTGTAAATATCGGCAACAGTATCTCCTGCGTAAATTACAGGTAAATTTTTTTCTAAACCGTGCAGGTTTTCCAACTGTTCAATTGCTGCGAAAAGTCCAGCCGGATCTGGTTTTCCCGGTGCATCTTCCATCGCCACCAACACGGGGGAATTTAAGCCTAGTTTCCCTTCCAAAACATAAGCAGCTTCATCTCGCATCGCGCCGCTAAAAAAGCCCCAAACAATGCCGCCAACTGTTAAATTTTCCAGGTAAGCCGGACTTAACAGCAGCGGTTCGTCACAAATGTAACCAGTCCAATTTCGATCGTCATCTCCGCGATAGCGACTTTGAAAAAAAGCTACTAATTCGTCATAGTTGAGGGCGAGTTGATTTCGCGATCGCCCGATCGCCTCAAAATAACGGCAAACTAACTCAAAAGATGCTTGCCAGTCATTATTCCACACTCCCTCAGACTTCAGAGAGTCGATATCCAGGGAATTCGGGCGAAAAGCACCCCCCGTGAAGTGTTCCACCGCATCCGCGATCGCCCGCCTGTAGGAACCGGACACATCCCGCACTACACCGTCAATGTCAAAAACTAAAATAACTCTGTTCACAACTTAACCATCCTGGTAACTTGGCGGGTGAGAACCCAAATTTTATCTGTTCCCAGCCCCTTCTCGATGCGAAACCCAGCCGCGCCACAAAACTTTTAATCACTTATGACTCATTCTCGAACAAAATGTGCTACGCTTAGCGATTGTAGAAATTTTTAACAAGTTCGATCGGAACCCTGGAGGTTTGCTTGTCCAAGTTCATCTTAAAAGTTCTCTGGCTAGAAGAGAATGTTGCCCTCGCCGTTGACCAAGTTGTCGGTAAAGGAACTAGCCCGCTGACATCTTACTTTTTCTGGCCCCGCAAAGATGCGTGGGAAGAACTCAAAAACGAACTCGAAGCCAAACACTGGATTGCTGACAACGATCGCGTCGAAATCCTCAACCAAGCCACAGAAGTAATCAACTACTGGCAAGAAGAAGGCAGACGGCGCCCGATGACTGAAGCTCAGTCAAAGTTCCCAGAAGTGACTTTTACCGGCAGCAACTAAGCCCAGCTTTAAGTTGCTACCTCTATAAATTGCCTGTTATGGCTGACGGGGGGAGAAGGCGGGAGTGATACGCTTTTTCCACCTCGCCGTGAAAGATACAATTTAACAGCGCTACAGCCGCTCGAAATATTAAATATCATGTCCGAAAAACAGGTTTGTAGTGAGGACTTTAGTCCGCAGAAATGGATGCGGACTAAAGTCCTCACTACAAACCACATTTATTCACGGTAATCGACTTTTTTCTAATCTGAAATTGTACAGTCAGCTCTCAACAAACTTCCCTCGAACCTCAATATCCATCCGTTAAATCCGTTACACTCATCCGTTGCCGAACCTCTTCCCGGAATCTATGGGCGCCGAAACTACGATCGACCAAAACGAACAGCTACCCCTGGTAATAAATCCCGACATTCTCCAGCAAGCTATCCTCCACAAAGTCAATACTCGCGTAACCGCACGCGGAGAATTAGTTTTCCCCTGCCTACCCGGCATGGTAAACCACTATCTCAAGTCAATCGAAAAGCTATTTAGCACCCTCGACAGACCCCTGCCAGAAGACCGCAGAGACGAACTCAGCAAGCTTTTAGCCACCAAGTTAGAACAAGGCTACCGCACCTCAACAGCATCGATCCTAATCCTGCAATACGAATCAGTGCAGCCGCCGCAAACCGGTTTAGCTTGCAAAGTGCTTGTGAGTACCTCAACAGTTGGAGAACAGTACAAAAGCTGGGTAGACACCAGAGAACCGCCTTTATTTGGCTCTCATCCAGACGCAAAATTGATGGCAACGGTTGCTAAATTGGGAAATCCCGATCGAGTGCGAATATTGGACGTGGGGGCCGGTACCGGGCGCAACACCTTACCGCTGGCGAGATTGGGCTATGCTGTGGATGCGATCGAGCTAACCCCAGCTTTTGCAGAACAATTGAAAGCAGCCGCAACAGCCGAAAACCTTCCCGTGACAGTGACTGAAGGCGACGTGCTCGATCCCTTAATGCGGATGAAACCGGCACGCTACCAGCTTGCAGTTGCCGCCGAAGTCATCTCACATTTTCGAGACATCGATCAAGTACGGCTTTTCCTCGCTAAAATGTGCGATTTCCTCTGTCCCGGAGGCCTGTTGCTATTCAGCACATTTTTAACCATCGGCGACTACCAGCCAGACGCCCTGGTGCGACAAGTTGCCCAACTTTCCTGGTCTACTTTATTTACGCCCCAAGAGCTCGCCACCGCCATGGAAGGCTTGCCCTTAGTGCAAATATCCGACGAATTGGTGTGGGAGTACGAACACCACCACTTGCCAGAAGGAGCCTGGCCGCCGACGCCCTGGTTTCCCAGTTGGGCCACCGGTAGAGATGTCTTCCCGATGGCAAACGGACGCCCGCCCATGGAATTGCGCTGGATTTTGTGCCGCCGCAGCTAAGTAGAAGGAAGAACGAAGAAGGAAGAAGGAAGAAGGAATACAAAGGCGTAGGGTGCGTCGTACGTCAAGAATCCCTAAATTCGAGAGCTTCTCGACAGCGACGCACCTGACAAACAGGGTTCAGGAAACAAACCCAACACTTCTTTTGCAGTAATTTTTTTGATAAATCGGATCGTTTCTAGACGAGCACAGCAATCAAAACCTTTGACGGGGAAGAATAGTTGCCTGATGTCTTTTGATTCCCACAGCATAAAGCCAGCTTGCTGTCAAATGTTGCGCAGTCGGTACACAAAAATTTACAATAATATATATTAAGATATGAATATAGCGAAGTTCGATCGCCCCTGCGTGAAAAACCTGGTTGCTGAGCAGATCCTGCGGTGGCAAACCTTTTATTTGTTGCGAAAAATTAGGTCGGTTGCTTCGCCGAGTAAAATTCGATCGCCATCTCGAATCGGTGCAACTACAGTTAAGATGAATCAGACAAACCTATTCCCGAAGACAGATGACATTGTAGGGGAATAGAATTAACCAATAGATTAGCTCGCTAGTTAGCGACACTCCTGAGACACAAATATGCTTTTAACACGTCCACTACAAGCGTTTGGAGCAATCTTCAGGCACAAACCTTTAACAAATAGATCGATCGAGCAAAAAAGCAGTAAAAGTTATTTAGAGGGGAATATTTCTCCCGCTCCAAATCCAGAACTTGACTGGTATATCCAACTGCAAATACTGATGAGTAACGCGAAATCGAACTGTACCAATGAAGAGATTACCGCTTGGCTGCGCGGATTGCTGACAATTGCTTGGGCAGACGGCAACTTTGACGAAAACGAGCAAAAAATGATTGCGAATTTAACTCAGGATGAATTACATCCAGTATCTTTTGACACAGATTTTGAACCCATTGCCGCAGAGGAACTAGCTACTGTGTTAGGGAAAGGCACCGCTAACGGCGAGAATTTTTTGAGAACAGCAGTCATGGTAGCCTTAGCAGACGGTACGTACTCGCTCAGCGAAGACGAGGTACTTTACAAGTTTTGCACAGCTTTGGGTCATAACGTCGAGGCGATCGAATCTCTGCGACACACCATCGAAGACAGCAGGTACGCGCCGCAGGGGCCAAGCAGCCAAGCAGTCGTTGATTATGCAGCAACACCGCTTTCTGCGCGGCCATCTCAACCTCACCAGAAAAATGTCTTACAACCAGTCAAAGACTGGCTTGACGCCTGGGAAGTTCACGATCCCAGAGTGGCACGCTTTGTCTGCAAAATGATTCCGTCTCAGTGTCCGTTTGAGCGAGATATCGTATTGTTCGGGCGCAAAATCGTCCACATTCCGGCGATGTGCCAGATTAACCCACTTTACGAACAATTGGTGGGGATGCGCTTTCGAGCTCTCTGCTATTTGGCAGATGATTGTAAGGAAGATGTATCGTCATATTGTTAGCAGTCAGTTGTTAGCAGTCAGTTGTCAGTTGTCATTGGTCAGTTGTCATTGGTGATTCTTGTGAAATGTTGGATTAATGACTGTCAGCTATTAACCAATGACTACTAATTAGTCGAGTAGGATGTGCACTGCGCACCAAAAGATAAACATTGTACTTGGATCTGGTATCATAACTAATGACTAATGACAACTGACAACTGACTAATGACAACTGACAACTGACAACTGACTAAATTATGCAATTTATCGATCGAGCAGATGTTCAAGTCGCAGCCGGCAAAGGCGGCGACGGTATGGTAGCTTTTCGCAGAGAAAAGTATATACCGGCGGGCGGGCCCAGCGGCGGCACCGGCGGGCGGGGCGGTTCTGTGTTTATGGTGGCGGTGGAAAGCCTACAAACGCTGCTAGATTTCCAATACAACCGGATTTTTAAAGGTCAAGACGGGAAGAAGGGCGCGCCGAAGAATATGACTGGTGCTTCTGGGGACGATCGCACGATCGAAGTTCCCTGCGGTACAGTAGTTTACGACGCGGAAACTCAAGCAATTTTAGCAGATTTGGTGACGCCCGGACAGACTTTTTGCGTGGCCAAAGGTGGCAAAGGCGGTTTAGGAAATAAGTGTTTTCTAACCAATTCTAACCGCGCTCCAGATTATGCGATGCCGGGTAAAGAAGGAGAACACAAGTTTTTGCGGCTGGAATTGAAGCTATTAGCTGAAGTGGGAATTATTGGTTTGCCGAATGCTGGCAAATCGACGCTAATTTCTGCTTTATCTGCGGCTCGTCCCAAGATAGCAGATTATCCGTTTACAACTTTAGTCCCGAATTTGGGCGTAGTCAGAAAACCAAGCGGTGACGGTACTGTTTTTGCTGATATTCCCGGATTAATTGAGGGGGCTCACGAAGGCGCGGGTTTGGGTTACGAGTTTTTGCGGCACATTGAACGAACTCGGTTGTTGCTGCATTTGGTCGATATTACTGATGAAGACCCGATCGCAGATTACATCACAATTCAGGAAGAATTGAAAGCTTACGGGCGGGGATTGGCAGATCGGCCACAGATTTTGGCTTTTAATAAGGTAGATGCGATCGATCTTGAAGATGAAGAAATCGGTAATGCGATCGCCCGACTGAGAGAAATCAGTGGCGCTCCGGTTTTGGCGATTTCGGCGGTGAGTCGAGTTGGGTTGGATGAGTTGATGCAGCAAGTTTGGCAGAAACTCGACGAGATGAACGAGATTGAAGCGGAGGCGCTGTCAGCAGTCGGAGTTTTGTAGTCCGGTTCTGATTTATGAGAATTTGCGGGAACCGGTAGGTGTTTTTTTGAGGGGGTCAAGTTTTTCGGCTGTATCGCTTGCACAGCATGGGTTTGAGGTGTTCAGCCGAAACAAACGATTCCCGCAAACGCTGTAATGGTTGCTGTGATTGGCTTTGGGGCTGTTGAAAATTTTGCCTCTTGACAAGCTGGTGGCTGAAATGATAGTTTTGTAATTGACTCCCGCAACTGCACCTTGAAAACTAAATACCGTAAGCCTTTGAAACATCGGCGGCGGGAAAAACCATAAACCCCTATCAGGGATTGAAACCGCCATCGATCGCCCCGCTGACATCTTTACCCTTTGAAGCCCATCGCGGGAAAAACCATAAACCCCTATCAGGGATTGAAACTTTACAACTACATGAAAGCTGAGGATGACCCCAAGGCGGGAAAAACCCTATTTCCCGATCGAGAGATTGAAACCATAGTGCTGACTGCGACTCGATCGACTCTGGAAGCACGAAAAATCCTAAATCCCGATCGCCCCTTGAAACCGATCGCATCGACTATAAAATTAGTTTGTAGTGAGGGCGGATGTCCTCAACGTTTTTATGCAGACTGAAGTCCTCACTACAAACCAAAGCGCGCTTATTTTACCGGACATTAAACGAGTTGCGAATTCGCCCGTTGTAATCGACTCTCACCCTCCCATCTTGGGAAACAGTAACAACCGTCTCTACCGTATACACAGACGCACCGGGTTTGTGCCCTTGAAACGCGAATGTCCAAGTACCATCGCCATTCTCAACAAAAGGCGATTGGGCCGAAGCGCCGTGCATCGCAGCTTCGGCTCGATATTCCCCCAAGCCCCCGTTAGCATTTTCTGCTGCTTGACGGGCTAAGTTTTTGGCTCGATTGAGTTCGATGTTATTGGAAATAACTGTAATATCGGTGAGTTGACTTTGAGCAGAACGAACGGGATTGCTCAACGCGGGGGAGACTCCCACAGCTAAAGTTGAAAGTGCTACCAAACAAGCAAGTTGGGTGTTTAGTTTCATAATACAAACTCTTTTATAGTTTGTAAATTCTACAGGACTTGCACTAACTTGCCCGGAATAGAGAAGACGGCGGTTGAAACCGCGTCTACACAAACGATGTCCGCCGGACGCCGACTCAAGAGAAGACGGCGGTTGAAACCGCGTCTAAACAAACGATGTCCGAGCTCAGAGGGACTCAAGAAAATAACGTAAAATATAATTTTTACCGCCGTTCTTCAACCCGCGTCGGCGCGTGAGTGTTTGTGTAGACGCGAATTCCATTCGCCGGGTTTTCTTCAACCCGCGTCGGCGCGTGAGTGTTTGTGTAGACGCGAATTCCATTCGCCCGTTGTTCTACTTTAATTTTTAATTTTAACTTTTGAATCTGCGGGCGTTTCCCCGTCGTTCAAATAGCGGTAACTCATCTTAGAAATATCCCGAATTAATGTTTGAGCAGGCTTCTCGGTGTCTGGCGGATGCTTCACCATCACCGCCACTAAATAACGCTTGCCGTTCGGCAAATCCACCATCCCCGCATCCGCAAGCATTGTATTAATGTTGCCAGTTTTGTGAGCAATAATTGAACCTTCGCCTAAACCTTTCGGCAGCAAAGAAGCGTTTTGAGTTTGGCGCATGATTTGCAAAATGCGATCGCGCGATTTGACAGAAACCAAATTTCCGCGATCGACCTGAGCGATGATATTGATCAAATCCTTCGGACTGGTAGTATTAGTTCCCTCCAAATCCGGCAACTTATTCCGCAAAACCGTCGCCCTCAAACCCCAGCTTGCAAAATGCTGATTCAAAACCTCAGCACCTCCCAACAACTCAATCATCATATTTGTCGCCGTATTGTCGCTGACAACAATCATCTTTCTGGCAACTTCCAAAGCTGAATATTTCTTTCCCGGTGCGTCGTCTTGCATCTCCCCAGAACCACCGACAATATTTTCCGGCTTCAGCGTCAGCATCTGATCTAACTGCACTTTGCCTTCATCTACTGCTTGGAAAAAAGCCACTAAAATTGGCACTTTAATCGTGCTAGCTGAAGCAAAAGGAGCATCGCCATTAAAATTTAGGTAGCTTCCAGTATCTAAATCAACTATAAATATTCCCGCTGTCAAAGTAGGATTTTCTGTTGCCATTACCTGAACTTGCGTTTTCAAAGCTCCCAATTCTTGATTCAGTTGCAGGGCTTCAGGGGCCGCCGGGGCTGCAACTGCGCTGTCGGCTGGGTTTTTCTGCCCTGCGGGGGTTTCTTGTGTCGCTACAGTCGATCGACTCACAGCATTCACCACCGACAGCACCGTCCCGCAAATCACCGCGATCCCAACTCCCAAAATCAGCAACCGAGTCGCGTACACGAACGCCGGCACGTTTGCTGGTGCAGACCGTTTGCCCGGTCTCAGACTTCCTTGCGGCCGCTTTTTTGGCACGGCGGCTTTTTTGACATTTGGCGGCGTTACTGCGTCTGGAATGCGCGCTGGTGGGGTGCTGGAGCGACTTTTGCGGGGTGCGGGGGAAGTTGTAGTTTGGGGAGGGCTGTTGGGATTGCTGGCGATCGCACTGACATTTTGGGGATTCGGTTCGGGAAAATCGAACATATCCACAGCAGCCAGGCCTTTTTTGCGCGGTTGTCGAGTCTTCGACTGGGGAGTTTTGGTGGTTCTGGGTTTTCTGGGATTAATTGCAGATTGGGGATTGGATAAAAAGTCTTGTGTATTCAATTCTGCGGGGGAAGGTGCGGGAGAATTGGCTCTAATTCTGGTGCCGCGGTTTGGTTGCGGTGGGAAAGTCGCAGGGGAGGGCGATTCTGTACGGGATAGCTGCGTCGCGCCTACTTCCGAATTGCCGTTTTGCGGTTGGGGAGGGCGGCGGCGGGATTTACCAGACTGACTTGAAGCGCCGGATTTAGGCGGCTTGGGGCCGGAGTTGGCAGACGCTATCGAGGACATCACTGATAATATCGATCGTTTGGGAAACCGCTCTGCCACGTCTTACTCCTTCTGCACTGTAAAGTTTAAGTTTAAGATTTTTTAGCTTACCAGCCAATCAATTTGAGATTTGGGATTTGAGATTTGGGATTGATCCCAAACGCACCCGTGGTATCAGAAACCGGGTTTCTTGCTGGGAAATTACCTTAAAGCGTAGGTTTTTAGTCAAGAAACCCGGTTTCTTTGGTGACAACTGGGTAGGTCAAGTTGTCACCAAAAATTGTTAATCTCACATCCCAAATTATCACCATTTGCCCTAAGTATCCGTTGGATTTTCGGGCAAAGCCCCATCAAGAATATCAGAAACTGGCGATCGCGCGTAACTTTTTATTGCCCAATCTGTTTGACGGATCACGCCCCGCAGCATGGCGACTTCATCCACTGTCGGATAAGCGCGATTGTACAAACGCCGAAATTTTTCCATGCGACTTGCTGCTGTGTGCGGCTGCAAATATCCAATTTTCAGCAGCAGCGTTTCTAATTGCTGGTAATATCCCTCCAAATTTTCCAAGGGAGCACTGTTGGGGAGAGGGGGAGATTGGGAAAATATACCCTCAGACTTTTTCCTTCTCCGGGTGACATCCGTGACATCCGTGACATCCGCTGCCAATCCGCCATCCGTGACATCCGTTAAATCCCGCACATTGCTCGCTGCCGAACTTCTCCCGGTTACATCCGTTAAATCCCGCACATTGCTCGCTGCCGAACCTGCTTCCCGATACAATTCATAGCAGCAAATAGCGACAGCTTGGGCGAGATTTAGGGAAGTGTAAGCATCGCTGCTGGGAATCCGAATCAGGCGCTGAGCGCGGTTTAATTCGGCGTTAGTCAATCCGCAGTCTTCTCGACCAAAAATTAGGGCGCTGGGGGCTTCTAGCAACCAAGGCAAGGCATCTGTTGGCTTTTCTAGCTGCATTGGGTGCGATCGAGCATCGTCTCCTGTAGTTGCGATCGCCCTGACACATCCTACCAAAGCGGCGGGCAAACTCTCGACTACTTTCGCCGTTTCCAGTATGTCGGCGGCGCGAACAGCCATCAGTCGGGCTTCTTCCCCTAAATGATCGCACTGGGGATTTACCAAAATTAATTGGTGCAAACCCATATTTTTCATCACGCGCGCCACCGATCCCACGTTTAAGGGCCCTGCGGGTTCGACTAAGACGATTCGGATGTTGGCTGATGCCGTTTCGACCATTTTTACTGGGGAGATATTTTGCTCAATTGAGAGTTATTGCATAAATCTTGGATTTATAGGAAAACCGCAGATTTAATGCAGATTAACGCAGATTAACGCAGATAATTTAAGATAACGTACAGTCAAAATTAGCATGGCAAAGCAGCGATTGAAGTCCGATTTACCGACAAAAATGTGCCCGGTGTGTGATCGACCTTTTACTTGGCGCAAAAAATGGGCTGACTGCTGGGATGAGGTTAAATACTGTTCGGATCGTTGTCGCCGCCGCCGTTCCGGCACCGAAGATTAAGAATCGCTTGCTATGTGCCAAACTGAGGCTAAGATTGCAAAGGAAAAATTTTAGGTTAAAGTATGGCATCGCAACAGGTGCAACCAAAGCTAGTTATTCACGGCGGTGCCGGTAGTTGTCTGCAAAGCAAGGGCGGAATAGAAGCGGTGCGCAAATCGCTTTACGATGTTTTGGAGGCAGTTTATCCGCTGCTCAAAGACGGTGCGAGTGCCGTAGATGCAGTGGTACACGGCTGTCGGTTGTTGGAAGATGACCCGCGATTTAATGCGGGTACGGGTTCTGTGGTACAGTCGGACGGGCAAATTCGGATGAGTGCTTCGCTGATGGACGGTTTGGCGCAGCGTTTCAGTGGCGCGATTAATGTTTCTCGTGTGCAAAATCCGATCGAACTTGCTAAGTTTTTGCAGAGTTCGGACGATCGCGTACTCTCAGATTACGGTGCGGCGGAATTGCTGCGAGAACTTCACTTGCCGATTTACGATCCGATGACGGATTTGCGTTTGCACGAGTGGATGCAGGAACGCCAAGGCAATTTTAACAGAGCAATGGCTAACGTGGTCGCAGAACCTGCGGGTGTTGGCACGATCGGAGTCGTAGCTTTGGACGCCGAAGGGCGCTTGGCTGCGGCCACATCGACTGGCGGCAAGGGTTTTGAGCGCATCGGGCGGGTTAGCGACTCGGCGATGCCGGCGGGGAATTACGCGACGGGAAGTGCGGCGGTTAGCTGTACGGGAATTGGCGAGCACATTATGGATGAGTGTTTGGCTGCGCGAATTGTGATTCGGGTAACGGATGGTTTGAGTCTGAAAGCTGCTTTTGAGCGTTCTTTTGCGGAAGCTGACGATCGCAAACGGGATTTTGGTGCGATCGGGATTGATGCTAATGGTGCGATCGCGATCGGCAAAACTAGCGAGATCATTCTCGGTGCTTTTTACGACGGTACGCAAATGGGCGATACTTTGGAAACGCAGAAGGGAACGCTGGTTTTTGTTGTTTAGAAAAGCCGTTTGATTTTCGGCTACAAAAATTAGGACATAGCCACCAAAATGAGGACACAGCAGTGCTGTGTCCTTACAGAATCAAGGGTAGGTAATTATTTGGCAGGTATAAAAATATAGCTTCGATAGGTTTTGTGCGCGCGCCTAGTTTTAAATTTCGATGACCAATTCAGGCTCGAAGCAATCATTTGGTTCATCGGGATATCCGCGAGGATTACAAATTACTCGCGTTGAATCAATTTTGTAATCTAGTTGGTTGTGTATGTGACCGTGAACCCATAGCTTAGCACCAGATTTTGCCACCAAATAGTCAAGATTTGAGGCATAGGCAGCGCTCAAAATATCTTTTTCATCCGGCGGTAGTGATTTTTTGCTCGGTGCGTGGTGTGTGATAATTACAGTTTTACTCAACTTATTCTCTTCTAAAGCGTTTCTTAGCCAAGCAAGTGACTTTCTATGAATAATAGTGGTGTGAATTGATTTGAATTTGGAGTAGCTTGGGCTGAGGCGTATTTTTTTATAATCGCTCATTCTTTGGCTGGCTTCAAAACCAGCATCACTGGCATTTCCCAAAAGCTCGTAATCCGTCCACAAAGTACACCCCAAAAAAACTACATCTTTGATAGAGACTAAATCATTTTCCAACAAATGAATATTTGTTTCTTTGCAAATGTCTTTAAGTTTAGTTATAAGTTTAGGATACGCATTTCCGTAATATTCGTGATTTCCCAAAATATAAATAACTGGTTTATGTTGGATATTATTAAGAGCCCAGATAACTCCTTTATCTCCAACATGAATGTCTCCGGCTAATATGATAACATCCGAATCTGTTTCAGTAATATCAAAAGGTTCAAATTCAATATGAAGGTCGCTTAAGATTTGAATTTTCATGACTAAGTTGAACTATATTTGCAATTCGTATGGTGCTTCTGGGCGCACCTTACCAGATATTTAAGGAGTAATTTATTAAATTCGCAACTGCCAAAGTTTAACTGTACCATTATCACTACCGCTGACGAGAGTTTCGCCCAACTGCCCGATCGCCACCGCAGACACAGGGCTAGAATGTCCATCTAAAGTGTGCAGCAATTCGCCGCGAAAATTCCAAAGCCTGATAGTACCGTCAAAACAGCCCACTGCAAAGTATTTCCCATCGGGGCTAATGGCGGCGGCGGAAGTGATGCGAATTCCGGTTTGCAGCGAATGCAATAATTCGCCTGTTTGCAAATTCCACAGTGAAATTATTTTGTTGCCGTGACTGACGAGAGTTTGGCTGTCTGGAGTAATTGCCACATAATTTTCGCTGCCAAATGTTCGCCGCACTTCTCCCCCCGGCAGTTCCCACAAAGTGACGGTGGCGCGACAGAAACCGCTGGCTGCATTCAACCCGCTGGCTATTAACATTTTGCCGTTGGGACTCAGGACGATCGCACTTATGTCATCCCCTTGATAGCCTTCCAAAACTTGCAGCAGTTGACCACTGTTGAGGTGCAGAAGCTTGACAGTGCCGCAGGTGGTGCCGATCGCCAAAATTTGCCAGTCGGGGCTCACAGCCACGGATTCGTGGCGGTGTACCTCTGCTAAGCGCTTCATCAGTGCGCCGTTTTGCAGGTTCCACAGTTTGACTGTACCCGCGCGCGATCGCGTCAGCAGCGTTTTGCTGGCTGGGCTGAAAGCAACTAGCAACACGGCTGTGGAATGTCCGCAAATAGTCCGCAGCAGTTCCCCGCTGTGCAAACTCCAAACTTTCACTGTACTGTCGTGGGAACCGGTTGCGAGTAATTGTCCGTCGGGACTGATCGCAGCGGATAGAATGCTGTCTGAATGCTGGAGAGTGGCTTTTAAGATGGCGCCGGATGAGGTTTTTGGTTGTTTTTTATACCCGGCTATTTCCAGCCAGTCGATCGCGTCTCTCCAATTTTTGAGTGCATTTCTCGGTCGATTTGTCAATATTTCTATGTATCGGTACAAGGTTTTGGATAAGTCAACCTCTACACCCTTGATTTGTTTGTTCAGAAGTACCGCCATCTCGGCGGGGCTGTAGCCACACAGCAAGCCGCACAAGTGCCTTTTTTCCACGGGTGTCAGCCCTCTTCTGGTGTGGGGGGCGAATTCTAGTTTGGCGTTTGCTAAGTCGCTGTAAAGCTTTTCGATGTCCCAGTCGTGGATTGCCCGTGCAAACGGTTCTTCGGGTCGATCGAGGGTAGAGGGTGTCATTTGTGGCAGTCGCGATCGAGTTCCTAGTCAAATTCCTAACCAAAATCCTAACATTCGCTGTGTACGATCGAACTGCTTTCACCGCTAATCTATTTTTAACACAGCAAACAGTGACAAGAGTTTCAGGTAAAAAATGTGCCTAAATCCTTAGTTTTACAGTTTGCTAAATAATTCTACATTAACGGGAGCAACAAAATGCCTGGTATTGCGATCGGCGTATTTTTTTTTGGTCTGGGTTTTCTTTTAAGTATTGTTGGTTCTATCTGGGGATTAGTGCAAGCTTTCCAAGAGGACGTTGTTTGGGGTTTGCTTTACTTGATTGTCCCATGTGCTGCCCTCGTTTTTTATGCAAAAAAATGGGGTAATCTAAAAATTAGAAAAGCCTTTTTAATTAACTGTGCTGGAGCATTCATGATTGTATTGGGAACCATTACTACAGCAATTTTTTCACCCGCACCCTCACCTAATGTAGATCCGGGTTCTAACGAGCAATCGCCCTCTGCTTCTCCTTCGGATTTCAACACTTCTCCATCACCTAA
>JANYGO010000090.1 GCA_025362325.1 Cyanobacteriota bacterium | reverse complement strand
CTTGCTCAGGAATGCGCTACTCTTGCCAATATGAACACCAATAATCTCTCTGGTCTCTCTATCCATTGCTAACCATACCCATTGTTTATTTTGTTTGGAATCTACAAATGACCACAGTTCATCACATTCAACATTCAATCTGATTTTTTTTTTAGGTTTAATCTTTACCACGCGATCTATTGAGGCATATTTATTATTTACGTAATCCTGTAACCATTTTTGAGAAACACCCGTGCTTCTAGCTATGCCAGCCCAAGAAATCTTCTCCAAAAGAAGTCGATCAATTAAATATGATTGTTTCTGAGGGAATTACTTTGTTGGTAGGATTTTCGACAAATTGGCGACCGCAACTTTGACATTTATATTTGGGTTTTTTATTATGAATTCTACCATTTTTAACTGTGTAATTTGAACCGCAATCGGGGCAATTTGGTCGCTCAGATAGCATATTTTATGACTAAACTAATGTTGGCAGATATCAAGGATTCCAGCAAGAGTTACTTATGATAGCATAAGTGTAACTCAACCTAGATTCGAGCGCGTAAATAAATATTAAAATCCAAAAATTTGATTTTGTAAGTGATAAACATATCCTATGTATTCAATTACTGTGATTAAATTTCACTACATATTTATTACTACCCAAAATGGTAAGTGGGCATCCTTATTTAGTGCATTTGGCGCTCTATAACCTAGCAATTTTGCAGCAAAACCGCCTGTCTGTAGGGGATGTGCCCGGAGAGGATCTGGGGCGAGTTCAATTGGAAGAACTGTTAAAAGCAGCTCCTACTCAAAGCGGAATTTATAGCGACTACCTGCGAAATCAGTCGATCGCGATTCAACAGAATCCTGAACTCGCCGCCGCATTCCAACAGGTGATCGATGCTAAAAATAGCATTCACCTCGAACCTTTGATGGCTTATCAGTTAGACAGCATGGGACTTGTCAAATTAGAGGGAAATAACTGTAGTTTGTCTTGCGAATTGTATCGCCTGTATTTTCAAGAGCAAAATTTGTGCGAGGACAGTTTCTCGGCTGTTGGTTGGGAGGAGTTGCAGCAAGAAAATGAAAGGCTGCTAGCTTTGGTGAATGTAGACGAACTTACTCAAATTGGCAACAGACGGCATTTTGACAGTTGCTTGCGAGCGGAATGGAAACATATGGCTCGCGATGGGTCGCCGATATCTTTGATCTTGTGCGACATCGATTATTTTAAAATATATAATGATACCTACGGACATCAAGCTGGAGATGATTGTTTGCGATCGGTCGCTCAGACAATTCGCCGATCGCTCCAGCGTCCTGCGGATGTAGCCGCTCGCTACGGCGGCGAGGAATTTGCTGTCATTTTACCTCAAACTGATGCGGCGGCCGCTCTGCTGGTTGCCGAACACATTAGATCGAAAATTAAAGCTTTGAATATTGTTTTTGACCCGGAAAGTGTTGACTGTCTGCCTAATTCTGTGATAACGATTAGTTTGGGAATTGCCAGCGTTGTTCCGGGCCCGGATAATGATGCAGCAACGCTGGTACTGGCGGCTGATGAGGCTCTTTATGACTCGAAAAGGCACGGGCGCGATCGGCTCACTATGAGCACGCTCTTAAATTTTCGATTTGCTGCGGTGAATTAGGATTAATCTGATGTCCGCCCAACGCAATCATAAAAAAGGATCGAGCGTGAGGACTTTAGTCCTCTGAGGAATGCGGACTAAAGTCCTCACTACGAACCTATATTGCGGTAGTTGGAGCGGACATCAGATTAATAGCGGGGGACGGTGCGATCGACCACCATTGAGTAAGCATCGATGCCGCCAACGATATTTTTAACGTTGGTAAATCCTCGATCGCTCAACCACTGGCACATTTGAGCCGATCGCACTCCGTGGTGGCACAGCACTAGGGTTTCTGTGTCGCGGTTTAGTCGATCGTCAATATTACCAGACCATTCAGCAAACTCGCTCAGTGGAAAAACTGCAAATCCTGGCAGGGCCGCGAGTTCAATTTCGTAAGGTTCTCGCACGTCTACAAGCTGCAAGTTATCAGGGTGAATTTCTGCTAAGTAGGGACTTAATTCTTCGACTGTAATTTGAGCAAAAATTTCTGACATTTTATTGGTGATTGGTGATTGGTGATTGGTGATTGGTTATTTGTTGTTTGTTATTCGTTATTTGTTATTCGTTATTAGCTATTGATAACAATCACAAGACTTAGGCAGAACCGACTTATGTAGGGTGCGCACTGCGCACCTTACCGCTTAGTCAACAGTCAACAGTCAACAGTCAACAGTCAACAGTTAACAGTTAACAGTCAACAGTCAACAGTGATTAATTGAGCCGCGAAGGCGGTGGCATTAGCTCCGTAGGAGGCGTCGGTGCAGGACGCCCGTCCAACTGGCTGACTGTGCCCCTGGGATCGAGACAAGTGGCAATTAACCTGTCCGTGGGAAAGTCGAGCCTGCCGCTCAACCCGACTACACATTCAGCAAACAGTTCTGGTAATAAACTGCGGCGGCACCCATCGAGCACTAACAGGGCAGCAGCAGGTTGAGTTTTAGTTTTACTGTTAATATTCACCACGCAAGTAGTTAATTCGTCGGGCCGCCTCACCTGCCGACAGCTAGAGAGCGCTTCGACACCAGAAATATTTGTTTTGCGGTTGATTTGCAGGGCGCATCTAGATATGTCCCGGGGGTGGAGCGCGTCGGCACAAGCTGCTGCTGCTGCCTCAGCCCCGACTCCGGCTTCGATTAGTTCCTTCGCGCAGACGCGATAGGGATTTTGACTTCGCGGGAATCTCAGAGTGATTGCTGATGCTGGCGAGATTGGCAGGGCTGCTGCCAACAAACTCAGCGCGACTAAGGGAGTGCCGAGAGCCAAAATCCAGCGCGGTGCTGGCTTTGGGGAAGCTGTGCGGGAAAAATTGCGGTTGTGCATGGCAGCTCGATTGGTGAGTTTTTGGGCTGGTTTGGACATCGATTGATCCGCTTTTTCTTCAGAATTTACCGCACGCGATCGATCGTGCGGCGGTCGAGCGGTTTTTTTTATCGATTTTTGTGGGAATTTTGACCGTTACAAACATATAATATAGAGTCTGCATAAAATTGCATACAGAGATTAGAGAGGAAAATAAATGTCTCGATATCGAGGCCCCCGATTAAGAATCGTCCGTCGCCTGAAAGAGTTACCGGGTCTCACCCGCAAAACTCCCAGACGGGATTATCCGCCTGGGCAGCATGGTCAAAACCGCAAAAAGCTCTCTGAGTACGCGGTTCGATTGCAGGAGAAGCAAAAACTCCGTTTCAATTACGGTGTGACGGAACGCCAACTGCTCCGTTACGTCCGCAAAGCCCGCCGTGTCACCGGCTCCACAGGTCAAGTGTTACTGCAATTCTTGGAAATGCGCTTGGACAATACTGTGTTTCGGATGGGAATGGCTCCAACCATTCCGTCCGCTAGACAATTGGTAAATCACGGTCACATAACAGTTAACGATCGTGAAGTGAACATCGCCAGCTATCAGTGCAAGCCTGGTGAAGTGATTGCAGTGAAAAATAAAGAGCGCTCTCGCACAATGGTTGAAGCTAATCTCAAAGATCCAGGCTTGGCTAACTTGCCCAGTCACTTGGAATTTGATAAGCAAAAAATGGTTGGCAAAGTTAACGGCATTGTCGAACGTGAATGGATTGCTCTTCAGATTAACGAACTGCTAGTTGTGGAATACTACTCGCGGCAAGCTTAATTTATTAGTCATCAGTCGTTGGTCATCAGTCATCAGTTATTCAGTTGCTAGTAATTAATAATTGGGTTTGTGCCCAGTTATTAGTTAATTGCTACTGAATAATCAGGACTAAGGACTGAGGACTAATTTTTTGTTCGCTGCTCAGCTATGCTGAATGCTCGATAAAAGCTGTTCGAGGGTCAACGATTAACTGTTAACGGTTAATCGTTGGCAGTTAATCGTTTAAGTTGCAAAAATACAAAAGTCGGGACGATCGACCTCAGCGACACACTGCGGGGTTCTCGTACCAAAATTAAAGGCAGCAAACCCAGCAGCCGCACAGCAGCCGAAAGGGCAAACAGTGCCCCCAAACTCATGCCCGGAAGTTCGGCAAGAAAGCCGCCGGCGGTAGTTCCCAAAGCCCCTGCTACTCCCGAAACTGCGGAGGCGATCGCAAAATAAGTCGAAGGTTGTTCGATCGGCGCGATCTCCATTTGAATATTGTTAGTACACAGGGCGATCGCCCCTAAAGTCGTCCCCCCCAGCAAGTGCAGCAGCGGCAGCCACACCCACACCGCAAACGGGTAATTGCCCGTACCCAACCACAGCAAAGGCGTTACCGCTACCACCAGCCCCACCGCAATCAGCAGCGGGCGATTTCCCCAGCGATCGGCCAACTTGCCCCAAAACATCAGCAGCAGCAGATTTGCTCCCGAGCTCAAGCTGCTGTAAACCGTTACCAAACTCACATCCAAGCTTAAATCTTGCAGCAGGTAAATATTAAAAAAAGGCGCGCTGAGATTAACTGCAAACGTCCACACGCTAAAGTAAAGGATAAATATTAAGAAATTAGAATCTTTCAGCACAGAAGGTACAAAATCTGTTATGTAGTTTTCTTTTTTCTCTGGGAGTCGATCGGTCTCTGCATCTTTTCGGTATGCCTGCGGATTCACATCGACCATCAAGAATTGATACCCCAAACTAATCAGTCCCGCCACAACACCCAAAAATAAAACCACACCGTAGCCCAAAATTGGATCTGCGCCCCAAGTAGACACGAATAGTCCCATCATTGGCACTCCCAGTAAAGTAACTAAGCTGGTAGCACTGTTGCGAAAGCCAAAATAGCGTCCCCGCAAGCGGTGAGGAACCACCGCAGCCATCCAACTAAACCAGTTAGAAGTGGCAAAAGCTGCCAGCACGTTAGTGGCTATGACAGTTGCCAGCGTCCACTGGAGCAGTTGTTGGCCGGTGTGAGCAGGGCCCCAAACAATTGCTACCACGAGTACCATCCACAGCAGCCGCGACACGCCGAATATTCCTAGGTTGTACCAGTGGCGGCTGGTTGTGCGATCGGCGATGTATGCTCCTAATGGTTGCAGGAGATTTACCAGCATCGGAATAGCAGATAATATACCTATTTCCACACTGCTAGCGCCGAGTTGCAGCAAGAAGTTGCTGAGGAGCACGCCCCCGGTCACCGACTCGAAGACAGTCGCAAAAACGGCGTCTATAGTTGAGGCTTTCAGCGTCGCTCGAATGTCTTGTTTGGGAATTTTGAGGGCTGTTTTTGAAGGTAGAACGAGTTGAGATCTTGTCTTTTCTAGTATTTCAGGAGCCTGAAGAGATAGAGGCTCATTTAGCTCTGCAACTGGTTCAACCATAGTCATAGGATTTTAGATTAAAGATTAAAGAATTGCAAAATCCTTGCTTTGTAAAGGTCTTGGGCTTGCTGGGGATTAAATTATTGTTCGCGCGCTGGCGTCAATACAATTTAATTTTCTGCGAATAATTGCTGAGCTAGCCTGTTGATAAGATAAAACCAGCCACGCTTTCAAGATGTTAGCTTGAAAGCTAGACTGGCACTTCCGGGTAATTCTTATAAATATAGATGACAAGCGCTGGCTGGGGCATCAACCGCTTGGGAGATATTAATTTGCGGATCGTCAAAAAGTAAGTTTTAGGGCTTAACAAGGAAGCGATCGCAGCATTTCGCAAGGGCCAAAAATTACTCGAATTCCCCCTCAAACAAGTCGCCCCAAGGGCCAAAACAAATGTCGCGCGATCGGCTCCACTCGGCTCTCAAACCTTTACAGCTAGCTAAATCTATAGCATGAAAGACGATCGAGTTGCCGATCGCACTTCTAAAAAAACTGTTCCTTGCTTCAGGGCAACTGACAAGACAAAATATCACTTGACAAAAATCACGTTAACTGATAATAATAGCAAACCCTAGAATTAAGCTTAAATGCTTAAGGGGTATCACTGCTAGTGCGTGATGTCGATCGCCGGCAAATTTACGGATTTCTGCATTGGATCGTGACAAAAACTCAACCTTTATCCGGGTATACACTGCCAGTATTTGCCTGTGCCGCAGCACTTGCAGCACTGCGGTGCTTGCGTGATGCTACTGGGTCTGTAGATAGCGTATCAGTGGATTTACTGGAACCGCCAATCACGGCAGAAATTGCGATCGAACAGGCGTCCGTGCTCAAAACTGGTACCGCTTTAGGCGTGACTCGCTCAGAGCCGGGGGACAACCTCGATCTGACTCGCCATACCCCCGTGTGGGCAATGGTGGAATTGGTTCGAGGGTGCGAGGGAGAGGGAGAGAGGGAGAGGGGGAGAGAGGGAGAGGGGGAGAGGGGGAGAATGGGGGAGAATGGGGGAGAGGGGGAGCAGATTGTGATTCTCGGCGGTGAAGGTATAGGGCGTCACGCAGTCGGTGGTGGAGCAGCCATCTATGATTATGCGATGCGGCTGCTACTCACGAATCTGGGGAGAGAACTCGCACCCTCCGAAAACATTACTGTCACCCTGATTTTGCCGTCAGGGCGGCAACTAGCCACCCGCACTTCTAACGAAGCTTTCGGTGTCGTAGAAGGACTTTCCCTGCTGGGTACAACTGGGATTTCTCAACCCCTGAGTGCCCCTGGACAGTTGGAAGTTTACCGCGAACAACTGCAACAAAAAGCCGAAGTATTTGACTGTTTAGTTTTCTGCATCGGTGAAAACGGGTTGGATTTGGCGCGAAAACTGGGCGTCAATCCGCAGCGGCTGGTGAAAACCGCTAACTGGCTGGGCCCGCTGCTGGTAGAGGCTGGATGTCAGGGCGTGCGATCGATCTTGCTGTTTGGCTATCACGGTAAATTGATGAAATTGGCGGCGGGGATTTTTCATACTCACCACCACCTCGCCGACGGGCGCAGGGAAATTCTGACAGCTTACTGTGCTCGAGCTGGAATGCCGAAAGAAGCCTGTTCCGCAATTTTTGCCGCCGCGACAGCCGAAGATGCTCTCGGGCAACTGCGGGCTTTGGATGCCGCAACTAACAGCAATTTGGTCGATCGAATTTACGGCGACATTGCTCGACAAATCGACTTGCGATCGTCGGATTGCATTTTTACTCACACTAACCAGCGTATCCCCGTGGGTTCGGTGATGTTTGGGCGCGATCGCAAAATTATTGTTAAAAGTGACATAGGGGATACATTTTTGACCCAAATTTGTTAATGTAGTGTGAATATCCCGTAATTCTTTTTAAAAGAGCGATCGGGATAATATTTAACAACTAATAATTTTTAGTCCCTAGACCTTGATTATACTGGGTTGCGTCCTGAAGAAATTTGTGATTCAATAGTTCCATTAATCATGGTAAGGCTCGAAGTAAATCTATGCTGGTCGCAGACCATATTAATCGACTAACATCGCGGACAGCAATCTAGTCTAAATAAGATTTATTCCTAGCGACTAATACTCGCTCGCATTCATCAATATTGGACTGAGGCGGCGACAAATACTCTGCTACGTTCTGCCCAATTAGCAATTAGCAACTACGCAATAACCGTGACTACTCAAATAGAAACTGAATCAGACCTCACAAACTCTTCTCTGGGGAAAGTAGACCGCCAGACGATCGTGATTCTCGACTTCGGTTCGCAATATTCCGAACTGATTGCTCGCAGGATTCGCGAAACTCAAGTATATTCAGAAGTTATTTCTTACCGCACTACGGCAGAACAGTTAAGAGCGATCGCTCCTAAAGGAATTATTCTTTCAGGAGGCCCGAGTTCTGTCTACGATGAAAAAGCTCCCCAATGCGACCCGGAAATTTGGAATTTGGGAATACCGGTGTTGGGCGTCTGCTACGGGATGCAGTTGATGGTAAAGCAGCTCGGCGGGACAGTTGAGCGGGCTAAGTTAGCCGAATACGGCAAGGCATCGCTATTTATTGACGATCCTACGGATTTGCTGACAAATGTCGAAGAAGGCGCCACGATGTGGATGAGCCACGGAGACTCTTGTAGCGAGTTGCCGGCGGGTTTTGAGATCCTCGCTCACACGGACAATACTCCGTCTGCTGCTGTTGCTCACCACGAGAAAAATTTGTACGGCGTTCAGTTTCACCCAGAAGTGGTTCACTCGATCGGCGGACAAGCTTTGATTCGCAATTTTGTTTACCATATTTGCGAGTGCGAACCGACTTGGACAACAGCTACTTTTGTCGAGGAAACTATTCGCGATATTAGAGCCAGAGTGGGAGACCAACGAGTTTTGTTGGCTCTATCCGGCGGGGTTGATTCTTCAACTTTAGCTTTCTTGCTGCACCAGGCGATCGGCGACCAACTTACCTGTATGTTTATCGACCAAGGGTTTATGCGCAAGTACGAACCGGAACGGTTGGTGAAATTATTTCAAGAGGAATTCCACATTCCGGTGCAGTACGTTCTAGCTCGCGATCGCTTTTTGGCTCAACTTGAAGGCGTTACAGATCCTGAAGTAAAACGCAAGCGGATTGGCCACGAATTTATCAGTGTTTTTGAAGAAGAATCGAAACGCCTCGGCCCCTTCGATTATCTCGCCCAAGGTACTCTTTATCCAGATGTGATTGAATCGGCTGATACGAATGCAGACCCGAAAAGTGGCGAACGAGTTGCTGTTAAAATTAAAAGCCACCACAATGTGGGCGGGTTACCTAAAGATTTGTGCTTTAAGCTGATTGAACCGCTGCGAAAATTGTTCAAGGATGAGGTGCGAAAAGTCGGCCGCTCGATCGGGCTTCCCGAAGAAATCGTCAACCGACAACCTTTCCCAGGCCCGGGATTGGCGATTCGGATTACGGGAGAAGTTACCGCAGAGAGACTGAATATTTTGCGGGATGCTGACTTTATAGTTCGTCAAGAAATCAACCGACACGGATTGTACAACGAACTTTGGCAAGCTTTTGCAGTTTTGCTGCCGATTCGCAGTGTGGGGGTGATGGGCGACAAGCGCACTTACGCTTACCCGATCGTTCTGCGATTTATTAAGAGCGAAGATGGGATGACGGCTGACTGGGCGCGGGTTCCTTATGATTTGTTGGAACTGATCTCGAACCGGATTGTGAATGAGGTTAAGGGCGTTAACCGGGTGGTTTACGATATTACTTCTAAGCCGCCGGGAACGATCGAGTGGGAGTGATAGCTAATTAGCTATTCAGGAGGCGGACAATACTTTTGTCCGTTTCCTGGACTGATATCAAATCTAAGCCCTGATGCTGGCGCTTGCCGCCGAAGATGGCATTGTACTGAGGGCTCAACTGTAACCGGAGGCTCAACATCGATCGGTGAAATCCGCTACATCCGTTAAAATCCCGTACATTGCTGGTTGCGGAACTGCCTTGAGAGCGATCGCCCGCGACAAAACTACCGCACTAGGTTAAGATAAGTGAAGGTGACACTCATTTTAGACAGAGCCGGTGATTTGCACTGCGCTCGACCCTTGCAAATCTTAGGTGCACAAAATAGTTAATGCTAGATCAATTTCTTGACGGTTCGCCCAATTTGGGAGTTGACACCTTTTTATTGTTGTTGGTTTTGATAGCTTTGGAGGCTGTGCTTTCGGCGGACAACGCGATCGCCCTCGCATCTATTTCCAAAGGTTTGGAAGGTGAAAAGCTACAGCAACAGGCTCTCAACCTCGGTTTGATAATTGCTTTTGTACTGCGAATCGCACTGATTTTAACAGCGACTTGGGTGATCCAGTTCTGGCAGTTTGAACTGCTGGGGGCGCTGTACCTGCTGTGGCTAGTTTTTCAGCACTTTGCGTCAGATGCTGACTCCGATGGAGAACATCACGGCCCTAGATTTTCGTCTCTGTGGAAAGCAATTCCAGTGATTGCTTTGACAGATTTAGCATTTTCTTTGGATAGCGTTACCACGGCGATCGCGATTTCTGACCAAACTTGGCTCGTGCTCACAGGCGCCACAATAGGAATTATCACCCTGCGATTTATGGCCGGCTTGTTCATCCGCTGGCTCGACGAGTTCGTACACCTAGAAGATGCGGGCTACATCACAGTCGGCTTGGTGGGAATGCGATTGCTGGTGAAAGTAATTAACGACAGTTTAGTACCTCCGCAGTGGCTGCTAATTTCCTCTATCGCCTTGATGTTTGTTTGGGGCTTTTCTAAGCGTACTCCCGAGGCGGTGGAGATTGTAGAATCTCTTACAGAATCTGCGGAAGTTGCTGTCAATCTGCCGGATGTAGAAGTTGCTGTGCCGGAACCGCAACCACAGAAGTCAGAAATTTAACATAATTTCATCTCGATACAATTCGATTAAATCTGTCAATCTAAAAAGACTGAAGGCAGATTAAATATGCAACAACCTCACATCCCCGGACAAAAGTCACGGGGTTTTCAGGCTTTATTTTGTCACAGCATGACTTGAAATGTTTGATCTTGAAGCTGAGAAGTTGGCGAAGCGTAAAATATTGACTGGTTATGTCAAATCTCGATCGAATTTCTTAAACACAGTTCTCATAGAATCAAGTTTTCCTCGATCGCCATCCGCGAGCATATCATAAACGGTTAGATTCCCGTACTATGTAACTGTCAACCCTTCGGCTGCGCTCAGGGCGAGCTGTCAACTGCTATAAATGTTTGAGCAAACCTTTAAAAATATTGATGACGTTCTCCGGAAAGAGGCGGGCTGTACTACGGAGTTGGACTAGAGAACCCATTTGACATCTAAGAAGAGGGTGCAAGCCTTCTAATCATCAGCCTAATAAAACAAAGGTTGAGCTTGGCAGTTGCAGCCGTCAAAGTTCTTTCAAAGTTCTTCACCAAAATTTTACATCTTTCCATCCAAGCATTTGACCGTTCAATGACCCACCTTGCCTTAACCGGGACAAATCCTGATTTGCCTTGGGCTTTTTTTTCGGCTATGAAATGGTTTTTCTGAAAGTTCAAACTTGATTTTTGTCATAATATCTGGATAAATATTCTCTAACTCTTTTGTGAGATGTTCGAGATGATAGCCATTGTCTAGTAGTATCGTAATTTGGGGAATATTTAGAGGTTTAGACTTGAAATAATCGATATTTAGACTCAACATTTCAATCAAGCCGGCATCATCTGATACACTAGCTTTTGTGCCGTGAGTAAAAAAAGTAAATTCTCTTCGTATCAACGGCTAGGTGTCTTTTAATACCATTTGTAGATTTGTAGAAACAAAACCATGAGTGACTCAATACTATAGCATTTCTTAGAAAGATGAGGTATAATATAACTGACTTAAACGGAGTGAAAAATATAGAACCTCAAAATGTTATACAGCTCTAATTAAAGGGGGCGCTCTTCCAGCAGTAGTCCCTCGACCCGCAGCAGTCACTCTTAATGACAACTATCTCAAATTTTAGCAAGTATCACGCATTAGTAAAAATGAAAACTTATTCGATTGATTTTAGACCAAAAATTCTGGATGTGTACCATAATGAACCGCTGTCACAAAGAGCAATAGCTAACCGTTTTTGTGTAGCCCTAAGTTTTGTCCAAAAATTGGTTAAACAGTATCGTGACACCCAAAATATTGCTCCTCGCACTGAGCGATGTGGAGTCAAATTAAAACTGAATGCAGAACAACTGCTAATTTTAGCGGAATTGATTGAAGCAAACAATGATGCAACTCTCGAAGAACTCCGTTATTTACTGTACCAAAAAATTGGTTTTACCATCAGCGTAGCAACGATGGGAAGAATGGCAAAACTCTTAAACATGACCTTAAAAAAAAAACTCTTTTCCCGTCAGACAAAGGCACTGACAGGGTTCTGAACCTGCGATACGAGTTCTGGGAAAAAATTAGAGAAGTTTGTTTCAAAGACTTAATATTCATTGATGAATTTGGAGTAAACTTGGCAATGGTTAGGTTATATGCTCGGTCTCTAAAAGGTTCAAGAGCCAAGGGACCAAAACCGAATAAACGCGGAAGAAATGTCTCAATAATTGGAGCTATATCGGTCAAAGAAGTCCTAACATCAGTCAATTTAATAGGTACAACTGATGGAATTACATTTGAGGCTTTTATTATCCGAAAATTAGTGCCCAAGTTATGGAAAGGTGCTTGTGTAGTAATGGATAATTGTACTATTCATACCGGAGAAGAAGTAGAAAAAGCCATCCAAAAAACCGGGGCAAAATTAATATACTTGTCGCCCTATTCGCCGGATTTATCCCCAATTGAAAATTTATGGTCAAAACTTAAAAATATTCTCCGTTCTATCAAGACACCTAATTATCAAGAGTTAGCAAAAGCACTCTTGGTTTGCATTTAGTGAAGTTACATCAGCAAATACAGCGGATTCCAGGTTTATGCAGTACAGTAGCAGCAGTTTGTAAACCAGTTTTTAAAGTGCTTAATATTAACTAAATCAAGCGCAGTAGCTAGTAAAACGTCAACCATCTTGGTAGTAGTGGGCGAAAACTTA
>JANYGO010000383.1 GCA_025362325.1 Cyanobacteriota bacterium | reverse complement strand
CCCGACATCTACGGTATGAACGATTATGCCCTAGATCCGGCCATCGCCCAAGAGTTGCGAATTCCGGTGGAACGCTGGGGCGCAAATCACACCAGCCGCTACAACTGGTTAGTCGATTCTTCCAACAGCGGCGATGACTTCTTTTTCGTGGGTGGCGGCGACAACAAAAATCCTGTTCCCGGTGATTCTATAGATAAAATTGTCAAAACCAACCGCAAAAACGGCAGCAAAAGCATCGTTACAATTCCGATAATTGGCTATGTAAATAAATTGAGCATCTGGAATTGTGGCTTTCGAGTATCCAAATACGGCCCGCAAGAAAAAACCAATCCTTACATTTTTCCAGAAGGCGACAAGTGCGGTAACGGAAAGCGTCCAGACGGCAGTTTAATAACTGATAATAATCGCCTTGATGTTAGTATTGTTAGTGATGCAGCTTTCCAGAAAGCTTGGGTTCAACATTTAGTTAAAACCCACGGTAATGCTGAATCGGGCGGCGTGCAAATTTATCAAATGGATAACGAACCAAGCGGCTGGGGAAACACTCACCGCGATGTTCATCCAGAAGCGACAAGTTATGAGGAATTGCGCGATCGCACTTACCAATATGCGTCAATGGTAAAAGCCACAGATCCCACCGCTAAGGTACTGGGCCCGTCGGATTTTGGCTGGCCTGTTTATGTGGATTCGGGAGTAAAGGGCGATCGCGAAAAACACGGCGATGTCTGGTTTGCGCGGTGGTACTTGCAGCAAATGCGCGCCTACGAACAGCAAAAAGGTGTTCGCATCCTCGACTATTTCGACGAACACTACTATCCTGTCGTCGATAACCTTTGTTTGGCGAATTGTCCCGCCGGTGATGCTAAGACGCAAGCAGCCCGGTTGCGATCGACTCGTTCTCTGTGGGACAGCACTTATACTGATGAAAGTTGGATTGGTAAATCGAATCCGCCGCTAACAATTATTCCCCGGTTTCGAGACTGGATAAAGCAGGATTATCCAGGTACAAAACTTGCAATTACTGAATACAATTGGGGCGGTTTGGAGTCGATGAACGGCGCGTTAACTCAAGCCGAGATTCTGGGGATTTTTGGGCGTGAACAACTGGATTTAGCGACGCTGTGGGGGCCTCCGAAGTCTTCTGAACCGGGTTCCTATGCCTTCCGCACGTACCTGAATTATGACGGGAAGGGCGGCAAGTACGGGGATACTTGGGTGCGATCGCACAGCACAGATCAAGGATTTTTGTCAATTTACGGATCGCAACGCACGGCTGATGGTGCTTTGACGCTGGTAATCATTAACAAAACCAGCCAAAACTTAACCAGCAACTTGAGTTTGACAGGATTTAACCCAGCGGCCAAAGCTCAAGTTTACACTTACAGCGAGGCGAATTTGCGGGCGATCGTCCGTCAGAGCGATTTAGGTATCAGCGCTACTGGATTTGGGGCAACTTATCCCGCTAATTCTATCACTTTGGTAGCCATTCCCAAAATCTAAAAAACAGGTTAGTAGTAAGGACTTTAGTCCTTCTTCAGGCTCGTAGTAAGGACTTTAGTCCTTCTTCAGGTTAGTAGTAAGAACTTTAGTCCTTCTTCAGGTTAGTAGTAAGGACTTTAGTCCTTCTTCAGGTTAGTAGTAAGGACTTTAGTCCTTCTTCAGGTTAGTAGTAAGGACTTTAGTCCTTAATTTAATTAACCTCCATCCAAGCAATACATTTTCGTATTTGCTCGCCCATCGTTTCTCGATCCGCATCATACCTGCGCCCGTGTCCCGGCAACACCCATTCAAACGAGTAATTAGCCAAGTTTCGCATAGATTTGATTTGTTCCGGCCAAGAATACCAACAGGCAGTAGGAAAGCCAATTAGCTGCTGCAAACTGTCCGACCACGCGAGATGGTCGCCGCTGAACAAAAACTTGCGATCGTAAAGCAAAACAGTGTGACCTTTCGTGTGACCGGGAACAGGTATAATCAACAAATCATCTGCTATTTGATGCGGTTCGCTGCCAGACAATTGAATTTCTACGCTGCGAGTACCCGCGTTAATTTCGTCAGCATGGAGAATGCGATCGCACCCAAAATGATCGCGGTATTTTTGATGGTCTGCTACGTCGTCGCGGTGAGTCAAATACAGAGAGCGAATGCCGCCCATGGCTTCGATGTTTTTGACTAGCTGCGGTACAAAACGGGGAGAATCAACTAAAACGTTTCCTTCGGGGCGGACAATTAAATAGCTGGCTGCGCCGTAGGATTTCTCTGAGTGGTAGCCGCAGTGGTAGACATTTTCTGTTACTAAGGCTGGCAAATGTTGCTGAACTTCTTTGATATTTTTTGGTTTTTCAACAGTGCCGATCGAACTTGTGGGACAAGACAAAAGAGCTGCGAGACTTAGCATTTCTGCGGTTTCGTTTGTTGGCTGCTGGTAAACCGCAGATTGTTCTCCGGCTTGAGTAAATACTTCCGGTGCCATCCACCGACAAGTATCGCAGTCTATGCAGGTACTGTCTACATAAAAATTACCGCTGATATTTTCGGGGCGGCGCAAATTTATACGAGCCATTTTTTCACCTTTTAATAAATTTAAGATGTAAGTTGGGAGGGGCGGGTTTATTTCAATTGTTGGTACTCATTAGAGATGGTTGGCGAACCCGCCCCTACAGAATTAATGGATGACAAACTAATAATTGGAGTGAATTTATTTTAGCATAATTATGGCAAAAGGTGCTAGGTAGCGATCGGCCGTTTTCCAATTTTCCAAATGGCGAGAAACCGGGTTTTTGCGAAGATATTCGATCTGAGGCGAAGATATCGGAAAAAACCCGGTTTCTGAGATTCTTAAGGCTGCCTCACTTTAGGCATTAGCCAGCTTCTTTTGAATCATTGCCCAATATTCAGGGAAATCCTCACGGGTATATACTGTTAAAGCTGCTTCATAAAACGATCGCGCCTTTTCGAGATTTTCAGCCCGCGAACCGTTGATTCTGTCATTATGGGCATTACCTAGGTTATATTGAATCATGGCCCAATCTTCAGGAAACTGCTCGGGAGTACGAACAGTTAAAGCAGCCTCAAAAAATGCGATCGCGCGATCGATATTTTCCGCCCGCGAACCGTTGATTCTGTTGGCGTAAGCAGCAGCTAGGTTATTTTGAGCCATTCCCCAATCTTCCGGGAAAGCCTCAAGGGTGTAGACTGTTAAAGCAGCGCCATAAAGGGCGATCGCCATTTCCACATTTTCGGCCCGCGAACCCTTGATTCTGGTAATATAGGCAGCAGCTAGATTGTTTTGAGTTTGAGCAAATTTTTCGCTTCCCGGCTGCCGATTATTTAAAACAAGTTGATAAGCGGCAATGGCAATTTCAATATTATTCGCTCTATTCCCACCCGCAAAATTACTAATATTAATCGTCAAGTCTTCAACGAGGCTGATAATTGAGTCAATGGTTTGTGCATTTTCGCCCGCAATCAACCTCTGCAATACTTGCTCTAAAATTTCGGAAAAACGGGCATTGAGGAGATGCTTTCGTTCTGCTAGCATGGGGTAAATTACATCTGGATTGCTATTGCTACCATCTTCTGCTTGCAATAATTCTAGAATAAAGTTTGCATAGTCTTGTGCATTTTCACCTGCGGAGTTATCGCCATCGTTGATATCGATTAATTGTAATAGCTGACTAATCAGACTTCGCAGGAAATTAGCGCCGTTTTGTCCTCCTTGCTGTGCCATTTTTTCTGCTACCAACTCGCAAGTTTCGAGAAATTCGACATCCAACAATTCTGAGTTATCTTCTAATATCTGCGGTTCTTCTCCGCTGGGGCAATTCAGCAGGGTGTGAATTAGTTCTAGGTAGGCTTGGGCGCGGTTTTCTTCCATTGTGGGGAGTTGTGAATAACACCGGATTTATTTTATCATGGTTGGGGGTTTTGTGGCTTGTTGCAAAGATAAGACGGCGGTTGAAACCGCGTCTACACAAACGATGTCCGCCGGACGCCGACGGTCGAAGATAACGTAATTTTACCGTTTTATCTTCAACCCCTCTGAGCTCGGGTTTTGTCTGTGTAGATGCGGTTTCAACGGTCCTATCTTCTCTCTACGCAAACAATTCGGCTACTGACACGCTAAAACCAGGTAACAAAGGACTGCTTAAGTTATCTTCTTTAAATAAAGTCATCGTTAATTTCAAAATTCCGCTTTCCCGGCAGTAAATTTCTACTTTTTGCTGTATGCGGTCAAATATCCAATATTCGCGCACGCCTTGAACTGAATATAATTTTAACTTGGATTGGCGATCGCGCTTTTCATTTGCCTCACCGGGAGACATCACCTCTACCACTAACTCCGGTGCACCCGCCAAATGTCCGGCTTCATCTAATATCTGTGCTAAACGTTCGTAGCTTACCCAAACTACATCAGGAATCACATTATCACTATCGGTGAAGATCACACCGGCAGTTGTTGCAGCCTTACCTAAACCTGTCTCTATTGACCAATTACCCAAGGTTCTGCAAACATTGTCAACAATATTTTGATGTCCCCAGTGAGGTGCTTTTGTCACAACCAATTCTCCTCCGATTATTTCATAACGGTTGCCGTTATCGGGTAATAATTCTAAATCAGCGCTTGTCCAGCGAACTTTTTCTGTGGTTGACATAGCTTTGACTCCGCTCTGTTCTATTTTAATTATATACCAGTTTTTTCGGAATTTTGACCGCAGATGTTGGCGGATGTACGCGGATGGACGCGGATGAAGAATGGGTGGGTGGCCAGAAACCGGGTTTTTGCGAGGATATTTGATGAGAAGCGAAAATATCGGAAAAAACCCGGTTTCTTAGATTGTGGGTGCAGACAAACCGCCCAGTTTTCTAATGCCTACACAATGCTACTTTGGGCATTAATCTATCTAAGATTTGTGCGATCGCAATTACCGTCCAATCAATATCAGCTTCGGTTGTTTCGCGTCCGAGTGTCAAGCGAATTCCACCAACCGCGCCGATTTCATCATATCCCATTGCCAATAATATCGGACTGGGTGTGAGTTTACCACTGCTACAAGCGGCACCGGAACTAATGCCAATTCCGGCTAAATTTAGCTGTCTCACCATAGTTTTGCCTGTGATTCCCTCTGTGTCTCTCTTTTGGTAAGGGCGACAGGATGGGGAAACGATGCAAAAACTGGTGTGGTGCGGCAGTCGGTAATAGCGATCGCCCGTTGGGACTAAACTGGGTATGTGGGATAATTGGTCAAAAAGTCGATCGCGCAATTCAATTAACCTCGGCGTTTCCACATCTATCTCCTGCAAAGCCAACTCCGCCGCCACTCCAAAACCCACGATTGCTGGCAGCGCTTGCGTTCCTGAACGCAGTTTCAACTCCTGTCCGCCCCCGCCGAACATTGGCACTAATTCTAGTCCTGGACGCACGTAAAGCGCCCCCGCACCTTGCGGCCCGTAAAGTTTGTGACTGGAAAGCGAAAGCAAGTCTACGGGCAGTTTCTGCACGTCAATCGACAGTTTGCCGGCAACTTGAACTGCATCGGTGTGAAACAGGATATTGCGATCGCGCGCAATTTGCGATAATGCTTCAATTGGTTGCAGCGTCCCAACTTCGCTTTGTCCGTAGATGATGGAAATTAACACTGTATGCGATCGCAATGATTCTTGCAAATCCAAAGGATGAATTCGCCCATATTTATCGACTGGTAATCGCGTTACTTCCCATCCCAATTCTTCGAGTTGTCGCGCCGGTTCTGATACGGCAGAATGCTCTACACTAGAAATAATGATATGTTGCGGCTTTGTATAAAGACGCGCAATTCCCATAATTGCTAAATTGTCCGCTTCAGTGCCGCCCGAAGTAAAAATCATCGATTCCGGTAGCGCGTTAATCAAGCTAGCAACCTGCATTCTGGCTAATTCTAAAGCAGTCGCCGCCCTTTGTCCCCACTCGTGCAAACTAGAAGGATTCCCCCAATGTTGAGTCAGAGATTTTTGCATAGCTTCAATTGCTTCTGGGCGTGTCGGCGTTGTAGCACTATAGTCGAGATATATTTGCATGATTTTAATGAATTAGTTGTTAGTTGTTATTGGTTAGTTGTTATTTGTTATTTGTCATTTGTTGGTTGTCAAGAGTCTGTGGGTGGTTTGCTTTTGGGTATTTTCTTAATTTTCAACGCTTGAGTATTTGCTTTGCTTTGAATTGAGTTTAGGTAAGCGTTGAGTTTGGGAGATAGTTCGTCTATTAAAGGTTTTATGCGCTCGATTTGCTCGGTGGTTAACAGGTGTCGGGCACAAGCTAATCTTAACCAGTGTCTTGTTTCATGTAGTGACCCCCTGGCTATTTTGATAAAACAACGTTGATTATCATTGTAGTTATACCGCCCATTCCCCTCGGCAATATTAGCACCAATACTATCGACTGACCTAACCAATTGTTGCCCCACTGTATTTTTAGCAAAGAAATCCCAGGATTGAACACTAAACCAAACTTCATGAGAAATTTGCTCTGCTAATTGATAAACCTGCAACTCTTGAAACCTAACCATACATTTAAAAGTTGAACATTGAACAATTATAACATCTTCCCAAAAAAAGCACAATAACAACTAACCAATAACAACTAACCAATAACAACTAACCAATAACAACTAACCAATAACAACTAACCAATAACAACTAACCAATAACCACTAACCAATAACCACTAACCAATAACCACTAACCAATAACCACTAACCAATAACAACTAACCAATAACAACTAACCAATAACCACTAACCAATAACAACTAACTAACTCCCAGGCTTGCAGACGTTGTAGTCTTCGTGGGACAAGACTTTTTGGGGAATTAAGAAAGTGCCGCAATCTTCACAAAGCATTCTGTAGTTGCGGGTTACAGGAATACTCACAATCCAACGGTTGTGACGCAGACGTTTGCCGCCAAAATCTCTGTAATTCTTATTTTCGCCCAAAGCTGCTATAATAGCGCGAGCTTTAGTAACTACATGGTCGGGCAGACCTCTGAGATCGATCACATCTCTAGCAAATGATGCGTCCCTCTCTTGTTTTTTGGTTTGTTTTTCGACCAGCACTTCAACAT
>JANYGO010000349.1 GCA_025362325.1 Cyanobacteriota bacterium | reverse complement strand
GGGCTACTTTCCTGATTGATGTATCACCTTGTTCATAGGTTTTAACTATTTTTTCACGAAACTCGATCGAATAAGCTTTCATTTTTTATGCTGATATACTGAATTTAGTGTACCACACATACATGGAATCTGCTGTATATTCATCGCAGCTCACAAAAAACAAACAGACAACCCTAAACAGCAGGTTAATTAACACGCACCGTTTTTATTCAATACAACCCAAATTGTTTTGCAAATCAGACTGATGTCGTAGACAACAGACCACTTGCGCTGATAGTCGAGATCCATGCGCACAATCTCGTCAAAGTCTTTAACTCCCGATCTGCCGTTGACTTGCCACTCGCCAGTCAAACCGGGTTTGACATTTAAACGCTGCCAGTGAAAATCGTCGTAGCCAGCGACTTCATCGGGAGTTGGCGGTCGAGTTCCCACCAAACTCATGTCCCCGACTAACACGTTCCAGAATTGAGGCAACTCGTCCAAGCTCGTGCACCGCAAAAAGCGGCCGACGCGAGTAACTCGGGGGTCATTTTCATTCTTAAAAATGTGACCCTTGGCTTGGTTGGTAACTAGGTGTTTGAGCTTTTCTGCATCCACAACCATCGATCGAAATTTCCACATTCTGAAATGTCGCCCTTTGAAGCCGCAGCGGACTTGACTGTAGAGCAGCGGGCCCGGACTGTCAAACAGCATCACTACCGCTACTGGCAGCGCTACCGCAGCAGTAATAGCCAATCCCAGCAGCGAACCCAAAATATCGATCGACCGCTTGACCTTGCTCGTTACAGATCGGTGAAGGTGTTGTTTGGATACACAAACTCTGTAAGTAGGTTTCGGAACAAATAAGGAAAGCATTTCTGATAATACGGATAATTTAGAGGCACCCATCGCAAATTTCATTTGATTCGTCTCAAATTTAACGACATCTCACGTCCATCTTATGAGAGTCTCCTAATCAGGAGAAGCTGAACTACTCGGCTTTGCACAATCTTTAAAAAGCTACAACACTTTTATAAAGTTTGTGTATATTTCCTTGGGAAACGTATAAGTTTTTAGTAAAATTAAGTACATTCACTGAAAAAAGTGAGTTTTTGGGCGCAAAAAGCCGGTTTCTACCGAGAATATTCGGCAAAAAAGTATCGGATTCCACTGAGAAACCTGGTTTTTAGGCGTTCACCGATAACTCTGGGTGCGAATCTCCCAAGCAATTGTGAGTGGCTCTAACAATTTTTGCTGACTGCTAGAGGCGAGGAGGCCTAAATATTCGCGAACAACCCTAGCGTGCTCGATATTCAAGCGATAACCGCGCGAGACATCTTCAAAGAAAAGTGGCTCGGCTAAAATTGCTTGCCAATCGGGATTTTGCCTTGACTCCTGGGCCAGCAGCATGAAATCTTGCTCCTCCGGCAAAAGTCCCGCGGGCAATTTTCCTGACAAAATCCGCAGAATCCTGGACTCGCAGGTGCGGGTATTCACGCCAAGGCGTTCCAACAACTGCAAAATTTCCTCAAATCTCAGAGTTTCTGCGCCCAAAACCTGCATTAATTCCCACAGCAGAACAAAGTCGCTGTACTGCTGCTGCGGTACATCCAAAATTTGAGGATACAGAGCTAAACTCGCCAACCCGCAGGCAACTCGACCAAATTTTGCCGAAATATTTGTAGGTTTAAATACAGAATTAAATGCAGAATTGTGAAACTGAGAAATATCTCGATCGCTCTCGAACTCCTGGTCTTGAACCACGATCGCATTCGGCAGCTTTTGGCGCAACCAGCGGGCGATCGCAGGCCAAGCACCCATGCCCCCCGCACAAATCGCCTGATTGATGCCCGCCGGCGACATTCCCGCACGGCTGAGCAAAGCATTTAATTCGCGGTTCAACTGCTGCACAAAAGGCACTAAAACCAAACTTTCCAAATCTCGGCGCTTTACATCCCAATGTCGATCGCCAATATCCAAAACAAAACTTTCTTGATGTTGCAAAATAACTTTCAAATGCCTTGCAGCCTCCAACAGTTGCAGCCCAAAAGCAGAACCTTGCAATTGCTGCTGCAATTGGTAGCGACTCGGCAAATCGGGGTGTCCCGGACGCGGCAAATCGATCGACATTCCCCAAGTTTCATTTTTCGCCAACAACTGACAGACAATATCCTGATCGAAAGCATTACCAGCAGCCTCAAAACTTTGACAAGTAAAATCAGCACGAGTTAAATCTTGAAGATTGGACGGCAATTCAACTAAAGCTAATTCCACCGTCGCCGCCCCCGCATTCAAAATCAAAGTTCCGCCGCTAAAAGACGAAGCATTCACCGCCAGCGACACAGATTTGTCCTCAGCGCCCTCAACAGAATCCAGCGCTGAGGACTGCACCAACCTGGAATTTTTGACAGGAGTAACAGCAGCAAGCAAAGTAGCGATCGCATCCTCCACCACAAAAATTTGCGAAGCCGAAGCCACCAGATCCGCGCCCAAAACAGCCTCCTGCAGGTTAAACCGATAAGCATCCGACCAGTCGGCCGGAGTACCCAAAATTACACCCTGCAAGTCTAAAAGCGCCGCATCAAGAATTTCCGCTGTCAGTCCCGAAGCCCTACAGATTAAATTAGAAACTGGCAATCCTGCAAAATTTGGCGCCGGGATGGCAGAATCGGAAATTTTCGCAGCTGAGTCAAATTTTTGCCCCTGCTGACTCGGATTCAAAGTAGCCAGCAGCGCCCGCAAACCGTGCAGCGGCAAGGCGATGGAAATAGCCCGATCAGGCGACCACTGCAACAGCGGTTCGTACATCCCAGTAGCTTCGCGTTGATAAGGAATGCTCACTTTTAAAGGCAATTTAAAATTTTGCAGTAAAAATTCTCCCGCAGCTAAAGCAGTCGGGTGCAATCCCACCGACTTGACTGTCACCTGCTGCCCTGTACCACCCTCCGCTGTTTCTTGCAGCACCGCAGCCGAGGGAATCCGAAAGTTCGCGCCCGCAGTGGCGCCTTGGGCCTGCGGTGCTTCCCAGTAAATCGGGTGCAACTGACCGCTGGTGCGATCGAGCAAAGCCGCCGACAGCCCGCTGCAACCGAAATCTATGCCCAAATACCAGCTAGAATGCGGTCGAGTTTTGGAGGAAGGGGCGATCGTACCTGCAACAGAATGCTGCTGTCCAACAGCCTCGCTCGATGCGGTTTTCTCCTCAACAACTCCAGCTTTACTCTCTGTCGAAATTAGGTTTTTTTTTTGACTTTCTGGAGAATTTGATCGCAGTTTGTCCGTTTGTGCAGTTTGCGCCCCAGGGCGATCGATCTGGTTCAAACTAGCCAAAATGTCGTCTAGGGTTAAATTCGATTCCTCTTCCTCAGCAAACAAGTTATCCTCAAGTTCGTCTTCCAAAACAAAGGGTTCATCGTCTGACGAGAGTTCCAACTCCTCGGAGAACAAATCCTCCAGCGTGCCGAGTTCTTCTTCAGCAGGCTCCGCAAAGGAATTTTCTGCACCGCCCTCGGAGGAATTTGCCGAAAAATCCAAGCTGTTAAGCGCTGAGAAATTGGAGTTCCCGGAACTCGTATTTGACAATCCCTCCAGATTGTAGAGGTCTGTCTCCAGCAGTTCCAGAGTATTGTTGTCCAAATTTAGAGCTCGATCGAGGTCATCTTCTAAAGCCTCGACGGGTAGCAAATCCTCGTCCGGCGAAGCTTGGATGTAGGCATCGTCGAGCCGCTGCGACGAGGTGTGTAACTCACCTGTTTGAAGGTCATCGGCACTGGGTACGCGGGCGGCACTGGGGTGGTGAGGGCTAATTTCGGCAGGCGTTCTCAGATCCGGCCCAGGTACAGCAGCAGCAGTATCGAACTGCTCGCCTCGGTTGTCAGGTGTTTCTCGATTTTGTCGATCGTCCGAGTCAAGTTCCGGCTCGGCGGTTGAGGCTGGCGGTTCGGAAATCGATGGTACGGTTGCAGCTTGCGGTTCAAATAAATCTTCTGTATCTAAAGTTAGATACTCTACAGAATTAGCCATCGCAAAGTCTGAATCTTCACCTGCTAGAAAATCTTCCAAGGATTCGCCTTCATCCAGCAAATTCCCAAACAAGTCTTCGGCACTATTTAGGGGTTTGGCACTTCGATATTCTGCCGCAGTTTGAGAGGGAACCGCTGCTATTTCAGCAGCATTTTCTGTATTTTCAATCGTGAAATTTTCTAGTTCTAGTTCGGCGACTTCTCCTGCGAACAAACTCGCGTACAAATCCTCAACATTTTCGCCACTTTCTGCTAATAGATATTCCGACTCAGCGCCGGAAAACCCAGTTGCAGGTCGCGGTATTTCCGGTGCCTCACCCAAGAAAGATTCTTCCAACTCCGGGAGCGATATCGGAGCTATCAGGCGCTCGCGCTCGCGCCTCAACTCTCCGAATTGCGGAGAAATTTCTGTACCAGCGTAGGGCAATCTGTCTTGTTCTTCGAGTTCGCGACGGAGATTGGGCTGCGGGACTGAGGGTTCGATCGCCGTATTTGAGAGGGTGCGATCGTCGGTAGCAGAGCGATCGACTGCGGTGCCGCCAGCACTTTCGAGATTTGTGAAGTCGATCGTCGGCTGCACGTAGGAAGACGCTGCTGTGCCCAACTGTGCCGCCAAGTGGTTAACCAAAGCCGCGAACATCGCCTCGCTCTGCTGGCTCAAACCGTGCATATTTTCGATACCTTGTCCCAAGGAAGCTTGATAGCTTTCGAGATTGGCGTGCAAAGCCTCGAACACGATACCCATCGTCGAATCAAGCCTCATCAACAAACTGTCGGCACGAGCTTGAAACTCTTCCATTTGCTGGACTCTCTGAGCCGGTGTCAGCAGCGGGTGTTCAGAGGAGGTTTGTGAGTTAAGTGTTACCTCAACAGCCGGTTGCTCAGATTGTGCTGCACTGCTTGGCAACAACTGATGTTCTAGACTACCGAGAAGTTGAGAAAAATCGCGCTCCAAAGTTTCTTCCAAGCGGGTTCTGAGTACCTGCAAGAATTCAGAAATGATTTGCTGTTGGTTTGCTTGTTGCTGAGCTAGCGATTGTTGCTGCTGCCGTTTTGATTCTAGCTGTTTGATTTCTTGAATTAGAGCTTGCTGCTCTTGCCGCAGAGCTTCTATGTCTTCTTGAAGCGGCAGAGTCAGGGAGGAACGCAGGTGGCTGATTTCTCCGGTTACCGCCAGCACGATCTGCTCTGCTGCTGAGGGGCGAGCGGGTGGCATCGGCACTTTGGGGACTGGAACTGGTACCGGGCGGACATTTGGGATCGCGGGTCTGTCGCGGGCTGCTAGCTTTGAGTCTGGGGAAACCAGATAAGCGCGAACTCGCTCTAAAAGTTGGCGCTGGTGGACAGTATCGATCGAACCCGTCCAAGGCAAGCGGGGTGCGGGCTTGCTGAGTACCTCGTCAATCTCAGCAATCAGTGCTTGAATTTTGTACTTCTGAGAATTCAAGGGGTAACCTCTGGGAATGCGGCTTGGGAGAAACTTTACCGGAAAAAGACTTTCGTCAGGGGGCAGCTATGCCAATAGATAGAATAATCTGAATGCGAGTCGGTCAATAATTTACTAACATTTTCTGACAACTGTGAATCAACCTTTTCCGTTCTGAAAAACTTACCCATAGCTACCCAAATAAGCGACTTAGCTGGACATGAGTAGTTATGGCGTTAACTTCCTGTTTCACAGTAGCGACAACATGACTGTTATCGGGTTTGTCTACTTCGCAGGCTGATGCGGTGGAACTCACCGCCAAATCCGAACGTTTTGGAATAAAAATCCCATCAAACCAACGTTCTATGTTTCTCGCCGCATTTAAGTCGCGGTCTTGAACATTGTCGCAATCAGGACAGACGTAAACACGATTCTTTAAGGGCATTTTGTGTCGATGTTTTCCCAATTGTAACAGCAAGTTCTGCGAACTAGGGAAGAATCTATCTACGACTATTAGCTTAGATGAAAACTTAATCGTTTTGTATTCTAATTGCAGCTTAAATTCGTACATCCCACAATCAGAAATTGCTCCGGCTAATTTGTGATTCTTCAGAAACGCTTTAATATTCAAGTCCTCAATCTTAATCTCACTGTGGTTTTTGGCAAGATAATTAGTCAGCTTGTGTATGGCGTCTTTTCGGATATTTGCTACCTTAGCATGGAGCTTGCTCAGTTTCTTAACTGCTTTGGTACGATTCTTGGAACCTTTGACTTTACGACTTACGTCCCGCTGTTTTCGCTTGAGCTTTTTACTCATCCGACGATAAGCTTTGGGATTCGCAAAGACTTTGCCGTCGGAACAGACAGCAAGTTCTTTAATCCCGACATCAACACCAACAACCGGACGACTTGTTGCAACTTCTGGCAATTCAACTTCGTATTTGATAGCAATAAACCACCTATTGGCGGTGCGACTAATTACGCAATTATGAACTGCTGTCAGCGGTAATGGTTCGGCAAGTTTTACCCATCCGAGAGATGGCAATTTGACTCGCTTGCCATCGTTATTAATTCCTGGCTTGGCTTTGGTTCCTGATTCTAGATAAAAGGAATCTTTTTGTCCTTTTTTCTTGAATCTAGGCTGCTTAGATATCTTTTTGAAACACCTGTCCCAGGCTTGACGCAAGTCTCCTAATGCTTTTTGTGGGACATTTTTATTGGTTTCATAGTACCAGTTATTAACTGATTTTACTTCGGCAACCAACCGTTTGTGTAAGTCAATGGCTGATTGTATTTTGAGTATTTTGTCGGATTCGCGTTTTTTGAGTAAATCTTGAATCAGGGCGTTCCCCCAGTTGTAACTATGTCTGGCAACGCCTGATGCTTTTTTGAAAGCTGTAATTTGCTTATTGTTTGGGATTAATGCCGTTTGGAAACTCAAAAGCATTGATGCGACCTTGTGTGGTACAAGTAGATTAACCTACATATACAGGTGGTGTCAATGCCTTTTAAAAAACACAATACATACGGCGCTCTCAAGCGACTGGCGCGACCAACAGACAAGGCGGTTATTGCATTTAGGGGGTATGAAGGACAGAAAGAGAAACTCAAAGCTATCCCTGATTGGCAAGAAAGGCTGAGATTGTTTGTTGACCAATTAATTGAGGAAGGTGGACAAACTGGGTAGTTTTGGGTAGGCATGGGTAGAAATTAACTTTCAGTACACAACCCTTGGCATGACTTCTATTGCCATCATAGGTTAGGCGGTACTTCCGCATCAAATGCCCGCTGCCATCCCTGCGGGTCCTCTCAAATTCTGCTGCTTGCTTTCCTGGAACCAGCGCAGCTATCGGGCAGGCCGCAACCGTCACCCGGAGTTTGGCGTTGCTGTGCGCCCCGCTGTGCGATCGGGTAATGTGTCTCGATCTTTGACAGACTGGGAAAAAACCTCAAACAATCTGCGATTTGGGATGCTGGGATGCGGGATTGTCCGCGTGCAGTCGATGCGAGCAACCCTTGATCATAGCTTCTTATCTGTGTCAATGGCTAGAGATTAATGGTACAATAATCTCGGGCATTATAAAAGGTTGCTGAAAACTGCGTCGGTTTCGGTGGTATGCGACGATCGCCAACCTTGAGCCGGGAATGGCTGTGGATGTTGTTGGTAGTGCTGACATTTGACAAGTTCCAGGCAGTTGCAGTCGGATTTGGTGGCTGTGTTCCCGGTGTGAGGACTTGTAGTTCCGCTAGCGGACGATCGACTGCCGGGTCGGCTGACCACAAATCTCTCAGCAGTGTTAAGCTTGTCATCGCCAAGTGCTGGTCTTCGGTAACTCGATCGCTCAGTCGCTTGCCACCTTGCTAAAATTTGGTGAATAAAATTTGCTCCGCGGTATATATCTAAACAATTATGGTATAGTCTTTAGTTTCTAGCTCCCAATCAGAGCTTGAGGCTATTAATTTCCATATTCGACCTTTGACGCCAAACTTTAGAGGAAAAATTGCCGATTTTAGATACTTGTTTCTCCGATCGGGAATCTCAAATCGAATGACTCGGCTGCAAGCTATTTCTAACTGCCCAGCGCAGATCAAGCGCATAAATTAAAATGATGGCCTCATGGAAGACCGCTTTAACGCCCGAGATCCGCAGTCCAATATAAATCAATTGATAGTTTCTACTCCTTTTTTTGCAGGCTTACCCGATCCTGTAATCGAGAGAGCAACTGTCCACATCGTTACCCGCAGTCATCCGTCAAATCAAGTGATTTTACTCGAAAATGACTGGGGAACATCAGTGTATTTTATATTGGATGGTTGGGTGAAAATTCGCACCTACAACCTAGACGGAAAAGAAGTAACGCTGAATATTTTAGGGAAAGGAGAACTGTTCGGGGAAATGGCCGCGATCGAAGAAGCACCGCGATCGACAGATGTCATCACCCTAGCCCCGACACTGATCGGGAATATGCCAGCTCAGGATTTTGTGCAGTTGATTCATACCGAGCCGCTAGCAGGCATTCGACTAGCTCAACTGATGGCGCGCCGCCTGCGGCAAGTCAATCGCCGCCTGCGTTTGCGAGAGTCGGACAGTACCTCGCGAGTAGCAGATATTCTCTTATTTTTGGCCGAGGGACAAGGGAAAATCATGTTAAGTGGAGGTACAGAAATTCCCAACCTGCCACACCGAGAATTGAGCAGCCTCAGCGGGCTGGCTCGGGAAACCGTAACACGAGTGCTCAGCAAGCTGGAAAAAAAAGGAACAATTCAGCGCGAACGTGACGTTTTGTGCATTCCAGACCTGCACGCACTGGAGCGTCTGTTAGTCTAGAAGTATCAGAGATTGCTAATTTTAATAAAAGTCAAAAGCATTCTCTGTTAACTACTAATAAAGATTTACCGCAGGAGGTAAAGCTGTGAGTTTTAAGAAAATTTTCGCCGCCGTCGATGATTCGGATCTCGGCCACCGCGTTTTCAATCAAGCCTTAGAATTAGCTGTGGGCGATAGAGCCGAGATGATGCTATTTCACTGCGTTACTGTCAACACGCTGGGCGAGACGGCAGTGCCAATTCCGGTAGATTTGGGGATGAATGTCGAGTTAATGGATCAAGCTTACCAAGCTCAACGTTTGCGGATGGAAAGGGAGGTAAAACAGGCTTCGGGTTTGCTACAAAATTACTGCGACGCTGCAGCAAAACAAGGATTGCAGGTGGAATTTGACTGCAAAATGGAGGGCGATGCGGGGCATTGTGTCTGTGAATCCGCCCAAAATTGGGGCGCAGATTTAATAGTAGTGGGGAGGCGCGGCCGCACGGGGCTCACAGAAGCTTTCCTCGGCAGTGTCAGCAATTATGTCGTTCACCACGCATCGTGTTCGGTGTTTGTAATTCAAGAAGTCAAAGCTGAAAAATGATGCTGATGAAAATTTTGGGTGAGAATATCCATCTAAAATAAGACAGGCGTTCGTACCTAAAATCGGTTTCTGCCACCAAGATTAAATTTGGCAACGAGGCATCAACTCGTAAAACCTGGAATCTGTCGCGCCAGCGCCCAAGTCCCGTAAAATCTCAAATCTCAAATCGGAAAGCTAAAATCGGATGAGTGATTTTTTGTCAGCAGATGCCGCGTCTAATTTGGGCAGTTCACCCAGTACAAATAACGAGCCTCCAACCGCCGATATTTCAGAAATGGCGGGCGATCGCACAAATCCAGATACCCGGACGCCCGCTGCTGGGGAAGCGCCTTTGAGGCTGGTAGAAACGGCATTTTTGGCAAGTACCGCTAGCTTGATTTGGCTGGTAAATTATTACTTTCCGCTGGGGCCGTTGCTGCGGGTTTTTTTCCCAGTGCCGATCGCCCTAGTTTACCTGCGCTGGGGCAACCGAGCAGCTTGGATGTCAGCATTAGTTTCGGGTTTGCTGCTGTCGGTACTCATGGGCCCGACGCGCAGCATTTTATACGTGATGCCTTTTGGAATTATGGGAGTTGTGCTGGGAGGACTTTGGACGCGCAAAGCGAGTTGGTCTCTCTCTATTAGTTTGGGCGCCCTGATTGGTACTGTCGGCTTCTTTTTTCGGTTTTGGCTGCTGTCAATTTTGGTAGGTCAAAACCTGTGGGTTTACGTAACCGTCCAGGTAACAGAGATGGTGGAATGGGTGTTTGTGAAGCTGGGCTGGCTGAGCGTGCCGAATTTGAACACCATTGGGGCGATCGCCGCCGGGATGATTTTAGTTAGCAACCTTGTTTACTTATTTGTAGTGCATTTAGTAGCTTTGCTGCTGTTAGATCGTTTAGGAAATCCGATTCCGCGGCCGCCGCGCTGGGTGCAAGTTTTAATCGATTATGAAGAGTAATACGAAGGAAGAAGGAAGAGGGAAGAAGGAAGAAGGAAGAGGGAAGAATAAGGGAGCATCAAGCGTGTTGCTTGTGTAGTGCGGTCTCCCCTCGCACTACACAAAAAATACTTTTTACAAAAATGAGATGCTCCCAATTACCAATTACCAATTACCAATTACCACCCCTCGACTCCGCTCGGGGCAAGATTACCAATTACCAATTACCAATTACCACCCCTCGACTCCGCTCGGGGCAAGATTACCAATTACCAATTACCAATTACAAATTACAAATGACCAATGACTACTGACTAATGATGATTCGTATTTATACAGAAATTGAACAAGGCCAGCGGTGGCTCGATCGCTATCGGGGAAAAAAACCGATATTTGCCTGCGTGTTAGGATTTACCGCAACAGGCTTAATTCCGGGGATTTCAGCAGCAGGAGCAACCCCGCGCGATCGACAATTTACTTGTTTAGCCGATGCAGAATTTTTGTACAACGGCCCCCAACCCTCGCCCCAATATGCTTTGCCGCCCCTAGAAGCCGGAGCCTCGCCGGTACTGATATCTCGCGCTGTAATCGAAGCTTTGGAAATTCCCCTTTACCTGTTTAATGCTGGTTTACCCATCCCACCTCCGGTACCTGCAATTGATTTGGGCGGTACTGCGGCAAAATGTCTGATTTCCGGGAATGCTTTACAACTCGAAACAGTCAAACATTTGCTGGAACAAGGATTAATTTGGGGAGCTAAATTAGCCGCCCAAACTAATGGTAGCTATTTAATTTTAGGTGAGTGTGTAGTTGGGGGAACGACTACTGCTTTAGGCGTGTTAATGGGTTTGGGAATTGCAGCGGCTGGCAAAGTTAATAGTTCTCATCCTCGCTGCAATCATACTCAAAAATTGGCTGCGGTGACAGCGGGGCTCGATCGCACTGGGTGGAAAATTGACCCAGAAAATAGCACTCCCCTGGAATTGGTAGCGGCGGTGGGCGATCCGATGCAGATAGCAGTGGCGGGAATGGCGATCGCCGCGAGTCGGACTTGCGGGGTGCTGTTGGCTGGCGGCACGCAAATGCTGGCAGTGTACGCTTTGATGCAAGCCTTAGCCCGAGAATATGCTTTGGTATGGTGTCCCGAGCAAGTTACGGTGGGGACTACGCGCTGGGTGGCCGAAGACCCTACAGGGGACACTGTAGGACTGGCTCAGGATATCGGCGGTGTGCCTCTGTTGGCTGCACAGCTAAGTTTTGCGGGTTCTCGCTACGGGCAACTGCAAGCTTACGATCGCGGATATGTGAAGGAAGGTGTGGGTGCGGGTGCGTGCGCGATCGCCAGCGGCCTAGTTGCAAATTGGACTCCAACCCAACTCCTGCAAGCTGTTGAAACTTTAGCCTCGCGGTGTGAAATTAAACATTAGATAGTCGCGGACGCAAACAACCCGGTGTCACTTCTTCGGAAAATCTTAACCCAAGCGTATCGTATCATTTTCTGTAGCATTTCTATTCTCATAGTTAGAAATTCTTTGACACAAAATCTCACTTAGAGGCAGTATTCTTGCTGCTAATTGCGCCAGATAAAAACTCGATGCAATTACTCTACTCCCTTCCCGGTAGAAGATGATATTATTCTTGCTTCTTCTTCCTTCGTGACAAGAGCGCTCACGCGCCGCGAAAGCCTAACGCGTGGAAAGCGGTTCAATAATACTAATTTTTTTGGTGGGAAAGGAGTATCAGTAGACGAGCAGAAATCAACGCAACTTGTATTTTTTATCTTGATTAAGGCTCGATCGCCAGCAGCAACATTTAATTACCTGCCTACCTGTTGCGAGTGCATTCTTTTGGCGAGCAACTGTTCTTCCAAGGCAGCAATTCGATTATAAGCCGCTGTTAGCTGAGCTGTAAGGCGCTGGATTTGAATCTCTGAACTCAGCTCTTTTTCCAGGCTTTGAGAATTTTTCTCGAAGTAGCTGTCATCTAACAGTATGTCCTTGTGTTCGAGGAGTCCGTCTAGACGGCTGTAGCTTTGATATGCCGAGATTTTGTCATTTTCTACCGTCAGGGAGCGAGGATCGCTCTGCTCATGAGCCAGCTTCGTCTCCTTGGCGGACTCCAATAATTTTTCATTAAGGTTTTCTATGAGTTTGTACAGGGAATCGACTTGTTGAGTCAATACTGTAACTTGCTGGCGTAGAGCTTCCATACAGTTATCCGGGGAATTGTAACTTATATCTTTACATATAAGGGAAATCTTTACATAACTGCGATTTATCACTAAATTATTTAATTTTTGAGGTAATTGTTGTGTTCCCAATCCAGAGGGTAGATTGAGGGACTCAGTTTGAGGATTTGAGATTTGAGATAGTCTTGGAGGCTGAAACTAAGTTTGTTAAACCAGATACTTCGTTCCAACCTTCAATCAGAGTTAAAAAGCCTGCTTTCTGAGAGTCGCAGGGCTCAGCCTTCTGTGAGAGTCTCTCCGCGCCCCCAGTCCTTTGAGTCAAACCGACCCCGATCGCAGCAGAAGCGAGTACAATATCTTTGTGTTTGAGGAAGAAATAAGATTAATCGCGCCAACTACCGGACTCGACAAACAATTATTTCCCGCGCCGCAGAACACAAAACATCGGTGTCAATATTTAGAAAAGCGGGTTCACAGGTGAAACGAAGGTCTTTGCTATTGGGGGCCGCCACCCTAACTTTAAGTCAATTGGCGGCAGGGTGCGACTCGAAGCCCACTCTCAAAATTCGATCGCTCAAAAACGGTATTCCGGCCCAAATTGTCAGCAAATTCAGCCGCGATTTACAACCGTCTCCGGTGTTGCAGGTAACGCAAGAAGCCCAATTAAAAGAATTATTCGCTTTGTTGCAACAGTGGAAACGGACACCCGAAGCCAAAAATCAAGCTGACTTGGTGATGTTGGGAGATTATTGGCTGACTTTGGCAATTCGGCAAAAATTGATTCAGCCGATCGATCCTGCTAAACTTGCTAATTGGTCGCAATTGCCCGAGAGATGGCAAAAACTCGTCCGGCGCAACGATGACGGTCAATTAGACGCTAAAGGTAAAGTTTGGGCCGCACCTTACCGCTGGGGAAGTACGGTAATTGCCTATCGCACCGACAAATTTAAGGCTTTGGGGTGGACTCCGACAGATTGGAAAGACTTGTGGCGAGTCGAATTGCGCGATCGAATTTCGCTACCTGATAGTGCTAGAGAAGTTATCGGTTTAACATTAAAAAAACTCGGAAAATCTTACAATACGCAGCAATTAGATAAAGTTCCCAACCTCAAAAAAGAACTGGCTTCTCTGCACGCGCAAGCTAAGCTTTACAGTTCCGATTCTTACTTGCAACCGTTGATTTTAGGGGATACTTGGTTAGCTGTCGGTTCCTCGGGCGATGTGCTGCCGCTGCTGCAAACTCAAAGCGATATTGCGGTAGTAATTCCCGCTTCTGGAACCGCACTTTGGACAGATTTGTGGGTAGAACCCGCATCAGGAAAGCCAGTTTCGTTAGTTGAAAAATGGATTAATTTTTGCTTGCAGCCTCAGATTGCGCCTCAATTATCCTTGCTGGCTAAGGCTAGTTCGCCGATAATTATCGGCATGAAACCGGAGGATTTGCCCGCAGATGTGCGCAGTAATCCCGTGTTGCTACCGGATGCTAAGATTCTTGCTGCTAGCGACTTTCTGCTGCCTTTCGGGGATGCGGGGATTCAGCAATATCGATCGATCTGGCAAGAAATTCGGCAAGTAGTGAAAAGCTAAAATGTAGGGTGCGTCAGTCACCAGCCCACAAGCGCCGATAAAATCATCAAAACTGACGCACCTTTAACCGTAGGGTGCGTCAGTCACCAGTTGTAGTTGTAAGCTGCGTTAGCTCTTAAATTCTCAACTACTACTAAGGGTGAATTTTCAGGCAAACAAAAATCCTGACCTTTTTTGTGAGGCGTGTATCCTTGTGCTAAGGCATGGAGAATTACCTCACGCACCAGCACAGGCGTAACAGCTTGATAATCATCAGAAAAACCTGTCGTCAATTTCTGAGCAGGATTCTCGTATAACTCTACGCACAAACCAATTCCGTAATCGTTGCCTGAAATAAGCCAACGATATTTTTCGCCTTTTATGGTGATACTACGTGAAGCTTTTTTAGGAAGTGCCATTTTTTTTCTGTTATTTTGTTCGTAATTGTTCTAACATTTTCGGGTCTATTTATACATTGAATATTTTCAAAAATGCGTTTTTGGAAACCACATTTTATTAGTTGTAGCTGTAACGTGCGTCAGCTCTTAAATTCTCAAAACTCCAAAAAACAACTCGCTTCCGGGGTACCCTACTACTAAAATACTTGGGGTTAGGGTTTTCAATTTCCTGTAAAATTTGTGAAATAGTCTTTTGCGATAGTTTTAAAATCAGAGTTTGTGAGCATACTTAGCTCCATTGAACCAAAATCTTTCAAAAAGTAGAGTTCCAATCCCCATAATCTTGTCTCTGTTTCATGTTCTAGGTTGACGAAAGATGCTGTGGGGTGAATGAATTGCATAAGAGCATCGTTTTGTAAAAGTCTTTCCAAATCCGAATCGCTACCACATCTTAAACAATAGTATAGCAAAACCAAGTTGGAAATTATTGTTTTCTCTGATTCGAGTTCACTCAAATAGCTGGCAACTTTTTCCGATCCTAGCCAACTTAATTCAGACAAGCACTTGTAAGACAATAGTACAGACTTGTTTTTATATTGTTTTTCATAGACATTTTCCAGTAAAACAGCATTTTCCGCCTTGGAAAATTTGCCAATATTGTTAATAGTCGAACTGCACAAACCAAAATTACTAGCCGACACAAATAGATTTAATACTGTAAAAAAACCTTGTTTTTTTAGTTGCTTATAAAAGTTATTTTTTTCTGTTTTTTTCAAATCTGAACCAATACAAAAATCCCTAGCAAAGCTGATAATTTCCTCAGTATCTGGACGATCTCTTGCGAGCAATTCGATGATTCGAGCTACAATTTCGTTGGCAGAATAGCGGTTTAATAAAAATCGCAGTTTGCAGTCTAATTTGTATTCGGATTTTATATATTCTAGTAAGTTGTCCATTTACTTAGCTCGTGAGGTTCAAGTTAAATTCTTTGGCTGTCATCTGCGTTAGGCTTCCTGGGCCACTCCTGAAAAAAACTCGCTGCTGACGCACCCTACTAAAATCCTTTGATTTTGCCTCGAAGCCCCGGATTTGAGAGAGATTCTAAGTCGATTTTACAGCTAAGCCGATCGCCCTTGCACGAATAAACCGCCAAAGCCGTCCCTTGACGGTTGCAAATTCGCAGGTTGTAACCGTACTCGCTGGAAACAGCGCCGAAGCGGTTGACAAACTGATAGCGCTCCATATAATCGAGCAAACTCCACAGTTGGCGGTTGACGATGATGATAACCCAAGTGTTGGTGCGATCGACAAACCAGCGATCGAGCAATTTGCCGCCAAACTGTTTTTCAGCTAACCACAGACTCGGCACGCTTGGTTCGGCTTGCGAAAGCGGCGGCGACGGGAAATTCGCAATGTTACCAGTCGGGCAGACGGGCTGCTGGGAAAACGCCGCCGATTGTCCCCACAGCAAGGCTGTGAGGCACGCAGAACAGGCAATCATGCACACAAATAAACTTTTTGTCAAAATGCCCTGCTTGCGGCGGTAAACTTGATTTGTGTGGCGAAATTTGTAGTAATTCATCATATTATTTTAGATTTGAAATTTCGGATCGGTGCTTCCAGCATAGTTCTGAAACTGCGCCATCCTCAATTTGAGAGAGCATCGGGACAATTTACGGTGGTCGATCGTCCTGTCAGGTGTCCAAGTGCTCTAAAACAATCGTTTGGTTTTGATGAATTATCTTAGTTGACAACAAAAGAGAGAAAATCTGTGCGAGTATCCTCGATCCGAGCGTGCAGTTGAGCTAGTTTATTGCTAGCTTTTTCCCTGCCTTTACTACCTTTTTGTTTGGGGGAAAGATTGCGATTGAGTTTTCTTACCAGAAATAATTAGTATAAATCACAATAAAAGCTGATTTGTCATACCCCAAAAGTTAGAGATTTAATTGAGGTCAAAATTTGTAGTTTTTGATTGAGATATCAGTTGCAAAAAAGAATAAAACTGTAGACAAGCTGCAAACCGTGAGAGTCGTCAGTCATGCGAATCTAAAATCTCAAATGGTATGGGTGCAGGGATGCTCTCCTGGAAAATATCGAGTTCAGCAATAGGTGGTTGGCGATCGAAATACCGTGCCGGGATGAATGGCGATCGCACTCCGATGTTTCCCGTCGTGCAAGGGTTTTGTTTTGCTCTGGGATTTATCCGTGGCGCCCGGTTCCAACTATCGACTAGATACCAATTGTACCCGGCCGGCATCCATTTCATCCATTAGTAACTCTAAAGCTTCATAATCAATATCCGAGATGTACCCCAAACGGGTGAGCTCGTAGTTGATTTCGTTTTCAATGTCAGGCGTCAACTGCTTAATGTAGAGGGCTTTTTCTACAAGATGACGAATAGCATAAGTTGCTTGCATATTAGCTCGGAGAACTCCGTACAATTTAATTATCATCTGAACAGTCGATCGCGCGCGTGATCTAAATCAGAACTAACAAGTGATTTCAATTACATCGTGCAGTTTGACCCAACAGTTAGGGCAAAGTCGATCGCAATTTTGGCAATTACTAAGACTCAACTTGGTGACCGACCAAAAAATAGTATAGTAGCTTACGTTTCCGTTCCAAATCTTGCGGAAAATTTCATAAAAAACAGTAAATAAATAAAGATTCAGTAAAACTACTGAAAACAACTGGTCGGTTTCCTTGCGAGCAAGTTAGGCTCGGAGGTGTCAAGTAAGTTTAGGCTTACAACCTTCTACCACAGTAGTTGAAAATACACAGCAACCATAGGTTTGATATATGCAGACACTTCTTGCCCAAAAAACAATTACGGTGATTCGACCCCTATACCACCTGAATGCAGCCACATCCGGAGAATTCGGACTGCAACTAACCACAGCAATTTGTGCCCCCGAAGTTGTAGGGGTACTCGTAGATTTGGGGGAAGTAACATTTGTTGACAGTGCGGGTTTGATGGCATTGATTTCTGGCCTCAAGCAGGCGAAAAAAATGGGGCGCCGGTTTAGTATTTGCTCAGTTTCCGCCGGGATTAGGATGATTCTGGAACTCAGTCAACTCGATCGAGTTTTTGAGATATTTGAAAATGTCGAAAGCTTTGAAGCGGAAAACTCCTGTTTTAGTTGACAGTTGACAATTGACAGTTGACAGTTGACAGCTTGCCCTCCGAGCGAATGGGTGCTCCCAAGATTTTAGACTTTTGTTCCAGCTCGCAGATTAATCTGTGGAGTCAATCTAAAATTCTTCAATCTAAAATCTAAAATCGAAAATTGACTGAGTGCCGTTGGCGTGTTGGCAGATTTTAAGGTAGGCTGCTGTCTAGTCGCAACAATTAGCGAGTCGAGCCGTGGCAGTAAAAGTCGAAGAATTACTTACAGCAGAAATTAATCAGCCTGCTCGTTATCTGGGAAACGAGTTGGGGGCTGCGCACAAGCCTTGGGATACAGCGTCTGTGCGCTGGGTGCTCACTTACCCAGAAGTATATGAAGTTGGTGCTTCCAATCTGGGGCACATCATCCTTTACAATATTTTGAATGCCTTGCCGAGACAGTTGTGCGATCGAGCTTATTTGCCCGCACCAGACTTAGCAGCAAAACTGCGATCCTCTCCGAGGGCTGCGCTAACGACCAAAACACCCCTGTTTGCGGTAGAATCCAGGCGATCGCTCACAGAATTTGATATTCTAGGCTTCAGCCTTAGCTACGAACTCGGAGCCACAAACATTCTGGAAATGCTGGATTTAGCCGGCATTCCCCTAACTTGGCAAGAAAGAGCGACAAATGACCAAAATGGTCAAATGCCGTTGATTTTTGCTGGCGGGCAAACCGCAACATCCAATCCCGAACCCTACGCTGACTTTTTTGACTTCATCGCTATGGGAGATGGAGAAGAATTGCTGCCAGAAATTGGCTTGATTTTGGCAGAAGGCAAAGCTAATAATTTGAGCAGAGAAGCATTGCTGCTGGATTTAGCGCAAATTCCCGGCGTTTATGTCCCGCAATTCTACGATATGGCGGCAGATGGTTCTGTTCATCCCAACCGCCCCGAAGTTCCAGAACGAATTCTGCGCCGAGTCGCGACTCCCATACCAGCTTATTCGATCGGCTTAGTGCCCTACGTTCAGACAGTGCACGACAGATTGACAGTCGAAATCCGCCGGGGATGCACCCGTGGCTGTCGCTTCTGTCAGCCGGGAATGCTGACTCGCCCCGCGCGCGATGTGGAACCACAGCAAGTCGTAGAGGCGATCGAACAAGGGATGAAAGCCACCGGGCACAGCGAGTTTTCCCTGCTTTCCCTGAGTTGTTCCGACTATCTGGCACTCCCAGCAGTCGGGATGGAAATCAAAAACCGCCTCAAAGACAAAAATATCTCTCTGTCTTTACCCAGCCAGCGGGTTGACAGATTTGACGATAATATTGCTGACATTCTCGGCGGTACGCGACAAAGCGGTTTGACTTTTGCCCCGGAAGCGGGTACGCAGCGGATGCGCGACATCGTTAACAAAGGTTTGACAAACGAAGAATTGTTGCGGGGTGTCAAAACTGCGGTCGATCGCGGTTGGGATAAAATCAAGCTGTATTTTATGATCGGTTTGCCCGGAGAAACAGATTTTGATGTGCTCGGCATCGCCGAAACAGTCCGCTGGCTGCAAAGGGAATGCAGGCTGGATGGCCGACGGACACTGAATTTTAACTTGACAATTTCTAATTTTACGCCCAAGCCTCACACTCCTTTTCAGTGGCATTCGGTTTCTACTGCCGAGTTTTCCCGCAAGCAAAGATTGCTGAAGGGAGAATTTCGGGGGATGAGAAATCTCAAGGTGAATTATACTGATGTGCGGATTTCGGCGATGGAGGATTTTGTCGGTAGGGGCGATCGACGTTTGGGCCCTGTAATCCGTCGCGCTTGGGAACTTGGCGCTGGTATGGATGCGTGGTGGGAAAGTTTGGATACAGCTTACAAGGCTTGGACTCGCGCGATCGATGAATCTGGCCTTACTTGGAAATATCGTAAAGTTGAAAGTGGCGAATGGAATCTGTTTGAGAAGGAAGAAGCAAGTTCGGCAGCGGATTCTGTACGGGATTTAACGGATAAAAGTCGGAATTCCCAGGAATCCACGAAGATTTTCCCAATTCTCCCCGAATCTCCGAATCTCCGAATCTCCGAATCTTCCGATGTCTCTCGATCAGCCTCTGCCTTGGGATCACTTGGACACGGGAATTGATAAAAACTGGCTAAAGCTTGACTTGCAAAAGGCTTTAGAAGCGGCGACGGTTTCTGACTGTTCCTTTGAAGGGTGTTCGCGCTGCGGGGTTTGCGGCACAGATTTCGGACACAATGTGGTTGTGGATGCGCTGCCAATTCCGGAGTTTGCAGGGGAGTTTGTGCCGAATACGGAACGGAAACAGCGTTTTCGGGTTTGGTTTGGGAAGGTGGGCGATATGGCTTTGGTTGGTCATTTGGATTTGCTGCGATTGTTCGATCGAGTTGTGCGTCGGGCCGATTTACCGATTTCGTTTACCGGCGGCTTCCACCCGAATCCTCGGATTTCTGTGGCAAACGCCCTGCCTCTGGGCGTTACCAGTACAGGGGAAATTGCTGATTTTGAGCTAACTGAGCCGATCGCACTTGAGATGTTTCGGGAAAAATTGGCGGCGACTCTGCCGGAAAATATCCCGATTTACAAGGTTGAGCCGATCGACCTCAAGGCTCCTTCTGCCAGTCAGTTGTTAGAAGCCGCAGAGTATGTCATCACTGTCGCAGCAACAGGCTCGCTGACAGAAAATCTCGAATTAGACCGGGAGAATTCTGCTGCTGTCGGAGTCGCGGGAAATGCCAATTGGGAAGCTTGGGTGAGGACGATCGCCGAAAGTTCAGCTTTTTGGCGGGTGCACACTACTAAGTCGGGAAAGAGTCAGGATGTGAATTTGCGCGATCGGCTGCACAAACTAGAGCTTGTAGAGCAGCAACCAGAAACTAGCGCGAATGGTGGTAAATCCGCAGATACAGCCGTGTTGCGCTATACCGGCAGTTGTCGCAGCGATGGCAATTTGCTGAAGCCAGAACATATTGTGTTTATGCTCGAACAAGTCAGCCAGCAGGAAATTCAGCTTCTGCAAGTTCAGCGCAGTCAGCTAATCCTGGGTTATGGTTAGAATAGGGAAGCCGTAGGGGAATATTTCACCTCCGGTTCTCGATCGGGGTCGTTCCACGCTATAATTTCTTGTTATGGAAGCCCCGGCGGCTCGAGCGCTTTAATCGCTCGCCGCCGTCGTCAACCAGCAACGCGGGCTGGGTGCAAATTGCTTCTGTTCAAGACTTCAAGCCTTTTTGTAGATTCACAGGCTAAATCTAGCGCCAAACCCGCAGGAGCGGGCTATGAACCAAGTTGAGCGATTAATTTCGAGCGATCGACTGGTTGTCGATCGTCGGCTTACTCAAAAATCTCACGGTTCAAGCCGCAGAGCGGGCATTCAACAATAGATCTTTTTGACAAGGTTTTAGGGTTGGCAAGGGCGGAGGTTGCAGTCGAATGCCAAGAGTAGAGTCTGTTGAGTGCGATCGCGCAAGAATTCAACAAAAGTCTAGGCGCTTTCACTCCTACTAACTTTCGCTCAAAACCAGCCCTCAACCACCACGCAAGCGGAGTTATCAGTTCGTAGTGTTCAGTTGTGTGTTAAGAAATTGGTGGGAGTGTCACTGAATTTATTCGCGCTCGTTCAACGGAAGAGTTGCAAATATTGAATATTGAGTATTGAGGAAAGCAATTCTCAAATCAAAACTCAAGATTGCTAACTCCATAAAAACCTCCTTATTTCTATCTCTCAGATTTATCTGCTGAGCATAACTCATAACTCGGTACGGGCGGGTTTAACTACTTTATCTGTAACAGTTAACGGTGAACAGTCAACAGTTAACAGTCAACAGTCAACGGTCAACAGTTAAATTTCGTTCCACCTTGCACCAACTCACAGCTAATAACTCTTCCTGCTACTACTAATTACAGTTAAAGTCAGAGGCACTCTGAGCGCGTTAGTGCCTCTAACTTGCTGCCAGTTTTTTGAGGAAATTGAATGACAAAGCAGATAGTTATAGCAGAGCAGCATCGCATTGCTGCCGTTTTTTCAGAAGATCAAATCCAAGAACTCGTGGTAGCCACAGGGAGCCATCAAGTCAGCGACATTTACTTGGGAATTGTCGAAAATGTACTCCCTGGGATAGATGCGGCCTTCGTCAATATTGGCGACCCTGAACGGAACGGGTTCATGCACGTCACAGACCTTGGCCCGCTGCGGCTCAAGCGATCGGCAGGAGCAATTACAGAACTCCTCACCCCCCAGCAAAAAGTGCTGGTACAGGTGATGAAAGAACCGACGGGCAGCAAAGGCCCCCGGCTGACAGGCAATATCACTCTGCCTGGTCGCTATTTGGTACTGATGCCCTACGGCAGAGGAGTCAATCTGTCGCGGCGGATCAAGTCGGAAGCCGAGCGCAACCGCCTCAGAGCCCTGGCTATTTTGGTGAAACCGGCCGGCATGGGGCTGCTGGTGCGTACCGAAGCCGAAGGCATGACTGAAGAAGCCGTCATGGAAGATTTGGAAGTGCTGCAAAAACAATGGGAAGCCGTTCAACTCGAAGGCGGTACCTCGCGGGCGCCAGCACTGCTCAACCGCGACGACGATTTTATCCAACGGGTGCTGCGCGATATGTTCAGCAGTGACGTGAATCGGATTGTGGTGGACTCGCAAAATGGCATCAAGCGGGTCAAGCAGCAGTTGATGAGCTGGAACGGCGGTAAACTTCCTGCGGGAGTTTTGATCGACCACCACCGAGAGCGCGCCTCGATTTTAGAATTTTTCCGCGTCAACGCTGCGATTCGAGAAGCCCTCAGACCAAGGGTAGATTTGCCTTCCGGCGGTTATGTGATTATCGAGCCGACAGAAGCACTGACGGTGATCGATGTCAACTCAGGCTCGTTTACTCGATCGGCTACAGCTCGCGAAACTGTACTCTGGACAAATTGCGAAGCAGCCACCGAAATAGCCAGACAACTGCGACTGCGCAATATTGCCGGGGTGATTATTGTTGACTTTATCGACATGGAATCCCGCCGCGATCAGTTGCAGGTGCTGGAACATTTCAATAAAGCTCTCAAAGCTGACAAATCTCGGCCGCAAATCGCTCAACTTTCGGAATTAGGACTGGTAGAACTCACCCGCAAACGCCAAGGTCAAAATATTTACGAGTTGTTCGGCCACACTTGCCCTACTTGCAGCGGGTTGGGTCATCTGGTGCAACTCCCCGGCGAAGAAGACTTCGCCGCAGTCCGGGAACCGGCCGATCGCACTGTTGCAACCTCCAACCGGGTGATGTTGAACTTGCCAGAAGGATTGGAACGCCGCAGCTTGGCGCCTGTAGCTGCTGCAACTCCTGCACCCGTAAGAGAAGAACGTTCCCCCGAACCTGCTCGGGCTGCTTGGGAACCGAGCAGCGAAAGTTTGGATTTTGTTGAGATCGGCGGCAACGCCTCGGCTTTAGACTTGCTCAACCATCCCAGCTATCAGGATTTGGGCAACGGAACTAGACGGCGCCGCCGCCGCCGGATTGGAGAAGAGACTTTTGCCCTCCCGGTGGTGGAGGAGGAACCTGTACGCAGCAAGTTGCGGCTGCCGAATACTTCGATCGCCCCCGTCGCGGAAACGCGCTCTGAGTACCAGGCACCTCCCGGCATCCGCGCAGCTTCCGAGGGCTTCGGGCTGGTGAATATGGCGACAGTTGGCCGGCGCGAGGATTTCGATCGCGTGCGCCCAACTAAGTCTGAGTTGCTGAAGCCGATGGTGGAGCCTCCAGAGGTGATTGCGGTGGAAATGACTGCCGAGGAGCAGGATGTTTACGCTTTGATGGGGGTTTCTCCTTTGGTGCTTACGGATCGTGGCCTGAAAAATCCTAAGAATGCGATCGTTTCGGTGACTCTTCCGGGAGCCGCCCCAAACAAGCCGCCTTTCGAGCAACTCGAATTTGAATTTGAACCGCCGGCGACAGCCGAAAATGTTGAGGAACAGGATTATCCAGAAAGCTCGGTAGCTGAGCCTGCATTTTCAGAGGACGATGAGGCCCAAATTTACGGCGAGAGTTCGATCGACGAAACTGATGATTTTGCTCGCCCGGATGAAACCAGCGATGATGTGATGGGCTTCTCTTATGAGCCGGAGGAATCCAGCGAATTCGATGAGCCGATCGAATTCGATGAATCGAGCGAATTTGATCGGCTCATCGAATTCAATGAATCGATCAAATTCCATGAGCCGATCGAGTTCAATGAGCCGATAGAACCCGTCGAACCCGAAGAACCTGCGATCAACCGTCGCCGTCGCCGCCGCTCATCAGCCCTTTTGGATGAGTGATTATGAAGGAAGAAGGAAGAGGGAAGAAGGAAGAAGGAAGAAGGAAGAAGGAAGAGGGAAAAAGGAAGAGGGAAGAAGGAAGAGGGAAAAAGGAAGAAGTAGAAATTTTTACTCTCTTTCCATCTTTCCATCTTCCCATCTCCCCATCTTCCTCTCTCCCCATCTCCCCATCTTCCTCTCCCCCCATCTCCCCCTCTCCCTCTCTCCCTCAGATCATTGCAGGTGTCGATGAAGTAGGAAGGGGAGCTTTGTTCGGGCCCGTGGTGGCTGCGGCCTGCATTTTGCCCGACGAAGTTCTCGATGAATTAGTAAGTTGCGGGGTGCGCGACAGCAAGCAGTTGAGTGCCACAGCCCGAAGTCGGTTAGCCGTGAAAATCCGGGCTGTGGCGGTTGACTGTCAAATTGGTGCGGCTTCAGTGCGGGAGATCGATCGCCTGAATATTTTGCAAGCTTCTTTGTTGGCAATGAAGCGGGCGATTTTCAAACTGAATGTCACGCCGGATTTGTGTTTGGTTGACGGCAATCAAAGAATACCCAATTTGGCGATCGAACAAGAGACGATGATTAAAGGTGATTCGCGATCGATTCAGATTGCCGCTGCTAGCATTATCGCAAAGGTTTGGCGCGATGAATTAATCCTGCGTATGGCCGTCAAGTATCCAGAATATGACTTGACAAATAACAAAGGCTATGGTACAAAAAAACATAAATTGGCTTTAGAACGTTGTGGTGTGTCAGTCTTTCACCGAACATCCTTTAGTCCCTGTCGATAAGCTAGCGGGCATCTAATTTTAACAATTCTGTTTCTTGAAACCATGAGTGGGCTAGGCACGCGAATTAGTGGGTTGTAGGGTGCGATTCGAGCAGAATGTTTTGACGGCCGATTCAATAATCCCCTGAGGCACCCTGCGGTTAGCAGTTATTATAGGGTGCGATTCGGGCAGAAGGTAGCGACAACCTACTCAATAATTTTCCCCTTGACGCACCCTACGGTTAGTTAGCTAAAATTCATAATTGATTTGAGAATTACCACATCTAATTCAGTCTCCGAAAACTGCCCGAAAATATTAATTGAGGATACTTCCCATGACAGAAACTTCACTGACAATTCCCGGGTATCGCATCCTCGATTGCATTTACAACGGCGCTAGAACCCAAGTTTACCGAGCGCTATCCGAATCAGACCAAAAACCTGTCGCCATCAAAATCCTCCAAAACGAATATCCAACTTTCCACGAACTCGTACAGTTTCGCAATCAATACACAATTACCAAAAATATTGACCTAACAGGAATAATCAAACCTCTTGCACTCTCCAACTACCGCAACAGTTTTGCTTTAGTCATGGAAGATTTTGGAGGCATCTCTCTTTCCGAATATACCGCCCTTCGCCCACTAAGTCCAGACGATTTTTTACCAATAGCTATTCAAACAGTCCAAATATTAGAAGGACTCTATCGCAATCGAATTATTCACAAAGATATCAAACCTCAGAATATTCTAATTAATCCAAATACCCAAGAAATCAAAATCATAGACTTCAGTATCTCTTCCCTTTTACCCAGAGAAAACCAAGAAATTAAAAGTCCTAACGTTCTGGAAGGAACGCTAAATTATATGTCTCCCGAACAAACCGGTCGCATGAATCGAGGTATCGATTACCGCACCGATTTCTACTCGTTGGGAGTCACATTTTACGAACTGCTGACAGGACAATTACCATTTAAATCTACCGAGGCGATGGAGTTAGTTCACTCCCATCTTGCGAGGATTCCAACTCCCCCCATCGAACTCGTCCCAACCATCCCAGCAATGTTGAATGACATTATCGTGAAATTGATGGCAAAAAACCCAGAATCACGCTATCAAAATGCTTTCGGGCTCAGGTACGACTTGGAAAGCTGTTGGCAACAGTGGCAAGAAACAGGCAAGATTAGCCAGTTTACCTTGGCCGAACGAGATATTTGCGATCGCTTCGCCATACCCGAAAAACTCTACGGCAGAGAAACCGAAGTTAACACATTATTAGCAGCATTCGATCGCGTCAGCGCAGGAAATACCGAAATCATGCTAGTCGCCGGCTTTTCCGGCATCGGCAAAACCGCCGCCGTCAACGAAGTACACAAACCCATTGTCGGAGCGCGGGGCTACTTCATCAAAGGGAAATTTGATCAATTCAAGCGCGATATTCCCTTTTCTGCCTGGGTGCAAGCTTTCCAGAATTTGATGAGGCAACTGCTGGCTGAAACTACCGCAGAAGTGCAGAAATGGCAAGCCAAAATCTTACAAGTTTTGGGTGAAAATGCCCAGGTAATTATCGATGTCATCCCAGAATTAGAACACCTGATCGGCAAGCAGCCAAAAGTCCAAGAATTAGAGGGAGTTGCCGCTCAAAATCGCTTTAATTTGCTCTTCGGTAAGTTTATCGGAGTATTCGCCACCAAAGAGCATCCTTTAGTTATTTTCTTGGATGATTTGCAGTGGGCAGATTCTGCTTCGCTGAAGCTAATGCAGTTGCTGGTAAGTGAGACAGATACCCGCTATCTGCTGTTAATCGGAGCCTATCGGGATAACGAAGTTTTCGGTACCCACCCGCTAATTTTGACCTTGGACGAGATCCGCAAAAAGTCATTACCAGTCAATCAAATTACTTTAGCGCCCTTAGACAAACCAGCCCTAAATCGCCTGATTGCCGATACCCTAATTTGTCCTTTAGAACGCGCAACTCCTTTAACAGAACTCGTGTTCAGCAAAACTCAAGGCAATCCTTTCTTCGCTACGCAATTCCTCAATTTTCTCCAGAGAGATGGGTTGATTTCCTTTGATATGACTTCCGCATCTTGGCAGTGCGATATTGCCCGAGTGAGCGCCCTTGCTTTGACTGATGATGTAGTCGAGTTTATGGCGATTAAGTTGCAAAAGCTGCCTGTAAATACCCAGGATGTTTTAAAACTAGCCGCTTGTATCGGCAACCAATTTGACTTGGCAACCCTGGCAATTGTCCATGAAAAATCCCAGGTGGAAACGGCGGATGAATTGTGGAGAGCGCTGCAAGAGGGGTTAGTGATTCCCATCAGCGAAGTTTACAAATTCTTTCAAGATTCGGAATCATCAGATGTGGCAAAAACATCTGATTTATCGGTTCCCTACCAATTTTTACACGATCGCGTACAACAAGCAGCATATTCTTTAATTCCCGAATCTCAGAAACAGTCAACTCACCTCAAAATAGGGCAACTGTTGTTGACTAAGAGCGGACAGGGAGGCGCTGGCCCTACCGCACAAGAAAGAGAAGAGAAAATTTTCGATATTGTCAACCATTTGAATATGGGTAAGGAGTTCATTATTGCTCCTACTGAACGAGATGAATTAGCTCAATTGAATTTAATTGCTGGATGTAGAGCTAAAAGTTCAGTAGCCTATGGTGCTGCAAAAAAATATTTAACTACCGGACTAGAATTTTTAGCAGTAGGTAGTTGGCAGCATCAGTATAGCCTATCATTGGCTTTGTACTCGGAATCAGCAGAAGTGGCTTATCTCAACGGTGAGTTTGAGCCGATGGAGAAATTCGCTAATATTGTTCTCCAACAAGCGACTTCGATGCTGGACAAAGTAAAAGTTTATGATGCAAAAATTCAAGCTGCTGCCTCCCAGGGAAACCTCACAGAAGATGTTAGCATTGGGCTGCAAGTGCTCAAACACTTGGGAGTAATTTTACCAGAATCGCCCAGCCAGTCGGATATTGAAAAAGGACTAGAAGAAACTGCTTTGCTTTGTGCAGAACAAGAAATAGAAGCGTTAATTAATCTGCCCGAAATGACTGAAGCCGAACCGTTAGCAGCCATGTATATCCTATCAAGTATTGCTCCTGCTGCTTATGTGGCTGCACCAACAGTGCTGTTACTGATTGTGTGCAAAATGGTTAATTTATCACTCAAATATGGCAATGCCACCTGGTCGTCATTTGGTTATTCTACTTACGGATTAATTTTGTGTGGAGTAGTCCAAGACATAGAAACAGGTTATCGATTTGGTTACTTAGCTGCAAATTTGGCTGAGCGGCTCAATGTTGAGAAAGTCAAGGCTAAGGTATTCAATGTCTGGGGTGCTCTGATTCTGCACTGGAAAAAACATCTCAGAGAAGCACTACCTGTTTTGATTGAGGGATATCAAAGCGCCGTGGAGAGTGGAGACTTTGAAATGGCGGGTCATTGTGGATTTCATATATGCGATGTATCATGTTTTTTGGGTCAAGAGCTTGCGGAGGCAGAACAAAAGATATCAACCTACAGTAAGGCTATTAGTAAAATTCGGCAAGAAGTTTTATTGAGTTGGATCGGATTAGTTCGGCAAGTAGTCCTGAATTTTTTAGGTAATAACACAAATCCCACTTGTTTAATTGGTGAGTCCTACAATGAAGAGGAAGGACTCAAAACTGCTATTAGAGCAAATGATGGATGTCAAATTCATCAAATTTACCTCTACAAATTAATTTTAAATTACGTTTTTTGTCAGCCTCATGAAGCGATTAAAAATGCTATTTTAGCCGAACAATATCTAGGCAGCGTGACCGCACTGATCTGCGTGCCTCTGTTCCATTTTTATGATTCTCTGGCACATTTGGCTGTATTTACTGAGGTTTCAAGTTCCGAACAAGAGGTGATACTCAATCGGGTGAAAAACAACCAAGAAAAAATGCAAAAGTGGGCGCATCATGCTCCGATGAATCATTTACATAAGTTCTATCTAGTAGAGGCCCGGCGGCATCAGGTGTTAGGCGAAAGGCTGGAGGCGGTGGAAATGTACGATCGCGCGATCGCCCTAGCCCAAGAAAACGAATATCTCAACGAAGAAGCACTAGCCCAGGAACTCGCAGCCAAATTTTATCTTGAATGGGGCAAAGAAAAAATTGCCCGAGTCTACTTAACTGATGCTTGGTACGCCTACGCGCGCTGGGGTGCCCGGGCAAAAGTTGAAGATTTAGAAAAATGCTATCCCCAATTAATCGCCCCGATTCTCAACCAGAAAACGAGCTTAAACACAGGCGATACAATTGCCCAAATGATGACAGGAACTGTCGTAAGCACGACTTCAGGAGCGTCCGAAATTCTGGACTTGGCAACAGTAATCAAAGCATCTCAATCCCTGTCAGAAGAAATTAACCTGGATCGGTTACTCTCAACTTTAGTGCAAGTTGCGATCGAGAATGCGGGAGCCCAAACAGGAGCGATGATTTGGGGAGAAGGAGATTCATGGGCGATCGCAACTCAATGCGTTAGCGCTAAAGCCTGGAACACCCCCTCTACTTCGGTAGCGGATTCTCAGGAAATTCCCACCACGATCATCAACTATGTCTGGCGAACCCAAGAAACCTTGGTAATTAATGATGCCACGGCTGAGACTACCTGGGCTGCTGACTGTTACATTATTCAACAGCAACCAAAGTCAGTTTTGTGTCTGCCAATCCAACATCAAGGAAAGGCGATCGGCATTCTTTACCTAGAGAATAATCTGATAACAGGTGCATTTACTCCTGACAGATTGGCAGTCTTACAAGTTTTATCCTCCCAAGCCGCCATCTCCATAGAAAACGCCCAACTCTATGCCAACTTAGAAACCAAAGTCGCAGAAAGAACCCAAGAACTCCAGCAGTCAGAAGCTCGTTTCCGACAACTTTACGAGCAATCGGGCGATGCGATTCTGCTGTTAGATGGTGGCGCTTTTATCGACTGCAACTCCGCAACGGTTAACATGATGCGTTGCACAAACAAACAACAGCTTCTTTCCCTACATCCGGCTCAACTTTCCCCAGAGATTCAACCTGACGGTAGAGAGTCTTTTGAGAAAGCTAAGGAAATGACAGCCACAGCTTTCTTGCGAGGAAGTCACCGCTTTGAATGGATGCACCGCCGCACCGACGGAGAAAACTTTTGGGTAGAAGTATTGCTGACAGTAATTCCTGTAGATGGTAAAGAAATTCTACACACAGTTTGGCGAGAAATTGGCGATCGCAAACAAGCTGAATCAGCGTTGCACCAGAAAAATCAGGAACTAAGCGATACTCTGCAACAACTCGAAGCCACCCAAGAAGGATTGATTCAATCCGAAAAAATGGCCGCTTTAGGACAACTTGTTGCCGGAGTTGCCCACGAAGTTAACACTCCCCTCGGTGCAATTCGCTCCTCTGCCGGTAATGTTTCTAAGTTCTTAAATCAAACTCTAGAACAGTTTCCCGCACTGTTTCAATCTCTCTCCCCAAACGAAACACATAATTTCTTGAATTTACTCCAGCGTTCCCTGCAACAAGAAACAAACTTATCAACGAAAGAAGAACGCAAATTAAAGAGAGCTTTGAGAAGCCAACTGCAAGAATTAGGAATAGCAGATTCAGATATCGCAGCCGATCGCCTAGTAATGATGGGAGTGTATAGTGAAATTGACAGCTTTGTGCCGCTGCTGCAAAAACCCGATAGCTTGCACGTGCTAGAAATCGCCTACAAACTTTCTGAGTTAAAAAGAGGCATCGCTACTATCAACACGGCCACAGACAGAGCATCAAAAGTTGTGTTTGCCTTGAAAACTTATGCTCACTACGAACAGTCGGGAGAAAAGACAGCAGCCATTATTACAGAAGGTATTGAAACAATCTTAACCCTGTATCAAAATCAATTAAAACAAGGTGTTCAGGTCGTGAAAAACTATGCAGATATCCCGCCAATAATGTGCTATCCAGACGAATTGAATCAAGTTTGGACGAATTTAATTCACAATGCTTTGCAAGCAATGGATTACCGAGGTACGATAAAAATTGAGTTGGCGGAGCAATCCGGGCAGGCTAAGATTAGCATTAGCGACAGCGGTAAGGGGATACCAGAAGAGATTAAAGTAAAAATATTTGACCCGTTTTTTACGACTAAGCCGGCCGGAGAAGGCAGCGGGTTGGGACTAGATATTGTCAAGAAAATTGTTGACAAACATCAGGGAAAAATAGAGGTAGAATCAATTCCAGGCCAAACTACATTTAATGTTTTCTTGCCAATGAGCGCTGTATGAGCAGGTCAAGGATCTCGCAAAGAAGATAACGCATTAAGTAGGTCGGGTGTTACTGGCTTGGGCCTCAGCTGCAATCTACCCCATTGGGAGGATGACAAAAGTTAAAACATTTTGAAGTTAATAACTCGGATTCTACCGGAAATGAATGTAAAACCTCAGTACGATGCGTTATGCTCAGCTAAGCTGCTACGCATCTAGATTTCTTGGTTTCGGCGACTGGGGAGAGGAGAAGATGTGGCGATTTGTCAGCTTGTGGGATTTAGTTCGCGATCGCGCCCGAACAAAGAAATCGGGTTTTTGAACTCTCCCAAGAGGATTGCAAGCAAATATTTTGGTTAAAAACCAAGTTAATGGTTGCCCGTGCGATCGCGAAATAACATCTTAAAATGCGATCGGGTATACTAATACACTTTTGCTACTTTTGCTACTCAAGAAAATTAAAAAGGAGAACAAATAGATGTCTAAACCAGTTATTTTGTGCGTTGATGATGAGAGAATGGTCTTAGACAGTCTCAGGACGCAGTTAGCAGCAGAATTTGGGGATGCTTACACCTATGAAGGAGCCGAAGATGGTGAAGAAGCCTTAGATGTAATCGGCGAACTCTATGAGGAAGAAGAAGCCAGGGTTATTGTAATTATTTCTGATTGGTTGATGCCCGGTATTAAGGGAGATGAGTTGCTGATTCGCATTCATCAAAAATACCCCCATGCTATTAAAATTATGCTCACAGGTCAAGCTGATGAATTAGCAATTGACCGAGCAAAAAAACAGGCTAACCTCCATAGCTGCTTATCTAAACCTTGGTCAGAGGCAGATTTGCTGGAAACCATTAAATCTGGTTTGTTGAAGATATGAAACAACAGGTAATTATCTGTGTAGATGATGACAACACTGTACTCAAAAGCCTCAAAACAGAACTGCAAGAAGCTGTCGGCAATGCTTATCTGATCGAAATTGCCGATGGTGGGGAGGAAGCATTAGAGTTGCTGGAAGAGTTACTATCAGATGGGTATGAAGTACCCTTAATTATTTCCGATCATATCATGCCGGAGATGAAGGGAGATGAGCTATTAAAACAAGTCCATCTAATCTCGCCCCAAACTATCAAAATCATGCTGACAGGGCAAGCAGATATTGAAGCGGTGGGAAATGCTATCAAAAATGCAAATTTATATCGTTATATATCCAAACCCTGGCAACGAGAAGACTTGAGTTTAACAGTAAAAGAAGCAGTAAACAGTTATCAACAAAATCAACTGCTAGTAGCACAAAATGCCCAGCTTCAGCAAATGAATCAGGAATTGGCGGATTTAAACCGCGAGCAATCGCTACTGATTGCGACACTCCACGACAACGAAAATCGCTTGATGCAGTTTTTGGAAGCAATGCCGGTGGGCGTGGGAGTCCTGAATGCAGATGGCAAAGTTTACTATATCAATAAAAAAGCAAAGGAGATATTTGACAAAAAAGTCGTGCCTGATGTGCCAGGGGAACAACTATCAGAGGTTTATCAACTTTATCAAGCCGGAAATCTTCAACCTTGCCCTGTGGAAAACTTGCCCGTCATCCGGGCATTGAGGGGCGAAACTTCTGTGGCTGACGATTTAGAAGTCCGGCACGGCAATCGGGTTATTCCCCTAGAGATTCATGCTACCCCAATTTACGATAAACAAAATCAAATTGTGTATGCTATCAACACTCTTCAAGATATCACGGAACGCCAAAAAGCTGAGGCCGAGCGCAAAAAGTTCATTGAGGATCTCTTTGATGTCAATTGCAGTTTGGAACTTTCACTGGATGCAGAATTAAAAATAGTTGAGGCGACAAGTCGCTTTGTGCCCAATCAGTTTTTATCTTTTTTGGGATGTGACAGTATTGTTGATATTAAATTGGGAGAAGCGGTGGAGTTGGAAATGTCGATTTTATTTTCTGATATCCGCGATTTTACTACTCTCTCGGAACAGATGACACCGCAAGAAAATTTTAAATTTATAAATTATTATCTGAGTTATATGGAGCCGCTGATTGTGCAACATCAGGGGTTTATTGATAAATATATTGGCGATGCAATTATGGCTTTGTTCAGCGACGGCGCGGATGATGCGGTGAAAGCGGGAATTGCGATGCTGCATACTCTTGCTGAATACAATCGACAGCGCACTTCTGCGGGCTATGTGCCGGTTCAGATTGGGGTGGGAATTAATACTGGTTCTTTGATGCTGGGTATAGTGGGCGGAAACAGCCGGATGGAGGGTACTGTGATTGGTGATGCGGTTAATTTGGCTTCTCGGATTGAAAGTTTGACGAAGAATTACGGGGTGTCGCTGTTAATTACTCAGCATACTGTCGATCGCTTGACAAATCCTGCTGATTATGCGATTCGGGTAATTGATAAAGTTCAGGTTAAGGGGAAGTCTGAATGGGTGACTGTTTATGAAGTTTTTGATGCGGATTTGCCGGAAATTAAAGCGAGGAAGTTGGCTACTTTGCGGTTGTTTGCTGAGGCTTTGTTTTTGTACAATATGAATAATTTTAGGGAAGCTGGGGAACTTTTTGCGGATTGTTTGCGGCAAAATCCGGGGGATAAGGTGGCTCAAATTTATTTTGATAGATGTCAATAGTTAGTTAACAGTTGATAGTGTAGACGCGATTTCCAATCGCCGTGATTTCTAAATTGGGATATAATCATTGGGATGTTATCGCATCGCAAATCAATCACCCGGCGGTTGAAACCGCGTCTACACAAACCAAACCCGCCTCCGCGGGTTGAAGATTTCAAACGATGATTTCTCATCTGGTGAATACCCTCTTCGTCGGCGTCCGGCGGACATCGTTTGTGTAGTCGCGATTTCTAATCGCCGGGGATTCAACTTACGCACTCATTTGTTCGATCGGCATTTCGATGATAAACTCGGCTCCTTGGCCCGGTGCAGAGACACAACTCAGAGTGCCGCCGTGTTCTTGAAGGACTTTGTAGGATATTGACAGGCCCAAACCGGTGCCTTTGTCGGCGGGTTTGGTGGTAAAAAAGGCCTCGAACAATTGTTGGCAAACTTCCTCGGGCATACCGGGGCCGTTGTCAGAAATCCGAATTACAGCCTGTCCGTTTTGGAATTCTGTCTTAATTTTAATCTTGCTGCGGTTGGCTTTGGCTTCGGCTACTGATCGCCCTGCGTTGTATTCCTCGATCGCGTCGATCGCATTTCCGATCAAATTCATAAACACCTGATTTATTTTACCCGAATAGCACTCAACCAAAGGCAAATTTGCATAGTCCTTAATTACCGCAATTTCGGGATAGTTGCCGCGCGCCCTCAGCCGGCTTTGCAGGATTAGCAGCGTTCCTTCAATGCCTTCGTGCAGATTCACCTTGGTCATTTGAGAATCGTCTTTGCGAGAGAAATTTCTGAGCGATCGCACAATTTCCCGAATGCGATCGGCGCCAATCTGCATCGAAGACATCGCCTTCGGCAAATCTTCTAACAGAAACTCTAGCTCGATATCCTCAATTTTATCTTGAATTAATGCTGGTGGCTGCGGGCAGTGTTGCTGGTACATATCGAGTAAATTCAGCAAATCTTCGGTGTAGTGGCCGACGTGGACGAGATTGCCGCAGACGCTGCTAACGGGATTGTTAATTTCGTGAGCTACACCAGCTACCATTTGACCGAGTGTTGACATTTTCTCAGTATGAATCAATACTGCTTGAGTTTGCTGCAATTCATGCAAAGTATTTTCAAGCTGAAGTTTTTGTTGGGTTAACTCTGTTTGCGATCGCAGCAAAGCTTCCTCGCTGCGTTTTTGTTCGGAAATATCAGTAATCAACCCTTCCAAAGCGATCAATTCGCCCGAGTCCGAATACACTCCCAAACCTTGCTCCCAAACCCATTTGACTTCGCCGTTTTTAGAAGTAATTCGGTAATTTAGCTGATAGGGTCGATTTTCTTGCAAGGCAACTTCTACGGCATTACAGAAGATTTCGCGATCGTCGGGGTGAGTCAATTCCGAGAGAGAAATTTGCGGAGTGCCGATAAATTCTTCAGGAGAATAGCCGGCTAATTGATAGCAACCTTCGCTGACAAACTCCATACTGCGATCGGGATCGTTGCGAAAACGGTAGGCCATCCCCGGCAAATTGCTCATCAGCGTTGACAAGGCCCGCTGGCTTTCCCGCAGGGCTTCTTCGGCGTGTTTGCGATCGGTAATATCTGTCATCACCGCCAGCATACAGAGTTCGCCATCTAAATTAATCAACTCTGAAGACAGCAAACACACCACCACCGATCCCGACTTCATCTGAAACTCGCATTCCTGACTGCGAACCACACCTTGTTCGTGCAAACTTTGCCTAAAATCAACTCTGTCTTGAGGTTTTACCCAAATATTTAATTCCGGTACTGTATGAGCGACTATCTCCTCCCTCAAGTAACCGAGTGCCGACAAAAAACTATCGTTAACTTCAAGAAACCGCCCCTCAGCAAAAGTCGTAATAGTCATCGGATCGGGACTCGATCGAAAAGCCTTAGAAAACTTTTCTTCCGACAAACTCAACTTTTTAATAGCTGCTTCCAACTGACTTGTCCGCTCTTTAACCCGGCACTCCAATATCTCGTTAGCTTGTTTCAGAGCCACCTGGGCCTGCACGCGATCGGTGATATCGCGCACCACGGCTTGCAGCCCCATTTTGCCGCCGATATCCATAGAAGTTAGCAGCACTTCCGCCGGAAACTCGGAACCGTCCAAACGGCAGTGCATCCAATCAAAACGGCAATTTCCTGTTTTCATAGCCGTATTAATTCGCTCTTGAGACAGACTCATAGAATCTTGTCCATTTGGTTGCACTAGCGGGCTAAATTCGGAAGGATGCTTGCCGCAAAACTCCGATTCTGTGCTGCATCCAAATAACTTTAAAGTAGCCGGATTGCAATCCAAAACGCCCTGTTCGTCTAGCAGCATTACCGCATCTGTCGTCGATTCGTACAGAGTGCGAAACTTTTTTTCCGATGCTTGCAAAGAAGCAATCAACTGCATCCTTTCCTCTCCCGCCCGCTTTTGCTCGGTAATGTCCTGCATTACTTGAGAAAAGCCCTGCAACTCTCCGCTTTCATCCCGCAAAGGAGTAACAATAATCTTCGCCCAAAATCTGGAGCCGTCTTTGCTCAAGCGCCAGCCTTCACTTTGATATCTACCTGCTGCGGTAGCTGTGGCTAATTTTTCTTGCGGTTTGCCAATTTTAATATCTTCAAGCGTATAGAAGCACTCAGAGTTGAAACCGACTATTTCGCTGGCTTCATATCCCAAAATCCTTTTTGCTCCGGAATTCCAGCTCGCTACATATCCCTTAGTATCTAACATGAATATAGCATAATCTTTAACACCTTCGATTACCATGCGCAGGCGTTCTTCACTTTCTCGCAGTCCAGCTTCTGCTTTTTTGCGCCCAGTAATATCTTCCACAAAACCTTCGTAGTAAAGCAGTTCGCCGTCTACCTCGCAGACGGCCCGCGCATTTTCTGCAATCCAAATTACTGTTCCATCTCGGCGATAAATCTGCGACTCAAAATCGGATACGATGCCTTGTTCTTGTAAAGCTGAAACAAACTGATTGCGGCGATCGGGAGCGACGTAAAGCTGATCGCTGATATCAGTCAGACTACCCATCAATTCTGCGGCGGAATTATATCCGTAGATCCGAGCTAAAGCTGGGTTAGCGCTGATGTAGCGACCATCGGGCGTTGTCTGGAAAATGCCGGACACAGCATTTTCAAACATACTGTAATATTTTGCTTCCATTTGGTGAAGTGCCTCTTCGATATCCAAGCAGTTGAGTGCTTTATTTTCCAATGTACACTCGATCATTGTGTTTTCTAATTTTTGGTGTCTCACTTTTGAATACCCTACTCTATTTATGTGTATAATTCAATATTTTTTGCGATGATCTATTGGTAGCATGGAGGCTGTGTCGCCTCCGCTAAATCAACGACCAAGCCGTGCGATTGTTGTCTGCATTCTCTAGGGGATGCAACAGATATCGGGACAGAACACTGTTGTGTCCCTACAGAATATGTGTATTCGCTCCGAGCGATAACTGCTAGAGTCCGAAAAAGTAATGACAATGCTGTATTTATTGACTTCATCTACTGCACCGTTAGTTGTTAGTAGAGTTATGAAACTTTAAGCAGTCCGACCAGTTTTTGTTTGGGATAAAAATGACTATCAAAATCTGATTTGCCAATGTCTCTGCTGAAAGTTACAGTCGTTTGAGAAAAACCCGCCTGTTAAAAGCTCCTTGAATATATAGCCTTTCGAGCTCTCATATGAGGTACGCGAACGGCATAGGGCTCCGTGGCCTCCGTGGCCTCCGTGGGCATAGGGGGTATGGCATAGGGGGTATGGCTATGGGGATACCTCACCACGCTTGAGAACCGCTATATGAGAAATTACACACCCTGAAATTAGTTAACTGCAAGCTGGTTTTTGCTGTTTCGGCAGTGACTTCTAGAACGTTCGAGCTTCCGGTACACCACCAAGTGCCGATTTTTAGCCGATCGCTCTAAATGCTTGTCACCATTGCCAGTTAAAATTGATTTTTAGGCGACAGATAATAGAGCTGACGGGCGATCGCTCTTGACGAGGCGGGCACCATATCTAAAATTGTCACAATCCCGGGGACGATTGTTGTATCAAAAACTTCATATTGAGCTAGTTTGTTTGGGTAAATTCTGTAGCGGTGCTGTCATTTGGGTATAAATCTGGGCCCGGGCGCACAAAATTTGGTCGGCAAGTCTGGTAAAATCCCGATCGACTCTCGGCGCAGGCCCGACATCAACCAGCCCACCCAGCAAAAAATTCATGGTCGCTACATGACTGATTCTCCCGTACTTGCAACACCAGATATATCCACAGCTTCAAGTTTGAGGGCGGATTCTCCCCTGTGGCCAGCCCTGCTGCAACAACTGTTAGACAGACAATCTCTCTCGCGCCCCCAATCCGCCGAATTAATGCACGGATGGCTCGCAGAAGCCATACCCCCGGTGCTTTCCGGCGCGATTTTAGCAGCGCTCCAAGCCAAAGGCATCTCTGCCCCAGAATTAGCAGGAATGGCTCAGGTATTGCAGTCTAGGTCTCTGACAGGCGAGCCAGAGAGCATTTTCGATCGCCAATCTCCCATCTCCAATCTCAAATTAATCGATACTTGCGGCACCGGCGGAGACGGCGCTTCGACGTTTAACATTTCCACCGCTGTCGCCTTTGTTGCCGCCGCGGGTGGAGTTCAAGTCGCAAAACACGGAAATCGATCGGCATCCAGCAAAGTCGGTTCTGCTGACGTGTTGGAAGCTTTGGGAGTCAACCTCGGCGCAGATGCCGCGAAGGTAAAAGCCGCTGTAGACTCCGTAGGCATCACCTTTTTATTTGCGCCTGGGTGGCACCCAGCACTTAAGGCTGTAGCGTCGCTCCGGCGCACTTTGAAGGTGCGGACTGTTTTTAACCTTTTAGGGCCCCTCGTCAATCCTATGCGCCCGGAGGGGCAGGTAATCGGGGTGTTCGAGCCTAGTCTGGTATCAACTATTGCCCAAGCTTTGGGCGAGTTGGGTACTGAGTTGGCGATTGTCGTTCACGGCCGAGAAAAGTTGGATGAGGCGGGTTTGGGTGATGTGACTGATTTGGCGGTGCTGTCTGGCGGCGAAGTTGAACTGACTACTTTGCACCCGGAACAGGTAGGATTGACCCCAAGTGCGATCGGCTCGTTGAAAGGCGGAAATGTTGAGGAAAACGCCGAGATTTTGCGAAACGTTTTGCAAGGAAAAGGTACAACAGCACAAATGGATGTTGTAGCTTTGAATGCGTCTTTGGCTTTTCAAGTAGGAGGTGCAATTCCTATGGGTTCCCACCCCGCAGGAGTTTCTCTGGCTAAGGACATTTTATCGAGTGGCGAGTCTTGGTTGAAGTTGCAGCAGTTGGTAGAGTTTTTGCGGTGAAGCAAGAAGTTCGGCAATGAGCAATGTGCGGGATTTAACGGATGTTGAGGGATGTTTAGAGAAGAGGCTAGAAGCACAATTTTTGGGTGTTTCACGGTCGTCAAAACCTTTTTTTTCAACCAATCTTGAGCCATTCCGCATCCTAAAAGCTTCGCTATTCCATGTTTCTTCTTCACTCAACATCCGTTACATCCGTTACATAATCCGCTGCCGAACTTCTCTTTAAGAGCGCGATCGAAATTCAATCAAATCTTGCTTAATAGTCACATCTTTATTACCAAAAAAATCGTGACCGAGCAGCCCGATTTCTAGTGCTGGGGATATGGGTACAACTACATTTTTAATGGCCAAACCGCCAGCTTCAATGGAAGTAAGACTGCCGAGAGAAAAAGTAGCCACTCCGTTGGGAGTTTTTGCTTGCACGGTTCCTTGAGGAACTACCCCCAAAGCGGTAGCCATTGCTGGGGTAATTACTGTGCGGCTGGCTCCAGAATCCACCATCATCTCGAACGTTTGTGTGCCGTTAAAGGTAACTTCTATGACTGGGATATTAGCTTCTCGGCGTTTAATTTTGACCAGAAATACTCCCGACTTGGCATCAGACTTAGTATCAGGCGAAGCAGCGGGAGTTAATTCTTGAGGGAGAAAACCGCAGACTGATCTGCTCAAGCTGAGTGTTTGGCCGCTGGAGTTGCGCATGAAGCATCCCTCACTTTCTTGAGCCGCCGCTGGCGAGGAGTTGACTGCTGTCCCAACTAAAATTGAACTGCTCAGAGAAATAACCGCTGTTAAAGCCAGTACAGGTTTCCGCAGGTTTTGAGGCTTCAGCAAAGGCTTTTTTGGGTTGGAGGGTAAAGGCAAGGGAGATTGGCTGGCCATAGTTTGATTAAACGTGTAGGTCGATCGTAACAACGACAACTGCCTTTTGGTATAGATAGTCCGGGACTCCGGCACCAGCACTTTTTACCCTCGGCTGGCACAAATCAAAATAAGATCTGTATATTACCGGCTAGCATCAAATCCCCGGCAGTGGTAAGAATTAAACCAAACGACAGTAATTCAAGGATGCCATGTCACTTTCAACTGCACAACCCGCTCTCCTAGTCCTGGCTGACGGTACTGCTTACCGAGGCTGGTCGTTTGGCGCTGACGCTACCGTCGTCGGCGAGGTAGTCTTCAATACGGGAATGACGGGCTACCAAGAAGTCTTGACCGATCCTAGCTATCGCGGTCAAATTGTCACTTTTACTTATCCAGAATTGGGCAATACCGGGGTAAATCTCGAAGACGAAGAATCCTCGCGCCCGCAAATTCGAGGTGCGATCGCCCGCAACGTATGCAGCCGCCCCAGCAACTGGCGCTGTTCGCAATCCCTGCAAGACTACCTGAAACAGTACGAGATCCCCGGCATTTACGGCATCGACACCCGCGCCCTGACGCGCAAAATTCGCACGGTGGGAGCGATTAACGGCGGCATTTCGACCGTGATTCTCGACCAGGCGGAGCTTTTGGAGCAAGTGCAAGACGCCCCCAGCATGGCCGGGCTGAATCTGGTTCGGGAGGTCACCACCCGCGAGGTTTACGAGTGGTCAGAAGCCACAGATGCGGTGTGGGAGTTCAGTCCGACAGTTAAGCCGGATAACGGGGAAATGTGGACGGTGGTAGCGCTAGATTTTGGGATCAAGCGCAACATCCTGCGCCGTTTGGCGAGTTACGGCTGTCGGGTAATTGTTGTACCCGCTGACACGTCGGCCGAAGCAATTCTCAAATACAACCCGGATGGCATTTTTCTGTCCAACGGCCCGGGAGATCCTTCGGCGGTAACGGAAGGGATCGCGACTGCGAAAGCTCTGTTGAAGTCGGACAAACCTGTATTCGGCATCTGTATGGGACACCAGATTCTGGGGATTTCCTTGGGTGCGGAAACTTTTAAACTTAAGTTCGGCCACCGGGGATTAAATCATCCTGCGGGTTTAACTGAGCAAATAGAAATTACTAGCCAAAATCACGGTTTTGCGATCGACCCTGATTCCCTAGTCCCGGAAGTAGAGATTACTCATCTCAATTTAAACGATCGCACCGTAGCCGGATTGAAGCACAAAACCCTGCCGCTGTTCTCAGTCCAGTACCACCCGGAAGCCAGTCCCGGCCCGCATGATGCTGACTATTTGTTCGATCGATTCGTGCAGTCAATGCGAGAAAATCAGAAAGTACCAGCTTAGCCAGTGGGCAGTTGGCTGTTGGTTCTTGGCAGTGAGTGGTCAACAGTCAACAGCCAACAGTCAACAGTCAACAGTCAACAGTCAACTAAAAAACAGTAGACAAAAAACCAAAAAACTCGTATAATGAAGCCTCGACTTTAAGCCATATCTAGCTAGGAGGGTGTCATTCCTGAGTCATTGACCCTGACCGTTAGCCTCAGAGGCACTCGCGAAGTCAGGAATAACCATCAGTTATTTCGCCTGACTGGCCTGCTGGACGCTTTTTCTGAGGCAACTTTTCGGAAGGTACTAAGCAAATGTATTGACGAGGGCCCAAAACACATAATTTTGGACTTGTCTCAGATTGACTTTGTGGATAGTTCCGGCTTGGGTGCTCTTGTGCAACTTGTCAAGAAAGCCCAAACCTTGGAAGGGACATTGCAAATTGTCTCAAATCCCCGCGTAACTCAGACTGTTAAACTGGTTCGCTTAGAGAAATTTTTGTCTTTGCAGCCTTCGGTTGATGAGGCGGTAAAAAACGTCAAGGATGCTTGACGCCAAAGTGGACTTAATTAGCTATCCGGTTCTCAACGCTGGATAGCGAATTTTTATGGTTGTGCTGGTAAAACAATACCGATTTTCCCAGAAGCTGCGACACGCACAAGCCGCTATTTCTCCCGATGCTTTGACGAACGGTGGAGGGGCAGCAAAATATGTGTAGCAAACACCCGGAAAAATGGTATAAAAATGGAAGCATCCCTCTGGAGCGTAAAAATCGTTTTTTAGGAGTGCGAGCGTCCAGCTCGCACGGGCCTATATATCTAAGCGCGATCTCTCCTGTGAAAGCTATAATTGCTGAAGTGATGGAAGACGAAATAAGTAAGTTGTAGAAAAACCAAGCTGTGCGGAAGTTTTATTTAAAAAAGTATGTCGCCGATCGCCGATGAGGGGCTCAAACTGAGTCTGACTGATATCAGTTTAAATCGACAGCATCCTGCGAGGGCGACACCAGCAGAAATAGAAAGGATTTCGCCCGCAGCGTGGGCATATTTGGGAGATGCAGTATACGAACTCTACATTCGGAGTTCGTACTTAATGCCACCAAGAAGATTGCAAGCTTATCACGAATTGGTGGTGGGGCAAGTACGAGCCGAAACTCAAGCGCGTCACTTGCGATCGATCTCTCCTTACTTGAGCAGTACAGAATTAGCAATTGTCAAGCGCGGCCGCAATGCCGTATCGGGCCGTTCCAAGCGAGCCGATCCAGAAATATACCAACAAGCCAGCAGCTTAGAAACTTTGGTCGGATATTTGTACCTCACCGATCCCGAAAGATTGACCGAAATTATGGCACTTTTAGAACTAGAGACGGAAATAATTTAGCAGTTAAGAGTTGGGAATGGCGAGGGATTAATTAACAATTATTGCACGGCGACCAACCTAAAACAGCAAAAAGCTCGCTCCCGTCAAACAGGATTTATCAGTCAATAATTAGCAAGTTTAGCACCGCAAAATCCTTGCTCCCGAACCTGCTTTCTCTAAAATCTTAAAGCCCCAAGATTGCTCAGTCAATCAAGAATCAACAACCTCAAACCCCCAACATCGATCGATCAATCTCAAATCTAAAATCGTTTTCACTGCGACAAGAAACCAATGAGAAAATTTACCAGACCAAACTCCTCGCGCCCCAATTCCGACAGCAAGCCATTCAGAAGCGAAGGCCGCCGTCAGGACTCGCAACCATCCTCTCCCCGGTTTGAACGCAAGCCCCGTCCCGACAGCCCAGGAGACGCGCCTAAAAGGCGATCGAGCTTCTCTCCCCAATCGCGAGAAATGCCCGTGCGAGCAATTTACAAACGGAATGTCGAAGGCGACAGCCAACCCTCCGCGCGCAGACATTTCAAAGACAGAGACGCAGACAGCAGCCCGCAGGAATCCCGGGGCAATTTTTACAGAGACAGAGACAGCAGCCCGCAGCCAGCCCGCAACAATTTCCGAGACAGAGACAGAGACAGCAGCCCGCAGCCAGCCCGCAACAATTTCCGAGACAGAGACAGAAACGCAGACAGCAGCCCGCAGCCGGTGCGCCACAATTTCCGAGACAGAGACAGAAACGCAGACAGCAGCCCGCAGCCGGTGCGCCACAATTTCCGAGACAGAGACAGAAACGCAGACAGCAGCCCGCAGCCAGCCCGCAACAATTTCCGAGACAGAAACGCAGACAGCAGCCCGCAGCCAGCCCGCAACAATTTCCAAGACAGAAACAGCAGCCCGCAGGAATCCCGGGGCAATTTTTACAAAGACAGAAACAGAGACAAAGACAGTAGCCCGCCAGAATTCCGGGGCAATCATTTCCGAGACAGAGACAAAGACAGAGACACTCGCCCGGTTGACACTGCCTCAAATACCGTCGTGCAACCAGACTCAGACACAGACGACATGATTTACGGCCGCCATGCGGTGCAAGCAGCCTTAGAAAGCGACCAAGTGCTGAACCGGATTTGGGTTGTGCCGCACCTGCGCTACGATCCCCGTTTTCACAGCTTGCTCACCGAAGCCAAGGCCAACGGCAGCATCATCGACGAAGTTGACGATTTGCGCCTTGACTACATCACGCGCAAGGCAAACCACCAAGGCGTAGCCGCCCAAGTATCAGCTTACGAATACCTGGATTTGAGCCAACTAATCGCACAGGCTAAGGCGGATTGCGAAGATCCCGTAATTGTGGTAGCAGAAGGACTCAACGACCCTCACAATCTAGGCGCGATTATTCGCACCGCAGAAGCACTGGGAGCTCAGGGCATGGTGATTCCGCAGCGGCGGGCCGTTGGGATTACCTCGGCAGTGAGAAAAGTGGCAGCAGGGGCATTGGAAAACCTGCCAGTAGCCAGGGTGGTCAATCTTAACCGGGCGCTGGAAGAATTGAAAGAGGCTGGATTCTGGATTTATGGCACTGCCGCGGGCGTCGGTGACTCGGTAGAGACAATTAAGTTCTCTGGGCCCACTGTTTTAGTTGTGGGCGGTGAAGCTGACGGTTTGAGCCTTTTGATACAGCGCGGATGCGATGGATTAGTTTCAATTCCTTTAAGGGGAAAGACTCCTAGCCTGAATGTTTCGGTAGCAACGGGAATGGCTTTATACGAAATTTACCGCCAGCGCGGGCCCAAAAAATTTCACGTCCACGGATCGTAACGGTCATTAGCCCCACATCCTAAAGCCGGGGGCTTCTGGCCCCCAAACTTCCTATATTTGGTGATTGAAAAAAAGAATGCAACACAGTATAACAAAGTGTAAATAACGAAGGCCTAGGCCTTGCCCGCAGCACTCGGGAAAAAACCGTAAAATACATTGCAAAATCACATGAAAGAACTTTTGATTAGCTTACTCAACTTTTTCGGATTGGCTTGGTGGGTTGAAGTTAAAACTTCAGCGCCGCGGTGCATTTACTATTTTGGCCCGTTCTTGAATGCTCAAGAGGCGGAATCTGCAAAAGCAGGATATGTAGAAGACATAGAAAATGAAGGTGCAGAAGGTCTTAGTGTTTCGATTCAGCGCTGCAAACCTATTGCTTTGACTGTTGCAGATGATTTGGGAAAGTTTGGTGATGGAGGGCTGTTGCCTGTTTAGAGGGGTCTGTTTGGTGATTAATTGCTTTTGAAAAATTCAAAACTCAACTCTGGCAATTGCCAATAGCTTGGGGGAAATTCTCAATCCAGCGATCGATATCTGCGATGACCCGATCGGGAATTTCCCAAGGAAACAAGTGGGCTGTATCGGGATAGCACTGCCACTGACTATTGTGGAGGTGGCGGGCGGTTTCTAAACTGGATGCCGAGGTGATATGCCGATCGCCCTCTCCAGCCAATACCAAGCAGGGACATTGAATGTCGCCGAGGTGTAGCAGTCGATCGTATCCGGCCCTCAGAGCGGTATTTAAGGCCTTTGTAGCCGCGCTGGAAGTCTTGAGGTAGGCGGGAGTACCTGCCTGTGCTAAGTAGCGGTAAGGCGTGGCTGTATGCTGCTGTATCAAGTAGCGAAAGAGCGATCGTCTGCCAAAAGTATCGATATTCCACTGCCAACCGGGTATCGCCCAGTTGATAATTCCAGCTAAACCGGTGTAAAGGTTATCTTGCCAAGAGATGGGGGGGTGACTTCCGCGCGGTTTGGCTGCGGATGCCAGGACAATCAAACCTGACACTCGCTGGGGATATTTCATGGCTAATTCCAGGGCTAAAATCCCTCCCAAAGACCAGCCGATGACTAAACACCGATCGACTCCCAATCGGTCTAAAAGTGCCTCTAAATCGAGGAGGTGGTCGGTCATTTCAAAGGGTTTTGAGGTGCGGCTGTTGCCGTAGCCGCGCAAGTCTGGGGCGATCGTCTGGAACCGCTTTGATAGGTGTTCTGTGAAGACGGACATACAATCGCCGGAACCGGGATGGCCGTGCAAGCAGAGAATCGGAAATCCTTCGCCTTTGACGGAAACACTGAGTTTTTGATGCGACATTTTTTGAATAACAGTGAGTTTTGGGGTGAGTCGTCCCGCGTTATAAATCAATACCGTTCACTTAAGAAAGATCTCCCTGGCACACCCCGAACCAAGGGGGGGACAAGAAAGCTCTCTTGCGTCCCCCTTGCTTTCGGGGGATGCTGCAAGGGATCTCCGGGGCATAAATAGTGTTAAGTGAGTCGTCCCGCGTTATAAATTATCTATTCCAGTGGTTAAAAGCTGGGATTCTTACTGATATAATCGGCAATTTTAGAAATAGACTGGCGGATTTGTAGATCGCCACTGCTGCGGCTGTCAATCACAGTCATCACATAGGCTTCGCCGTTAATGCTCATTGCCAAAGTTGTGCCGAGCACCAGGGAATTTTCGCCAGTTTTTTCGCCCAACCACTGAGCTTTGGTTCCTTGCAAGGCGGCAAATCCTAAATCGCGATCGTACTGGCGGTTGAGAGTTTCTACTAACAGTTTAGCACCCGGTGTTTCGCCGTTGTAAATTTGCACCATCATTTCGGTGAGTTCGTTCGCAGTCAGGCGGTTGGCACCCGAACCGGGGTTGGCGGGCATAATGTTTGCCCCCATTAATTTGAAGTTGACGCGGGTGACTTGATAGCCGCGATTCTCTAAGAATTGATTGATGTAATCGGCACCCAAATAATCGATCAGTTGATTGGTGGCGATGTTGCTGCTGCGATCGATCATTTCTTCTAACAGTAGCTGTAGCGGGTAATTGCGATCGGACACAATCTGCGTCGATGAGTCTTCGGTGAAATTGCCCGGATCGACGAATACTTCCTTCTTCAGACTAATTTTTTCTTTTTCGAGTTTTTGCATCAGGGCGACAGCAATCGGCACTTTAATTAAGCTGGCCGCGCTGACAGGAGGCAAATCGCCCCGTAGGTTTACGCACTCTCTCGAAAGGTGGCAAATGCCGATCGAAGCTTGCTCAGACAAACCACTTTCCCGGGCAACCACCGCCAAAAAATCTGATTTTGCTTGCTGGACTTGAGAGGTTGCTGCCGTTAAATTGTCCCGGTATTCTTGAGTTTTTGAGGCAGTCAGAGGAGCTAAAAATGATTTTTGCGGAACTTCCTGTAAGTTATTCAGGGCCTGGTGCCACAAAAATTGAGTTTGCTGGCCCGATGCGATCGACTGATTTTGCTGCCGTCCAGTTTCTACGGCTTTGTTAGCCAAACGGACTGCTTGCTGTAAGTTGTCGTTAGCTCTCTGTTCTACTAATATTTGAACTTCCACCGCTTGCAACTGAGAAAGCAGTTTTTCTTGAGGATTGCCGGCGAGGGGAGCTAAGCCCGAGAGCAGGGTTGGTTCTGGGGAGGGAGAGGCGGGTTGTTCCAGTTTGGTGACGAGCCGATCGCGAATTTTGTAGAGTTCGTCTAGGGAACGCGGGTTAGATGATTGAGAGAATGAACTTGTGATGGTTAAAACCTGAACCAGTCCAATCCCGGCTACTACTGCCGCCATTTTGTTTGCGATCGACCAAAAACGGCTGAACCCTGGCATATTCGACATCCTCAACACAACCAAATTTAATCTAAGCAGCTATTGTTCCATCAGTCAAACGATTTGAGATTCTAGATTTTAGCCGTAGCCGTAAGGTGCGTCGCCATCGACAATCCTCCACAAAGAGCGACAATCTCATAGCGACGCACCTTTTCTTTTAATGAACCCCGGCAACAAACCCAACATTTTTGTTGTATCAAGCTTTTTGATAAATGGTATCAGGTGCGTCGCCACAAAATTGTAGATTTAATTTAGGGATTTTTAATGGCGACACACCCTACGAATACTGCTAATGACCAATGACTAATGACTGATGACTGATGACTGATGACTTCTTCCAAAATAAAGGGGAGCGATCGCACGGAATGGCGATCGACCCCCTCTAAATATTGTGAACTATCTACTTTCGGCGGCGGCGCCGCCAGTCAACACCCAACCGCTTGAGATAATCCCAGCCGCGTTGGGGCCAGACATGAGCACTACCAGTCTTTTCGGCAATCCAGTGAGCTACTTTGGGGCCTGTCCAATCTCCGCCATCGGGGGCGGGGCCTTGGAGCGCTTGTCGCAGTTCTTCTTGCTGTTCTGGACTCAGCAAGGATTTTGCGGGAGGGGGCTGGCGGTCTCCGCTGCGATTTCTGACAGAGGTAGGCCCTTCTCGGTTGTAGCGCTGGACAATTTCTTTGGCGTAATCGTAGTTGATACCTACGACTAGGGCGGCTTGTTTGATAGTCCAATTTCGGGAAACTAAGAGCAGCAAGTGCCAGCGGCGCGACTCTGTGGTGTTTTGTGCCTGCCGGTAGCGAAGTTTGAGTTCCTCTGCCGTCAGGTGAGATTCTATGTGAGCTTTAGGTGGCATTCTTCCAACGGGGCATCGGGAACTTCTTACCATATATCTCTGGTTTTGGGGATAATTCCGGATGAAATTGTTTTGCTGGGGATCGTTGGGGCAAATACGTAGCTTTTTTTCACGGCAGATGCACGCAGAGAGACGCAGGTGAAGAAGGGCTGTAAGTGGGTACAATTGCCAGCTATATTGGCTAAGTGGCTGAAAGTAGAAATGATAAAGGTACGAGCATGGCATCCATCCGCGAGTTGCACCGACAACTAATCAATAAAGAACGCTCTGCTGTGGAAATTACGCAAGAAGCATTAGACCGAATTACCCAGCTAGAGCCGAAATTGAAAAGCTTTCTGTGCGTGACGGCAGATAGCGCATTGGCGCAGGCCCACAAAGTGGATGCCCAAATTGCAGCAGGCGAAGAAATTGGGCTGTTGGCTGGCATCCCGATCGCCGTTAAAGACAATATGTGCACTCTAGGCATTCCCACAACCTGCGCTTCTCGGATTTTGGAGAATTTTGTGCCTCCCTACGATGCCACGGTGGTCTCCAAACTCAAAGCAGCCGGTGCGGTGATTGTGGGTAAGGCGAATATGGACGAGTTTGCAATGGGGAGCTCGACAGAAACTTCTGCCTACCAAGTTACCGCGAATCCTTGGGACTTGGAGCGCGTGCCCGGAGGTTCTTCTGGCGGTTCTGCCGCAGCGGTGGCTGGCGGAGAATGCGTCGTGAGCTTGGGTTCGGATACTGGAGGCTCGATCCGCCAACCTGCTTCTTTTTGCGGTTTGGTGGGGCTGAAACCGACTTATGGGTTGGTTTCTCGCTACGGTTTGGTGGCCTATGCTTCTTCTCTCGATCAAATCGGGCCCTTTGGCCGGACTGTTGAGGATGCGGCGATTTTGTTGGGGGCGATCGCGGGTTACGATAACAGAGATTCCACGAGTCTGAATGTTCCAATTCCTGACTACGCCCAAGCTTTGAGACCAAGTTTGCGACCCAAGGGTCTGATTAGAATTGGTGTAATTAAAGAAACTTTTGGTGTAGGGTTGGACTCGGCGGTTAAAGACGCCGTTACTAAGGCGATCGAGCAATTTCAACAATTGGGCGCAGAAATTCAAGTCATTTCTTGTCCCCGGTTCCGCTACGGTTTGCCCACTTACTACATTATTGCTCCCTCGGAAGCTTCGGCGAATTTGGCGCGATATGATGGAGTCAAGTACGGCTTCCGATCGCCCGATCCCGACAATCTTTTGGATATGTATGCCAAAACTCGCTCTCAAGGGTTCGGTGCGGAGGTTAAACGCCGGATTGCGATCGGCACTTACGTATTGTCCGCTGGATATTACGACGCCTATTATCTGAAAGCTCAAAAAGTTCGGACTTTGATTAAAGAAGACTTTGAAAAAGCTTTTTCTCAAGTTGATGTTTTGGTTTGTCCCACTGCTCCGACTACGGCTTTTAAGGCAGGGGAAAAATTCAACGACCCCCTGAGTATGTATTTGTCAGATTTGATGACTATTCCGGTGAATCTTGCTGGTTTGCCAGCTTTGAGTTTGCCCTGCGGATTTGATGATCAAGGACTGCCGGTGGGCATACAACTGATTGGTAATGTTTTGCAAGAATCTCGGCTGTTTCAAGTGGCTCACGCTTACGAACAGTCAACGAGTTGGCACTTGCGCCGCCCAGAATTGCATTAATTTTTGAAATTCGGCGGAACGAGGCTGCGGAAGTTAGTAATCGATCTTGGCTAATTGTCTGAATTAATAATTTGCCCTTAGCTTTTGACCGATCGCTAATTTCCCGCGCCGTATTTTCTATGAACAAGTTACTGGTACTTCTCTGCTCTAAATCGCTCATAAATTTTGGGATAGTTTTGGCGATCGCTTATGCTGCTGGTTGTCTAATTCTATTTGGATCCCAAGGTAAGTTTATCTTTTTTCCCGCGCGGGCGATCGAAACTACGCCAGATGATTTTCAGTTGAAATATCAAGATGTTTTGCTGCCAATTCCAGCTAAAACAGGGGCGGTGGAAACCGTGCACGGGTGGTGGATTCCTGCCTCGGAAACCCACCCCAAGGTTCGGGCGGGAGTAACAGAGGCGGTTCCGGTTCACCCATCGGAAACCCCCCCCAGCCCCCCCTTGTTAAGGGGGGGAGCAAGAGAGGCGGTTCCGGTTCCTCACCTGAACAAGGGGGGGTTAGAAAGGGTAGTTTTGTACCTGCACGGTAATGGTTCAAATGTGGGAGCAAATGTCGAACACGCTAATCGATTTCATGGGTTGGGTTTGTCGGTATTTCTGATCGATTATCGCGGTTATGGAAAAAGCCAGGGCGATTTTCCCAGCGAATCTCGGGTTTATGAGGATGCTGAACAGGCTTGGGATTATTTGGTGCAACAGCGGGGGATTAACCCGCATCAAATTTATATCTACGGTCATTCTTTGGGAGGGGCAATCGCGATCGATCTAGCAGTGCGCCACCCGGAGGCGGCGGGGTTAATTGTGGAGGGTTCTTTTACTTCGGTGCGGGCAATGGTGGATTACCAAAAACCGCAGTTTGGGATGTTTCCGATAGATTTTTTGCTGACGCAGCGGTTTGATTCTCTGGCAAAGGTCGATCGACTGCAAATACCTGTGCTGTTTATTCACGGGACTGCTGATACTGTAGTTCCATCCCAAATGGGCAAAAAACTGTTTGATGCAGCACCTGAGCCCAAACAGCTTTACATGGTTCCAGATGGAGGCCACAATAATGCAGCACAAATCGGTGGTGCAGAATATCTGCGGGTAGTGAGCAAATTTTTAGGTACTTCCAAGTAGAGAAAAGCAGTTGTATAGCAAGAAACCGGGTTTCTGAGTTGAGTTTGTAGTAGTTAGTGACGCATGGGGGCGAGAAACCGGGTTTCTACGAGTTTTGGGTTGGGTAACGAGAAATCTGCGAAGAAACCCGGTTTCTGGGTTCGCGAGTGCGATCGCGCAGAAGCAAAAAGAAAGTTGTCGCGATCGTACCGCTTAATTGAACCTTAAAACATTCAGCCACCAGTCATTGATGGGACGGCAATAATTGCAGTAATTGTTCGAGCTAATCGGTTGTTGTTTGTTAACTTCGCAACCTCGGCGAGATATTTTTCGGTTCGGCATCCGGGCGCCGCAGAAATTAGCATCTGTAAGGTTGGCTTTGTTCAATCTCGCATCGCTCAAGTCGGCGGCTCTCAGGTCTGCACCGCTGAGATTTGCACCGCTTAAATCAGCTTCTTTGAGGTCGGCACCGCTGAGATTTGCACCAGTTAAATCGGCATTTCTCATGTCAGTTTGATTGAGTTTAGCGGCGCTCAAATTACTGCATTTTAAGTTAGCCAATTGGAGGGATGCGTCTCGAAGAGAACTCTGGCTGAGGTTGGCATTTTCTAAGTTGGCTCCCCTGATGTCTGCCCTGCTCATATCGGCTTTACTGAGATCTGCATCTGCCAAAAAGGCGTTTCTCATGTTGGCATTATTTAAATTGGCTTCCATTAAGTCAGCCGCCGTCAAGTCGGCATCAACTAAGTCGGCTCTGCTGAGAGTGGCGCGGCTCAAGGAAGCACCGAACAAATCTGCACGGCTTAAGGAAGCGCCAAATAAGTCGCATCCGGGACATCCTCTTGTTGCTAGCAGCCGCTTGATTAGAGACAGATTTTGAGCTTGTAAGGGAACTGCTGCGCAAAATGGGAGTAGCAGTATTGCTGCTAGAATTGTAAGTTTAATTTTGGTCATAAGCTGTTGCGCATTTAAATTGTATATTTCAATTACCTATTCCCTTTCACAGTCAAATTATCTCTCCCTCTTCCCTTCTTCCCTTCTTCCTTTGTCTGCTTTGCTTGCCTCTAACATAACAGACTATGTAGAGGCCAAGCAAAGCTTAGTCTGAGTAAATCCTGTATGGCCTTTCATCGGCTAGTTTTCTGCTGGAATCAGGCGCGCGGGCTAAAAACTGGGTTTCTTGGTGAATTTTTCGCTGTCAAACCTAATATTCTTAGCAGAAACCGCGTTGTTTTCGCAAGTCCTAGTCTAGTGGGCTGAGGCGGGCTGGCGGTGTCAGGTTCGCTGGGACGATCGCTCGCGGATATTACTTACGTCTTTGGAATGAGAGCGAGTACCTCAAAGCAGCTTGGCAGGTATCGGCAAACCGCCGTTCGCAGGCGCTGAATGCCTTGTATTTTGGAGCTTGCAAGGGCTGGGGCAAATGGCTGGCTCCGGCAGCAGAGCGGTGATTTGTGGTGGATGCAGCCAGATTTTGCTGCGGGGGGCGATCGTTCTCCCTACAGGCGATCGGTAAATAAGCCAATTGGCTTAGACTCTTAAGACATATTGCTGATGCGCTACCTTCTGTAAAAAAGATAACATTCTTGGGTAAGCGCCGAAATAATACTGAGCAACTCAGTATAAAAAACTACAACGTGTCTCGGCGGGTGTAAAAATTCGGTACAGCTAATACTTTCAGGAGAATAAAATAAATGTCGAACAGCATAGATCAACTGGCAGAAGGCGGCAGAGGAATCAAACTCATGTGGCAGATTGCAGACGAGTTAAGTTACACCCGGACTATCGACGGTCGAAATTGTTTGTCGCTGAGCAAAAGTTACGAATTAGAAGGTCGCAATCGAACCCAAAATATAAAAAAGGCTAGCGCTTTAGATGAGTTAATGAATTTATTAAACTCATGGGATTGGCAGGATGAAACAGAGCAGGAAGAAGAACTGAATGAAAGTTCTGTTCAAAACATTAACCTGCAAGTCAACACAGATGTGAAGGCTTTAACTCAAGTTTTGGAGTGGTTTGAGCAATTGCAAGATTTATCGTTGCCCAATGAGGTTTGGTGGCAATTTAAGTTAGCTTTAGCTGAAGGTTTCACTAATGCAGTTCGTCACGCTCACAAAAATCTGCCAGTAGAAACTCCTATTCAACTGGAAATTACGGTGTTTAACGGACGCTTGGAACTCCTAGTTTGGGATTGTGGCCCGCATTTTGATTTTGATGCTAAGCTCAAGGAAATTATCGCAGCAGATAGAAAACCCTGCTTGGATTTAGAGATTTTGAACGATCCTTGCTTGGTGCCTAGCAGAGCGACAACTTTGGAACGGTCTCAGTTGCTAATAGCTGGGTAGCTTGGGAGTGAGGGACAATTAACAGACTGGAACCGTTAAAAATGTGTAATTCTAAAAACGGTGTTAGGGGAAAGTTACGGGTTTTGTCTCCGCGTGCGTCAATGGTTGTGAATAATGGCAACCTGCTGCGGTTTTGGTTGAGAGCTATGGGCTTGGGTGAGTATCTAGCCGTTCGAGAGAAACGGGTGCATTTGTTACATTGAAGATTAAAAATTCAAAATTAAAAGTTAAAAATTATTCACACTAAGTTTTAATTTTTTAATTTATCATAGTATGTGGTTGTTCACCAATTACTAATGATTTCCAAAGAAACTTTATTTGTTCTGTCTCTATTTCCCTACTTGGGATTTCTCTGGTTTTTGACTCGTTCGGGACAAACACCTCGTTTAGCTCTGATGGGATTTTACGGCACTCTGGTATTTGTGGCTGTGACTATTCCCGCCGCAATTTATGCCAAAGTTGCCTACAACGAGTCGCTAGCAAATGTCGATTGGCTGCACGGTTCTGCGGAACTATTCTTGACACTTGCCAATATTTTAGTAGTTTTAGGCTTTCGGGAAGCGGTGATTAAAGCTAAAGCATCCTCACAGAATGAGGGCGAAAAGCCAGAGTGTCTTGTTGACGCGGGAGAATAGCGGCAGTTAAGCTGTTGCGGTATTTAAATTTAATTTTTCGGGCGGGATCTGAAAGTGCCCGCCCCACTGATTGATTCCAGAAACAGGATTGTAAAAATTAGATGCACGTCGGCTTAATTTGGGGGGCGTTTGTTTTGTTGGGCGAGATAATTGAGATACTGGGAAATGCGATCGACATCTGCGTCAAGTAAACGACTGGCCCAAGAATGTATGTTAAGTTGCGATCGCATTTCTCGAAACACCGCAGCATCCCCGCGATTGTCGAGACGAAAAACGATCGCATCAAATCCCGCCGACTTGAGACGGCTAACAGCGCCCTCGCCATCTTGCACCCACAATTGACGGTTGATGCGAAGCGGCTGACAGGAATATTTACCGACAACGATTCCCCCCACAGAAACGCTAGAATCTTGTCCGCGATTGGAAAGTTCTTGCAAAATAGCTTTGAGGGAATTGAGATTTTTAGTGTCTTGCACCTGCGGCGGTGTAAACTTGACAATCACCATTTCTAGAACTTCCACTGGTTTTGCGACTCGTGCAAAGTTGACCGGTTGAGCCGCCCAAGAATTTTGTATTTCCGGTGGCGGCGCCCAAGAGTTTTGTGTTTCCGATGGCGTCGCCCAAGAATTTTGTGTTTCCGGTTGGGCTACCTCGATTTCCTCTGCAACCTGTGCTGTTTCTACAGGCTTTGCAGTGTCTACAATTATCTGAATTTCCTCGCCATCTTTCTCGATTTTTCCGCTAATCAGCAAGATAGCATTATCTACAATGTAAGGTTTCAGTTGTTCGTAAGCTTTGGGAAACACAACAGCTTTGATTTGATGTGTCAAATCTTCTAATTGCAAAATTGCCATCGCCTCGCCTTTTTTCGTCACCACCAGTTTGATAGCGTTGAGCATGACAATAACTGAGACTTTCCCTTTTTTATCTGCTAACTGTGCCAGAGTCACAACATCTGGATCTTGATTAGATTGAAGCAGAAACTTGAGGGGATGTTCTGATACATAAAAACCCAGCAATTCTTTTTCTAAACGCAATTTTTCCTGTGTATCAAAATTTTTCACAGTCTTTGATTTTGGTGCAGACTCGAATTTATTCACCGACTTCTCAAAGCTATTCCCACCTAACAAGTCAAACAGATTACCTTGACCACTTTCTCGATCTTTCTTGCGGTCTTGGGCCCATTTCATCACCCCTTCGAGGTCGTTTACCAATTGCTGGCGGTTAGGTTCAATTTTGTCAAAAGCACCGCACTGAATCAAGGCTTCTAGGGCGCGGCGGTTGACAGAATGTAGATTTACGCGATCGCACAAATCCGGCAATGATTTGAAATTCCCCCCTTCTTTGCGCGCCTCCAAAATATTTTCAATAGCCCCCTCACCCACATTTTTAACCGCCGAAATCCCAAACAAAATTTTATGTTTCTCGGCCTTTGTCATCTCTATAGGAAGCGGCGTAAAAGTAAGTTCAGAGCCATTAATATCAGGTGGCTCAACGTCAATCTTCAGCTTGAGACAATTAGCAATATATCTTTGTACCTTCTCCTGGTCGCCTCTGTTAGCAGTCAGCAGTGCAGCCATATATTCTACTGGAAAATTTGCCTTTAAATAAGCAGTTTGATAAGTGATATAGGCATAGGCCATTGAATGGGATTTATTAAAACAGTTAGATGCCACCAGACTATTTTCTAGTGTAAAGTTATGATCTCGTTCAACCCCAATGTCATATACTTCTTGAGTGCCTAGTGATTTTCGACTAATAATTTTAACCATGTTTGTAACTCCTGAGAATATCTTCAATTTTAGTTTTTTTTCGTTGCAGACCCAATCTGGGATACTGATAAACAAAATCATAGAACGCTTGTATGTTTTTCCGACTAAATATTCTCCAGTAATAAACTTTTTTGAATTGATGTTCTTGTACAGAACCCATTCCTAAGTGCCTTGCTAGTTCGCAGGCAAATTCAAAGGAACCGACGATGCAGACTAAACCGCCACTTCTACCTTTGTTTGCATAAGCACAACCGTCACCGTCAAACTAGCCTAACACATAAGATGCTAAATATTGTGAGTTAGGGAAATAAGTAACTCCTGAAAAAGTCCTTCCTGGTATGATGCCGTAGGCGTGTAAAGAGCTTGCCAGTTTTTCAGAATAAAAATTTATTCGGTAGTGAGGAGCATAATTTTGAGGCTGAACAACTCTAATCTCACCAGAATATTGTAGCTCTACGCTGAGCATTTCTGTGAGTTCTTTGTCAATAGATTCAAAAGCTACATAATTAGTGTGAGTAGCGCAGCCATCAGCAGCTATCAATCCTAATAAATAGGATTTAGCTTGAGAGTCAATTACATCAAAATAGCTTTCATTTAAAGAATAGCGGTTTCGCCGCTTAGTATTAATATCAGCTTCTTTTAAAACCCTTGAAACCGCTCTCTCACTCACACCAAGGTAGTTAGGAATTTCTCGGCATTCCATACCATCATTAAAAGCAGAAATAATTTTTTGCTTGTGTTCCGATTTTAGTTGACGATAGTCTAGATACATTTTATATATCTGAGGGGGTGTTAATTTTTTTTAATTCTAATCCTTTTTCAAAGATTTCATCAATGGGCAGCATTTGACTGTCAGCAGTCATAAACTTGTGATCTTTTGTGGCGCGAATTATCGAGCCATCTTCCAGGGAATACTCGAAAACCTCCTGCATTCCCCGGCGATGCCACTGTACAATTGGCTGTGTATAAATATGACCATTATTATCAACACTATAAACAGTACACTCAATTTCTTCCTCAACAATTTTACCAATAGCCATAGGGCCATATTCCACCGTCAATATCTGCGTGTCATAGCTCAAGCAATATTCTGCGAATTGTAGCATTTGCCCGAACAACTCTTCGGCAATTCTTTGAGTGACACCATTCTTAGTTGCCCCATCAATAAATGTTTCCTTTTGCTTCTGCATTTCATCAGCCTTCTTCTTGCCCATTGCGCGACGCAGCAAGTCAGCTTGACCTAAAGAATAGCCCGCCAAATCTTGAGCCATCCGCATAATTTGCTCTTGGAAACAAAGCGTTCCATAGGTCTCTTTTAAAATTGGTTCTAACAGCGGATGGTCATATTTAACCACCTCTCTACCGTGTTTGCGATCGATAAATTGTGGAATCAAACCAGCATCCAGCGGGCCGGGGCGATAAAGCGCCAGAATAGAAGAAATATCATCCAGACAGGAAGGTTTAATTTTTTTTACTACATCCAGCATCCCCGAAGATTCTAGCTGAAAAATACCTTCCAAATCTCCTTTTTCTAATAGTTGATAAGTTTTTGCTACATCACCGGGCAACTTGTTGTTCCTAGTAAATGTCTCTTGAGCTCTGCGTTCTATATCAGAAGGTAAGGCTTCGGCATCGATAGTTATATCTTGCGTCTGCTTAACATATTCGACTGTTTTTTGGAGAGTTGTTAAATTTTTAAGTCCCAAAAAATCCATCTTCAGCAACCCCAAAAATTCCAAGTCTTCCATGAAATATTGGGTGATTACAGCACCTTCATTATTCTTTTGCAAGGGTACAATTTCATCAAGGGGTTGGGAAGAAATGACCACACCGGCGGCGTGAACGCCATAGGTTTTGTTAGTTCCTTCAATGCGAATTGCCATGTCAATCCACTGACGCACTGGAACTTCGGTGCCAGTTTCTGCATTTATGCAAATTGTATTTTCGTAGTTGTCTTTAAATTCCTGTGCCGGTGTTCCATTGGAAATCATCACTTTGAGTTTTTCCGGTTTCCCCCGCGATACGGGAATCATTTTTGCCATTTCGTCCGCTTTTTTGTAGGGAATACCTAAAACTCTGGCAACATCTTTCAAGACAGCTTTTGATGTCATTCTGTTGAAAGTAATAATTTGTGCAACGCGGTCTGTACCATATTTTTGGGTGACATATTTAATCATATCGTCGCGTCTTTCTATGCAAAAATCGCTATCGATATCTGGCATAGATTTACGTTCGGGATTGAGAAATCTCTCGAACAGCAATCCGTGGTGTACGGGGTCTATGTTGGTAATGTTGAGGACGTAAGCAACTAAAGAACCTGCCGCAGAACCACGTCCTGGCCCGACGGGAATATTGTTGTCTCTAGCATATTTCATGTAGTCCCAAACTACTAAAAAATATTCAGAAAAACCCATCTGCTGAATCATTTTTAGCTCATATTCTAGTCTTTGTTTGTAGACTGGGGGGATTTCGTTTCTGGTGCGGCTTTTGAGGCGTTCTAATAGTCCTACCCAAGATATTTCTTCTACATAGGTATCGGCGGTATGTTCTGGGGGAATGGGAATTGTGGGAATCCGAGCTTCTCCTGTTAGCTCGTATCTTGATACTTTGTTTGCTACTTCTAGGGTGGTTTCGATCGCCTCTTTGATGGTTTCGTCGTCCAAATGGTCTCGAAACAGTTGCGCCATCTCGTCAGCGGATTTTAAATATTCAGTGCCGCTGTAGCGCATCCGCTTTTCTTCTTCAATCTGTTTGTTGGTGTTGATGCAAAGCAAAGCATCGTGGGCTTCTACGTCGTTGCAAGAAATATAGTGAGAATCGTTGGTGGCAACTATTTTAATGTTGAGTTCGCGGGCTATTTTGACGATTTCCACATTAACAATCCGGTCTTCTTGGGAACCGTGGTCTTGAATTTCTAAATAGTAGTCATCCCCAAATACTTCTTTATACTCCTTAGCAACTTCGCGGGCAGTATCGAGTTTGTTTTGCAGAATCATTTGGGGAACTTCGCCGCCCAAACAAGCACTGGTGACAATTAAACCTTCGGAGTATTGTTTTAGTAGGTCTTTGTTGATGCAGGGGCGGGCAAAAATACCTCGTTCTGGCATTCCCTTTAAATGGGAAATTGTGGTGAGTTTGACGAGGTTTTTATAGCCTTGGGTATTTTTGGCTAAGACAACTTGATGGTATTTTCTTCTACCTCGAACTTTGACTTCGATGTCGCCGTTGACGACGTACATTTCGTTGCCAATTATGGGCTTGATGTTTTTATTTCGGCAAACTTTGATGAGTTCGATCGCCCCATACATCACTCCGTGGTCTGTCAGGGCGATCGCGGGCATCCCCAATTCCACCGCCCGTTCTGCGAGCTGCTGTAGCTGAGAGGCTCCGTCCAGCAGGCTGTAATCGCTGTGAATGTGCAAACCAACGAAGGACATAGGGATTTAAAATATAAGATTTGAGACTTTAGATTCTACACCATTGGCCTGGGGAAAGATCAAATAAAAAAATAAAGCTTGTTATCACTTTTAAGCTAATTTGGGCTGAGGGGTCTGACACCACAAAAGATGAGTTTGCTGCGGTATTGATGATTGGAGGGGTAAATTATTGTCGATCGCGATCGCACTTTCACAAACTTGCTTCTTTCAAATAACCCTCCAAATCTTTAACGCGCTCTTGCGTCACTCGGGCTTTGCAATAAACGTAGGTAGGAGCAGCCAAAGTACCCCCTTCAAAGTGCCCTGCTTCATAATCACAAGTTTCATCTCTGAATTTTATCCAAGTACGCTGTGCCGCCGTCAATCTCTGCTGCTGTTTACTGTTGATTTTTGGCAGAAGTTGCTGATATAATTGATTGAGCTTGCTGTCTGCTGCTTTGAACTCTTGAGTGGAACACATATTCATCTCTAGCGTAGTTTGAGGACTTTTGCAGTTAGGCTGTTGGGCGATTTGTACTCGGTTGTTGCTGGCTTGGCTGGGAAGCAAAAATCCGGCTGCTAACAAAAGTGAACTCGCCGTAAATGTTGCCCAAATAATACTATTTTTCATGGTTTTATCCATTTTTTAATCTTTAATTTTCTCTGCTGGTTGAGCCGATCGCCAAATCCACCAAGCCGCCGCCCACAGAGTAAAATTACCGATGAGAGTCATCGCCGCTTGCAGAGTAACAATCCATTCTAGGGCTGGGGAGTTGTCAAAATAGTGCCACGTACAGGCGCACATAGCGCTGACGAGGGCGGGGAGCATTCCGGCGGAAAGAGCCCACCAAGCTCGGTTTTGAGTGACTTCGCCGTAAGTCCAAATTAACCAGATGGCGGCAATCCACTCGACGACGCTAGAGACATGAATAATCCAGGTAGGAATTGACAAAGCGTGCATTTTTTGTAGGTAAAATAAGCGGGAAAAAAGCAGAAAAAAGATGTATTTACTTGTTGAAAAGTGTTAACTGTTAACCCTTAAATGCTAACTGTTAACCGCTCAATGTTAAAATCATATTTCAGTAACAACAATTCGATATTGTAATAGTTAGATTCCATAGTAAACCAAGAAAAGAGTAGAAATGCGAGCAATTTTGTGCGGCTATTACGGTAAAGGCAACGGCGGCGACGAGGCGCTGTTGGCATCGCTACTGCAAATGTTACCAGATGGGGTGACGCCGATCGTCCTGTCTGGCAATCCTGTCGAGACAAATCAGCGGTACGGGGTAGCTGCGCGCGATCGTATGAATGCGTTTCAAGTTATCGAAGCCCTCCGCACCTCCGACGCGCTCATCTGGGGCGGCGGTAGCTTAATCCAAGACGCTACCAGCCTTGTCAGCCCTTTCTATTATGGCGGTTTGATGGGATTAGCGCAGCAGATGGGCTTAAAAACTGTTGCTTGGGCCCAGGGAATTGGCCCTTTAAAACGCGAAATGACTCGCAAGTTATCTCAGCGCTGTTTTGCTGGATGCACCGCCGTCAGCGTGCGCGATAAAGGCTCAGCTACCTTACTTGCAGATTGGCAAATTCCCTTTACTTTAGCGCCCGATCCCGTGTGGGCTTTAGAAAATGCGCCCGTCTCAGGTTTGTGGGATTTGCCGGCGCCCAGAGTTGCGGTTTGTTTGCGATCGCACCCTACACTAACACCCGCGCGTTTGTCAATCTTAACTCAAGCTTTAATTGACTTTCAAAAAGCAACTCGGACCTTGATTTTGCTGCTGCCTTTCCAAGCTTCTCACGACTTAGAAATTGCCAAACATTTACACGAAGCGCTGCCCAAAACTAGCCGCATCCTCAGTTTAGACGATCCGAGGAAATTGAAAGGAGTGTTCCGGGGAGTCGAAATGGCGATCGGGATGCGCTACCACAGTTTAATTATGGCAGCATCCGAAGAATGCCGCTGTTTTGCCCTCAGCTACGATCCCAAAGTCACTCAATTGATGGACGAGTTAGAAATGCCGGGATATTTATTATCAGAATTGCCCGAAGATCCGTATTTAATCAGCAAAACCTGGATCGAACACTACGCCAACGGCGACGCACTATCGCCAGAAAGGATAAAATTTATTGTAGGGCGATCGCTCTTTCATAAGCAAGTATTGCAAACCGCACTCCAGCAGTCTTAGTAAATATGTCATTGCGAAAAAACAATAGTATATTGTAGGGGCGGGTTTAGCTAAGAATCTATGATCCAAGCCAGTTTATGAAGGCAAAACCCGCCCTCTCCATCTAATGTTTATTTGTACCCATCTACTTAATAGCAGTCTCAGTAAGAGGTAAAATATCGTGACAGTAAGTACAACCGCCGACTTAAAAATTACCTGGGAAAGATTGCCAGACGATTTCATTTTAGACGAGGAACCAGTGGAGAATATCGACCAACCCCTGCTCGCCGCCGCCTTGCGCGAAATCCTAGAAATCGCAGGACTAATCTTACAGGGTATCTTAGTTGCCTCAAACATGGCTGTGTGCGCCACAGTAGAGGGCAAGCTAGCTATTAAAGCGCCAGATTGGTTTTATGCCCGCAACGTGCAGCCGCTTCCCGCTGCGGAAATTCGCCGCAGTTACACCCCAAGCTTAGAGGGAGAAATTCCTGATATCGCGCTGGAATTTTTATCAGCTACGCCCAGCGATGAATATTCAACTAAACCAGATTTTCCACCGGGAAAATGGTTTTTTTACGAGCAAATACTGCGAGTGCCCATCTATGGTATTTTTAAGCCTGTGGTAGGATTGCTAGAAGTTAATCGGTTGAATTCATCAAGAAAATATGAAGCACAGCAGCCGGATGCAAACAATCGTTATTGGATTGCAGGAGTTGGCTTGTTTCTGGGTGTTTGGTACGGCACAAAGGCCGAAAGAACAGGATATTGGTTGCGCTGGTGGGATGAAAGCGGACAGATGTTGTTGTGGGGCGCAGAGATGGTGGAAAGGGAAAGAGAGGAAAGGACGATCGCTCAACAGCAAGCCGAACAAGAACGAGAACGATCGTCCATATTAGCCGCACAATTAAGAGCATTAGGCATTGAACCAGAAGCTTAAAAAATAGGCGATGCTATTCGATCGAAAATTAGTTTCAGCAGTTTCACCGCATTCTCACTAAGAGGTAAAATACCATGACATTCAATCCAATGCAATTCAAAATATCCTGGGAAAAATTGCCAAAAAATTTCATTTTAGACGAGCAACCCCTGCAAGATATCGACCAGCCTTTGCTGGCCGCCGCCTTACGGGAAAGCTTAGAAATTGCGGGGCTAATTTTGGAGGGAACATTAGTTGCGTCTCATCTGGCGATTTGTGTAACTTTCAACGATAAGCTAGTTATAAAAACTCCCGATCTGTTTTATGCCACAAACGTACAGCCCCTTCCAGAGCGAGAAATTCGCCGCAGTTATACCCCCAACCTAGAAGGAGACATTCCGGCAATTGTCATGGAGTTTTTGCCAGATAATCCTCCTCGTTATCAGGATGAATATTCTGCCAAACAAACTTATATCCCCGGAAAATGGCATTTTTATGAACAAATATTGGAAGCTCCAATCTATGTAATTTTTCAACCTGCGACCGGAGCTTTAAAAGTACATCATTTGAATTCACCAGCAGACTATAAAAAACAGCAACCCGATGCAAACAATCGTTATTGGATTCCGGGAGTTGGGCTATTTCTGGGTGTTTGGCAGGGAACAAAGGCGGAAAGAACCGGATATTGGTTGCGCTGGTGGGATGAAAGCGGACAGATGTTATTGTGGGGAGCAGAGATGGTGGAAAAGGAAAGGCAGCGAGTCGATCGACTTTCCGCACAATTAAAGGCGGCAGGCATTGAACCAGAAGCTTGATACAATAATTAGAAATGAAAAATCATAACACTGCGATTTTTTATTTCTAAATTCATCTACGTTAATCCGCGTTAATCTGCCGAGCTCAGGGGTTAACAATTACATTCAGGAGACATCAAAATTGGGAAGAGTTAGAGTTCGGGAACACGTCAATCCGCTGTGCCGTAAATATCAAGTATCCGCCAGTGCCCCGGATTGGACTAAAATCTATGCCGACTCAAGTTTGCCGCTGCATTTAGATATCGGCTGCGCCAGAGGACGGTTTTTGTGGCACATGGCGCAAGTACAAACTGATTGGAATTTTCTCGGATTAGAAATTCGGGAACCTCTGGTTGAGGAGGCGAATCTTTGGCGGGACGAAAAAGGCTTGACAAATTTGCACTATTTGTTTTGCAATGCGAATAGTTCTCTGAAGCCAATTTTAGAAACTTTGCCCGCTGGTACTTTGCAGCGGGTAAGCATTCAATTTCCCGATCCGTGGTTCAAGAAAAAGCACCACAAGCGGCGGGTAGTACAGCAGGAATTAGTCGGCGAGTTGGCGACTTATCTGGCGATTGGCGGCGAAGTGTTTATTCAATCGGATATTGAGGAAGTAGAAATCGAAATGTGCGATCGCTTTTCATCTGATCCTAGTTTTAAACGCGCAAATAGTGGGGAATGGTTAGCAGAAAATCCCCTACCTGTTGCGACTGAGAGAGAAATTGCTACTCTGAAACGCGGGGAACCAGTTTATCGTGCATTGTTTCACAAATAAAGCGCATTGTTTCACAAATAAAGCCCGCCGAATAGAATTCGGGGTTACACAAACAAAGTCCGCCGGACGCCGACTCAAATAAAGCCCACCGAATAGAATTCGGGGCTACACAAACGATGTCCGCCGGACGCCGACTCAAGATCAGAGTATTAATAAAGCTCATTTTGTGTAAGATATAATATTAAATTTGTTTAAAATTACATTTTATACTATTTGCTTACATTGTTGGCATTTATCTCTTTTCTTTAGTCGGCGTCCGGCGGACTTTGTTTGTGTAGGCGCGAATTCTATTCGCCCGGACTATTCTCGGAACTGTTGTTTTCGCTATTTTAACCCGGAATTGGGGGAGTTTCGGGGTTTGTTGGTTTCGACTTGTTTGTCGATCGCACCTTTGTAAGTATCCACCACATGATTCGGCATCACATCCCCATTTTGCGCCAAAAAAGCCCACTGTTCACCGACGTGGACGTATTCAGTTTTAAATAACACCGTAAAAGGCACAAGCGTGATTGCATCAGCCAAATTTACCACTCGATAGCTGTTGGGTATCGATCGGTTGTGCTCCTTCGCAAAAACTGGATCGCCCACCCTAGGACTAGCATAAGTATACAACTGCACCTGCTTTTTCAACTGAGGAACATTCACCGCAATGTCGATCGCAGCCAGGGTAGCAATCGCAGCACCCAAACTGTGTCCCGATATGTAGCAGGGAACCGACGGATTCAGCTTTTTGGCAATTTCCAGCGTTTGAGCGGAAATATTGCTGTATATCTTTGAGAAACCAGGATGAATTGTACCCGCTGACAGACTGGCTACCTTAGTTTTAGTAGGGTAAATAGCATTGATATTCAGTACCCATTCAATTGTTCTTTGCGTGCCGCGAAAGATGATGATATTGTGTTTTTTTGAACTGAGGACAAAACCAAAATAAACCGGAATTTTCCTCTGGATTTTAACTACTTCCTTAGCTGTATCTTCAATAGTTTTTTGTGCATTATCTACATTTTCCTCGATCGGATCGGTTTGGCTATTTGAGGATGCTGCTGGCTCAGGAATATCTACCTCAATTTTTTCGGAAACGTTAGCTTCTACTCCTTTGATAGTAGCAACTAAAGTGTAGTCTTTGAACTTAGCCGTGTAAGCTGGCAACGATTTGATGTTACCGTCATAGTTAGGTTCTATTTTGCCTTTGAGGTACTGCTGCGTTGCCAATTTGCTGCACAGAATCAGCAGTTGAGAAATCTCGCGATTGTAGGGAATTGGCGGCGGAGATAGCTTGACAGATGCTTGAATTTGCCGGGCTTCATTAATTTTTTCCCCATCCGCTGCTAAGGTTTTTAGGAAAATCTTATCGGCTTCTTTTTCATCGAGTAAAGCTAAAACTTGTTTCTGGCGATCGCTATTTGCTTTCCGGCGCCCATATTCAGGTATTGCCGTAGCTGCTGACGCTGCTGCCAATCCTCCGAGCAACAGTTGTCTGCGGGTAATTTTTACTCCGATATACTTTGCCATAAACTCACTGTAAATATCAATTCTGTAGGTTCGCTGCGCACAAGGTGCCGAGCAAATTAACGAATAAGTTCCTTAATTTTTCCCTCAAACTCCGCTTGACTTATTTTACCATTTATCAAGTCATCGCTCAGGGATTTAATCAAATTTTCTGGTACTTGCTCTGGCGACGAGTTCGCCCGAACATTCCCCTTAAACAAAGCTTCCCCTTCCGGTTGAGAATCATTGAATACTTGCCTGAGTTGCGCTGCATCCATTTGACGGCCGCTGGCATAATAAAGGTGCGTCGCCTGACCCACCCTCCAAGTCAGCGCAAACAGCGACGCAGCCACAGCAAAACCCCCCGCAAACGGCACGAAAACACCGACACCACGCATCGAGGCCCAAGCCATAAATGCTACCAAAAAAGAACCAAAACCCCCGAAAAGATTGCCTGCGATCGCCAGCGCATCTTGACCTTTAGGATAGCCCCATTTTTCCCCAATATCCCGCATCATTTTTAACAGCAACACGCTCGCAGCCAGCAGCGTCAGCGTCCGAGTTCCCGGCAGCGGGTTGAGCCCCAGAATTGCCGCTGCGATCGCGTAATCTATAATCAAGTCGCGGATTTCTTGGTGGATTTCAACAAAATTGGGTGCGCGGGCGATCGCCTCCATTTCGGCTGAGTTTGTTACCAATTTTTTAGACATAACATTTCATCTCAATTCTAACTTAAACCCAAGACGGCAGCCACATCCGCATTTTCCATTCAAACTGCGACAAAGGCAGTCCCAAATAGATAGGCATCCAGAAAATAAAAGCACCCAAAACCAGAAAAATAATTGTTACCCCCATCCCTCGGAGACGAGTTTGAGGGCTGTGCAGCCACCTGTCAGTCCACCAAGCAAGCGCTAAGGCTGCAAACACGGAACAGCCCATATAATGATACAAAAATACGCAGCGAGTCACCTTCACCCAAGGTAGCAAATTAGCGGCCCAATTAACTATCAAATACAGCGCCAGCCACATTTGGGCCGTCGGCGGAAACAAAATCGGCTGCTGTTGTTCGATCGCCTCAAC
>JANYGO010000342.1 GCA_025362325.1 Cyanobacteriota bacterium | reverse complement strand
TGGGCTACTTTCCTGATTGATGTATCACCTTGTTCATAGGTTTTAACTATTTTTTCACGAAACTCGATCGAATAAGCTTTCATTTTTTATGCTGATATACTGAATTTAGTGTACCACACATACATGGAATCTGCTGTATGACGAAACCAGCGTAGAACTTGAAGAGGAAACAGAACAAAGACTGCAAGAGCAATTACAAGAGTTTGTCAGCAGCTTACACAGTAGCAAACTTGAATTAGTTGGAAGTCTCTGAGCGAAAATTCAGCAACGAACAATATGATTGTTTATGCTCAAAAGAGTGATCTCATTTCTGGCTAAGTTATGGCGATCGCACCTTTCCCTAGCAGCGCTATTTCTCTTGGGAATTAGCTTAAATTGGGCGATCGCCGCCTGTAACAATACTCCCACACCTACCAGCTCTGCAAGTCCCACCGCTTCCCCCGCAGCAACTCAAGCTCAGGTAGTCCGCATCGGCCATCAGAAATTCGACCCCTTCACCCTAGTCAAAGCTAGAGGCGGGTTAGAGAAACGGTTGCAGCCTCTAGGCATATCCGTTGAGTGGAAAGAATTTCAGTCAGGCCCCCCGATGCTGGAAGCACTAAACGTTGGTAGCATCGACATTGGGCGCACCGGAGACGCTCCTCCAGTCTTTGCGCAGGCTGCTAACGCACCTTTAGTTTACATTGGCGGTAGCGCCCCCAAAGACCGCAGTTCAGGTATTTTAGTCCCTGCTAATTCCGCAATTCAAACCCTTGAGGATTTACGAGGTAAGAAAATAGCTTTTACCAAAGGTTCAAGCGCCAATTATCTCTTAGCAAAAGCACTGAAATCCGCAGGCATAAAATGGACTGAAATTGAGCCGATCAACCTGATACCAGCCGATGCTAGAGCCGCCTTTCAACAAGGTAAAGTAGATGCTTGGGTGATTTGGGACCCGTTTTATGCAGCAGCTCAAGCACAAATAGATGTGCGTGTTGTTAAAGATAGTAAAGGACTAGCAGCTAACCGCGATTTTTACTTAGCTAATAAGTCATTTGTTCAGCCTAATTTCAAAATCATTGAGGCAATTAGAGAAGAAACTCAAGCAGTAGCAACTTGGGCTGATGCGAATCCCGCAGAAGTAGCCAAAATCCTGGCTCCCATTTTGAAAATTGATGTTTCTATCTTAGATGTAGTAAACCGACGGCGGAGTTATGGATTTGAACCGATGCAAGCTGATATGATTGCTGAGCAACAGGAAATTGCCGATACTTTTTTTGAACTCGGCTTAATTCCTAAGCAGGTCAAAGTTAAAGAAGTAGTTTGGAAACCAGGTAATTAAAAATCCCCGCTCTGAAGACGCAGGGATTGATGTTATGTAATTTTTCTAGTAAGTAGGGGTAGTACCCCCGTGCCTACCCCAAACAGATTTTTAGGGGTAGTGTCCCCGTGCCTACCCCCGATCGATCGGGGGAACCACGGGCCACAAGGCCCCTACCTTTTTTATAGCTAAGCTGGCTGATAATTGGGATGCCAAGCCAGCCATTTCTCTTCTAACTTCCTGGCGATCGCATCTGCAAACTTACCTAACAAGGCATACATGATAATGCTCAACACCACCACATCAGTTTGCATAAACTCGCGAGCATTCATCGCCATGTAGCCAATACCAGAGTCCGCCGCAATTGTTTCTGCGACAATCAGCGTGATCCACATAATACCCAAGGAAAATCGCACGCCTACCAAAATCGAAGGCAAGGCCCCCGGTAGAATAATTTGCCACAAAAGAGACGTGGCACTCAAGCCATACACTTTTCCCATTTCAATCAATCCGGCATCGACGCTGCGGATGCCGTGAAATGTATTGATATACATTGGGAAAAATACACCCAAAGCCACCAAAAATAATCGCGCTTGATCGCCAATTCCAAACCACACAATTACTAGAGGAATTAAGGCGAGGTGGGGAATATTGCGAACCATTTGTACAGAAGTATCTAGCAGCTTTTCGGCGATGGGAAAAAGCCCATTGAGAAACCCCAGCCCCAAACCAATCCCTCCCCCGACGACGAAACCAGTCAGCGCACGCCAAGAACTAATGCCGATATGGTGAAACAGTTCCCCAGTAATTGCCAATCGAATCCCAGCGCCTAAAACGTCTGTTGGTGCTGGCAAAATCCTTGTGGAAAGCCAACCAACCTGCACTAAAAGTTGCCAGCTAACAATCAGTAGAATCGGTACAATCCAAGGAATTACCTGCTGAAAATAGGAACTTTTGAGCCATTTCTTGTTCATGATGCACTTGGGGAAACAACTTGTTTTTGTGTGGGAAACTTTTCGTTGGCAACAATTTCGCCAAAAGGACTAAACATTTGTGGTTGCTTTGTCACTGGTTGATTCTTTAGCGGCAAGCGGGGGAATAGCAATTCAGCCACTCGATAAGCTTCTTCCAAGTGGGGATAACCAGAGAAAATGAATGTTTCAATTCCTAATTCGGAATATTCCAACATTCGTGTGGCAACGATATCGGGATCTCCCACTAAAGCAGTACCTGCACCACCTCTCACTAACCCAATTCCCGCCCACAAATTGGGGCTAATTTCCAGAGATTCGCGGCTGCCTGTGTGCAGTTCAGTCATTCGCTTTTGCCCTTCCGAGTCCATTCTGGCATAAGCTTTTTGGGCGGCTGCGATTGCATCCTCATCTACATATTTAATCAATCGATTTGCATCATCCCAAGCTTCACCCTCAGTCTCCCGTACAATTACATGAAGCCGAATCCCAAACCGCACAGTTCTACCCTGTTGTGCGGCTAATTTTTTCACCGTTTCAATCTTTTGGGCTACTTCTTGTGGTGGTTCTCCCCAAGTAAGATAAACATCAATATGTTTAGCTGCAATTTGTTGTGCCACTGGCGACGAACCGCCAAACCACAAGGGAGGATAGGGATTTTGTACAGGTGGAAATAGAACTTTTCCGCCGTTGATTTGGAGATATTCACCGCTAAAATTGACTTCTCGATCTTGCAGGCTAATGGAGTGGCTACCTGCAAGCATCCCTCTCCAAACTGTCAAGAATTCATCTGTCAATTCATAACGTGCATCGTGACTTAGATGCACTCCATCTCCTGCTAATTCAACCGGATCGCCACCTGTAACAACATTAATTAGCAAGCGTCCGTTAGATAATCTATCAAAAGTTGCTGCCATCCGTGCTGCTACCCCAGGAGACATTAATCCTGGACGAATTGCTACTAAAAAACGCATTTTTTCTGTGGCAGACATTAAGGATGAAGCCACTACCCATGCGTCCTCGCAAGAGCGCCCAGTCGGAAGCAGAGCGCCAGTAAATCCTAAATGGTCAACAGCTTGGGCGATTTGTTTTAAGTAGGATAAGCTGCAAGATCGCCCTCCAGTTCCTGTGGCTAAATAGCGTCCGTCTCCGTGAGTTGGGATAAACCAAAATAATTCCATTTTCCTTATTCTTCATCGATATTTATTGTTTAGTTATCTGAGCTACTTCGCTAATTTTGACCTGTTTGGGAAGCAGCTTCAAATCCAAGAAAGTATCAGCAACTTTTTGCTGATAAGTAACGACTTCATCCGTAATCTGCTGTACGCCATAAGGCCGTCTTTGTGAGATTTCCTCTAAAGTGGGAACGTCAATACCCAGTTCAGGAGACAGCAGTTTTGCCACCTCAGTTGGTTGAGATGCCGCCCATTCATCCACTGTTTGAAGTTCCTCTAAAATTGCCTTAATCCGGTCAGAATATTGCTCATTAAAAGGTTTAGCAGCTAGATAGAATTCCCGATTAGCTACCAGCCCTTCTCCATCCTTAAGAACACGAGCTCCTGTAGCTCGTTTCGCTACTGTAAAAAACGGGTCCCAAATCGCCCAAGCATCAACACTGCCTTGTTCAAAGACTGCCCGCGCATCTGCTGGTGGCAAATAAACAGGCTGAATGTCGCTATATTTCAATCCGGCTGCTCTTAATGCTTCTACCACTAGATATTGCACATTTGAACCCTTATTAAATACAACTTTTTTGCCTTTCAATCCAGCCACATCTTGAATGGGAGAATCTTTCGGTACTAAGATAGCTTCGCCTTTGGGATTAGGAGGCTCGTTAGCAACATATACCAAGGGTGCGCCAGCGGCTTGTGCGAAAATAGGCGGAGCTTCCCCTGTATGGCCAAAATCAATACTGCCTGCATTTAAAGCTTCTAATAATTGAGGCCCGGCGGGAAATTGAAGCCACTGTACAGAAGTGTTTTGGGAGGCTAAACGCTTCTCTAAACTTCCCCGTGATTTAAGGATGCTTAGAGTTCCATATTTTTGATAGCCGATCCGAATTACATTGCTCTGTTGTGCGTTAGAACTTGCCACCGATGTGGCAGCAGAAGTTGGGGCTGTAGTTGTATTTGTTGGCTGAGTAGGAGTACAAGCCGAAACGGTCAAACTCAAACTGAAACCAACTGCAAAAAGCCAAGTAAAGGTCTTACTAGAACTATACTTGAGTTTGCTGAAATAATGCCTCAATCTAGCTGGAAGTTGTTCTACTAATGGGGTTAACACTGTCCCTTCCTAAATTTAAAGTATTGAAAAACAAGCAACACAATAGCCATGCAAAAGCTGAGCTAACCACGATGGATAAGCAAAATACGATAATCCGACAGATATACCGTAGTTAAGGCTAACAAGCTGCTATTATTCCACAGATGGCTTCAAAAATGCAAGCAGATTCTACAGATTTTTGCTGTCTGACTTATCTAGTTGCTTAAATAATATTCATAGGTACTGATGACTTGCTTTTTACAGTCGTGTTTGCGATTATTTACCTTGATTTGCTATTAACTCCAGTAAATCGATAGATTTAGTGTATTATATGTTGTGGATTCCTAAAAGGCAACAGGGTTGTGAAGTGGCGATCGCCATGCAGCTACCGTTAATCCGAAAATTCTCGAAAATGGTGCTCCCAGAGTCTTGAAGATATATGAACCCTAACTTTCTGAGTGCCCATACTTCAACCACGATCGCCATAATTGGCGGTGGCTTTAGTGGTTCTCTGGTGGCTGCCCACCTATTAAAGACTGCAACCCAACCCCTCACCATTAAACTGATTGAGCGTAGTCCTGACATCGGCAGGGGCATTGCCTACGGCACAGATACTACCTGCCATTTACTGAATGTACCCGCAGGCAACATGAGTGCATTTCCAGATGAGCCCGACCATCTACTGCGCTGGCTGCAAGAAAATCACAAGGAGTTAGCGGCATTCCTTCCCGGTGAAGTCAACGCCAGCACCTTCATTCCCCGTAGGGTCTATGGTTTATACATTCAGTCAATTCTGGAGGAAGCGGGATCTTCAGCACCTAGTCATGTTCAACTAGAGCGACTGACGGATGAGGTAGTGGCGGTGAAGTCCCAGGAAACAGGCGCGATCGTCTCCCTTCGTAGTAATCAGTATTTTTGGGCAGATCAAATAGTTTTAGCACTGGGGAACTTGCCCTCTACGCCCCCCATAGCCCAGCCCTTAGATGGCGACAATCAACGCTACCTGCGGAATGCTTGGTCAACCGATGCGCTGGACAATCTCGATCCCGATGCCTCTGTGTTGCTGATTGGCACCGGCTTGACAATGATCGATATGGTTTTGTCTCTCCATGAACGAGGGCATCAGGGCAAAATTTATGCTATTTCTCGACGGGGATTGTTTCCTCAACGGCATCAAGCGACTAAACCTTACCCCGCTTTTTTGACTCCAGAAACGGCACCGCGAACGATTCGAGGCTTAGTGCGTCGGGTTCGTGAAGAAGTAAAAGCTGCTGTTGTCCAGGGCTACGACTGGCGCTCGGTGATTGATTCGGTGCGTCCCATCACCCAACAACTTTGGCAGCAGCTACCGACTGTCGAACAGCAGCGCTTTTTGCGCCATGTCACACCCTACTGGGACGTACACCGTCACCGCATTGCCGGTCAAGTTGCTGATGCTGTGGACACGATCGTGTGTTCTGGTCAGCTTCAGGTTTCTGCGGGGCGGATTCGGGATTGTCAAGCATTGGATAACGTTGTGGCTGTCACTGTTGGCGATCGCAAAACGAAAACTAACGCTGTCTTGCACGTCCGCCGTGTGGTGAATTGTACAGGGATAGCAACCGATTATCGTCGATCGCCCCATGCCCTGATTGCCAATTTGCTCGCGCAGGGATTGATTCGCCCTAATGCGATCGGTTTGGGACTGGATACGGTCTCTCACGGTGCAGTATTGGATGTAGACGGTAAGGTTTCAACTCTAATTTATACTCTGGGAACCCCGCGCAAAGGGAACTTGTGGGAAACTATCGCGGTTCCAGAATTGCGCGGACAGGCGCAAGTTTTGGCACAGACGTTGTTGTAGTCTCTTCCACTGGGTGCTTTGTCCAGGACGGAAATTACCCATACATTTTAGACAAACCAGAGAAATTTGACATCACATTATTAGAGATTGACAAACTATAAAACCAGCGGTAACATCAAAAAAGATACAGACTCCTTAACCGCCTTTGTTGAGGTAAATTGAATTAAGCACGAAGGCGAGTCTGGGTCATCAAGTTAATAAAAAATCAAGCGTTTTGGTCTGGTAAAAAATAGACAGTGTTACAAGCTGGTGGGTACAAAAGAATGGTTTGTAATTCATCATTTCGACTGTGAAATGCAGTTATTTATCAGAAATAATTGGTTTAAAGGGGAGCATCAAGCTTGCACGCTTGATGCTCCATCGTACCCAAGGAAATTCCGGTCTATGGCTTGATCTCTGATGTCAAGACAGGTAAGTCGATCGAAGTTCCTAAAGCAACAGAAATTGGTAAAGCGATCGCCTGTTTTATTCAGAACTGATGCGGTCATTTTAATCATTGGCGCAATTGACTATGGTTTAGACAGTGCGCTAAGATTCGCAGAGCGGCAGTGGACTCATCAACGTTAATTCGGTTTCTCTGGCAGGTACTATTGAAAGGTGAGTTTTCGCTTGTGAACTTGTATCATCATCGACTCCTGAATACAAATGGTGCTCTGTTTGTTCGTGGCTGGCGATCGATCGCAAATATCTTTAATTTCCTAACCATCAGCTTAATCAATCGGCTGGACCCATATTTTCGCGCCAAATTCCTGTAAGATATTTGAAGTCAAAAATTTTTTAAATTTTTTAAATTGATTTCCCCGATCGCCCCCAACCACCTCGCAAATCTCCTGACAAGCATCATCCCTGTCGCACTCCTGCTGCTGCAATTACCCGCCGCCGCCATTTTAATGTCGCGATTGATTAAAGGCCCATCGCGCATCCCGCCCCTAGAACCCGATTCGCCAACGCTGGAGTTGCAGGGTGCTTGTACGGCGGTGGTGCCGACTTTGAACGAAGCAGAGAGAATTGCGCCTTGTTTGGAAGGATTGAGCCGCCAAAGTTACGAGCTGCGAGAAGTAATTGTAGTTGACAGTTATTCGGTAGATGGAACCGGAGATTTAGTCAAAGCTGCCGCCGAAAAAGACCCCCGGTTTCGCTTGATTAACGACGATCCGCTACCGGCGGGCTGGGTTGGTCGTCCCTGGGCGCTGAATTGGGGTTTTTTGGCAAGTTCCGAGAAGTGCGAGTGGATTTTGGGGATAGATGCGGATACTCAGCCGCATCCGGGTTTGATCGCGAGTTTGCTGAAAACGGCTGCTGCTGGAAATTATGATTTGATTTCGCTATCGCCGCAGTTTATCCTCAAGTATCCGGGCGAGTTGTGGCTGCAACCGGCTTTGTTAATGACTTTGGTGTATCGCTTCGGGCCGACGGGGACTGGCGGAGATGTGCCGGAACGGGTGATGGCAAACGGTCAGTGTTTCCTCTGCAAGCGCGAGGTTTTGGTGGCTTTAGGGGGCTATGAGGTGGCAAAAGGTTCTTTTTGCGATGATGTGACTTTGGCTCGCTATGCTGCGGCTCAGGGCTTTAAGGTGGGTTTTTTGGACGGGGCGAAGGTGTTGAAGGTGCGGATGTATGAGGGGGCGATCGAGACTTGGAACGAGTGGGGACGATCGCTCGATTTGAAAGATGCTGCTTCTAGCGGTCAAATTTGGGGCGATTTGTGGCTGTTGTTGGCGGTTCAAGGTTTGCCGGTGCCGATCGTCCTGTGGTATTTGTTGTCTGGTTCAGTGCCTGCTGTGGGCGCGTTTCCGCAGTTTTGGCTGTGGGGATTGAATGTATTTTTGGTGGCGGTGCGATCGGCTTTGTGTTTGGCGATCGCTCCTTCTTACGATACAACTCAGGCGTCGGGTAAATGGCTGTTTTGGCTGTCACCTTTGGCCGATCCGCTGGCCTTTGTGCGAATTCTGATTTCTGCCTTGAATCAGCCTACTCAGTGGCGCGGCCGCAAGTATAGTTAGTGACAAACAGCCCGATCGCGATTGGAATGGGCGATCGAATTTACATTTGTGCGATCGGCAGATTTGAGATTGCTCTAGAGCCTCAGTTTCAATTATAATAGTATGTATTGATCGGCTGCCAATCTGGCGATCTAAAAGTATATGTTCTAGGCTGAGGGTCAGAGCTATGATCGACTGTCTCAATTTGGCTCGCTACTTCATTATCAGAGCTTATGAAGATGGTATAGAAGCTGACATGACTAATATGAAGCTTCAAAAGCTGCTGTATTACGCACAAAGCTTGCATTTGGCACTCTATGATGAGCCATTCTTTGGAGAAGAAATCCAAGCATGGCGTTACGGCCCTGTTTGTCCTCCTGCTTATAGATTTTACAGCGAGTTTGAAGCTAGCCAGCTACCTATTCCTAACAAAGAATCATTATTGCAGCTTCCCTCTGATAAGCAAGAGCTTTTAGAAGAAATCTGGGGATATTTCGGTGGTTATCATGCTTATGGATTAAGCAATATGACTCACGGTGAATTCCCTTGGAAAAAAGCTCGTAAAGGTCTACTTCCCCAAGCAAGTTCAACGGAGCCAATTCTTCTCGAAGACATGAAAGGATTGGGTTATCAAAAGCTCGATTTGATAGAGCGCAAGCACCCCGCATACGAACTAGCAATGTCTGAAGTTTTGAAGGATACTTTAGATTCGGAATCATCAAATCGTATTAAAAAAGGAGAAGTCCATGACTGGCTCAACTCCCTTCTCGATTGAAGCTTCCGACAATTTTAAGCGTTCCTTTAAAAAACTTGCGAAAATTCACGGCTCTAGCTTTGTTGAACTGATTTCAAAAGTTATAGAAGAATTAATTGATGACCAGTATCCAAACAATTCCCGTAATGAGCCTTTACCTGGAAAAATTAAGTTACCAGAAGAATGGACATTTCACAAGCTGGATTTTAGGATTGCTAAAGGAGCTTCGGGACAGATTAGACTAATGTACTTGGTTGACGCAACTACTTGCACGATTAAACTCGTTTGGATTTACAGTCATGAGCAGTTTGCCAAACGTCCGGCTGATGCAGATTTAAAGAGTGTTATTAGAGAAATATTAGATTTTTAAATCAACAAAGTTAACAAGACTTCGGAGAGTTTAATTGCTGATCCCAAGATAGCTACAAACCCGGTTTCTACGAGTTTTACATTTGTTGACTATAAATTTCAAAGAAACCGGGTTTTTGAGGTCAGGAATGCCCACCGATTACGATTGGCGATCGGGGCGGGCTTAATTCTCTCCTTTTCAAGCCTTCAGAAGCGCTTTAGAGGCTGATTCGCCTGCGATTTGGAGTTGCCACCTCAATCGCAAGTTCAACAGCACCAAGACAGTCCACTGACCAAGTATCGAGAGAAAAATGGTATGTGCTGACGCGCTCAGAATCGAGCCCCCAAAGACTGAAAATACCCAAATGAAAGGAGCTTTTTCTGGAGTGAGGGAAAGCATAGATAAAATAATTGGCGGCAAAATGATAGCGCCTCCGACTGTACAGGCTGCCCAAATTTCCTGGTTTTTGATTTTTGCAAATAGGAATAGCTGGGTGAGGGCGCTGTAAATTAGGATGAGATTTATGAAGGCGATGGTGGCGGGAAAAGCGTTTTCATTCATCATTAGGAAAGGTGTTAAAATCAGTGTTGAACCGATCAGATTGATTGCCATTGCCAATGATGCCGGACTTTTTTCGCTCCCAATTAAATCGAGTATCGGATATCTGCGCCACAATTTACGACTGCTAGGAACGATTTGTTGGCGATATCTTGCCCAATCGTACAAAGCTTGTCTTTCCGGCGTTAAAGCCGCAATCAAAGCTAAAAACACCATCAAATTTGGAATCAACAAACAGGTGAAACTGTTAATTCCGTACCTATTTGATTGAAGTGCAAATCCTAAAATTATTGACTGATAGCAAATCACCAGCAAATAACTTTGCTTCTTACTCAAAACAGTGGCGAGCGGGTTGGGAAAGCGACGTTGCCATCCCTGCCACATCCAGTAGGTTGCAACCGCAGCAATCAATAAAGATAAGGCGGTACAAGCCAAAATATTTTCGCCAACTGGGAAATGAAACCATTCGAGATTGTTGATTTTTTTAATTAACCAACCAAGGTTATAATCGGATGACGGATTAACTTGATAAATTACCTGTTTGAGGACAGTAGCCGGAGACAAAAATGTTAGCAAATCAGCAGCATTGCCGACATACGGTACATTAAAAGCTGTAGTAATAAAAGTCAAAACCGCAGCGCTAGCCAACCAAGGTTGAAACCCTCCCAACCAACTGGTTGTTAAGCCAAATAGCATCGCGCCGCTGTAGATTAAAGCACAGCTAGCTGCCATTGCTATGTCGAAACATAAAATATGATGCAGAGGTATGTGAGCGCTTAATCCGCTGTAGATGTGCAGCGGTACAGCCAGAATTCCGGCGAGATACAGTAAAATTGGGACACCGAGAATTTTGCCGATCAAAATTTGGGTGGCAGACTGGGGACTGAGGCGAATAAAGTTGAGTGTGCCTCGGCGTTCCTCTTGGTCTACGTCGCTCACGAGCATATAAGTGCCTACTACTAATAGCACGATCGCGCTACATATGCTCAGCCAAACGAATATTTGTAACCACCAAGACGGCCAGTTAATGATGAAATTTCCTGCCGCATCTTGGATACATTGGGTTTCATAACCTTTGGGATTACCATCAAGTCCAGCGCAGAATGGGTTATGAGTGGGATAATTGCCCTCAGCAACAGGAGAGACAACGGGTATCTGGGCACTCCAAAATAAGAACAGCACCAGTTGACTGCTGAGGGAAAGGAAGCTGACGATCGCAATTTTGCCTATTTTCAGCCGGCCTTTGAGTTCTCGGAATAACTGGGAATTCCAGTTACCGATTGTGTCTAGTATGTTGAGAATCATAGGTAATTGTTTTGAGTTGTGATTGAAAAAGCCGCCCTCAACTGTCAACTGACAACTGTCAACTGTCAAGATGCTTGTTTGTGTCCCATCTTCAGGAAGATGGTTTCTAGGTTTTCTTGAGTGCAGTGAAATTCCGTGAGGGGAATGTTAGCATTGACGAGCGATCGCAATAAATTCGCTGCATCTTCCCGGCTTCCCGAAAAATGAGCGCACACCTGCTGAGTTTCCGGCAATATTTCCCAACTTTCTAGCCAAGGAAAGTTTTTGAGTTCCGATGTCAGCGCTGCTAAATCGCCCAAAGTTGCCATGAAAATTTGCTGTTTTCCGAGGCGTTTGTAAAGTTCTTGCAAAGGGGCGCTTTCGACAAGATAACCGAGTTCCATAATCCCCACCCAGGTGCAAAGTTCGGCTAAATCGCTGAGAACGTGGGATGATATGACTACGGTCATGCCGGCTTGTTGCACAGCTTTGATAATTTCGCGAAATTGCGATCGCGCGATCGGATCTAAACCCGAAACTGGTTCGTCTAACAGCAGCAACAGCGGTTCGTGAATAATAGTTCGCCCCAAACTCAGCCGCTGTTTCATCCCCCGCGACAGAGTGGAAATTAAGCTGTTGCGCTTGTTTGTTAATTGCACGAGTTCTAAAACTGCATAGATGCGTTCTCGGCGACGGGGTTGCCGCAAGTTGTAGAGTCGAGCAAAGTAATCTAAATAATCCCACACAGTCAGGTCGTCGTAAAGGGGAAAATCATCGGGAAGAAAGCCGATGTGCTGTTTGAGAGTGCGGTTAGATCGATCGCGCAATAAGCGACAGCCGTTGATGTAAATTTCCCCTGTAGTCGGTTCTTCAGCGGAGGCCAACATTCGCAGCAAGGTAGTTTTGCCGGCACCGTTAGGGCCGATTAGCCCGCAGATTTCTCCGGCGGCGACTTGCAAATCGATGTCATTGACGGCAATATGGCGATCGAATTGTTTGGTAAGTCCGCGAGTGTCTATTGCTAATTCTTTTGCCATATTTTAAAGGCGAGTAAAATTTGCTCCGACGAATCTCTAGCTTGGAAGTTGAAGCTTGCAACTAGCTTAGCCTTTTTATACAGCAGTTGTCCCCTGCATTTCGCCAAATAAATTGTTAAGTATTAAAAAGATTTTGAGTTTTGGTAAGGTTGGGAAAAAGGTAATTGGTAATTGGTAAACTTATTGCGTGATTTTTTGAGGGATGGGGAAACCGCAGATCGAGGCAGATTAACACAGATACACGCAGATGTTTTTCAAGATATAGCCTTTCAAGCTCTTATATTAGGTACGCGAACGGCATAGGGCATAGGGCATAGGGCATAGGGCATAGGGCATAGGGCATATTTCACCACGCTTGAGAACCGCTATAACGCATTTACAGCAGCCCGATATCCTTCAAGCAGTGGCGCGTTAACTCGATTCTAGCTGCTCCATCGTTTGTACTGCGAATGTCAATGTTTGTGGCAAAAAAGTAAGCATTTTTATTCTGCTCTAAATAACCAACATACCAGCCGATTTGAGCCTTTATTTTTTCTCCAAATCCCGCCCATCCTGTTTTTGCCCTGATTGTGTAATCGGGAGTTTGTTCGACAATCATGATATCTTTAACTAGAGAGAGCGATCGCTCGGAAAAGGGTAAGTCGTTTTTGTGGAGACGGCGCAAAAATTGAATTTGCTGGTTGGGTGTGATTCGCAGTTCTCCTTCTAACCAAAATTTATCAATATCATCTTTTTTTCCAATGTTTTGGTTGCCATAATCGGCTTTGGCTACCCATTTTTGCATTTGTTCGTGTCCAACTCGACGCGCGAGAACTTGGTAAAACCAGACGGCGGAAAGTTTGATGGCTTCTCTCATATTCAAGTCTCGATTCCAGGCGGGAATTTGCCTTTGAATTCCATCCCAAGTTAGAATTGCAAGTTCATTGGAAATTACGCCTGTTTCTAAGGAAATCAGGGAGTTGAGGATTTTAAATGTAGATGCGGGTAAAAAATCTGTGCTGTTGCGTTGCGGGTTGTGTTGGTAAAGCCGATCGCTATTCAAGTCATAAATGGCGATCGAGCCTTCCACTCCCAGCTCTTGAAAATGCCGTGCAAAATTGATTGTTTGAGCGACATCTCCTTGTCGGTGCGGAGATTGCTGCGCTGAAGTTGGTGCGGTTAAGGCCGATTGGGATGGCTGAATTAAAACAGTAGTAATGCAGCTTAATACGATTACAATCAGAGCGATCTCGCGAAATATTCTGTTCATAAATTTTGATGTATCAGGTGCGTCAGACTTAGGCTGTGTACGAAAAAATTAGATTTTGGGCTTGACGCACCCTATAATATATGCGATCGTTGTGTAAGTCATCAACTACAAAACTGCCATAATAGTTAAGGCGACTAAACAGCTTAACTGAATTGCTAAACTCACAATCCGAAATTTTGGATCGAGGCCGGCAATGTGAATTATTGAGTGGATTAACCGAAATACGATGTAGGTTACAATCAGCGCGTTTACGGCTGTTCCCGAAACACTCCTAACTGTTAGTAGAAAAACCACTCCCAAATACAAAGGCAGGTTTTCTACTAAGTTGGATTGTACTCGAAATAGCCGCCACAGCAAACTTTGATCGTTTGGTGTGCCGAAATCTTTGGGAGAACCGCCGACAGATAGATGTCGAATCCTGACTGTCAGCAGCATGACTACAACTGCGATCGTCCACAGGATGAAAATTACTAAACCCCAGAGTGGGAAGGTCATATTTGTTTGTTCAATTTGGATCATTTTTTTACCTTGCGAAACTATCGCACCATTGTATTGAGCAAATGTTCGATCGCGCCCGGTAGATTTTCGCAAAAACCAGTGTGTACCCGCGATGTCTGAACGATCGTGCTGCGGGGCGCTACGAGCCAGTGAAAGCGCTCTCGGTGGGGAAGTTGACCGATCGCGCCAGATTCTTTGCCGCCCGCACAAATGACGGGAATGACCGCTAGGTGGTTGCGAATCAGTTCCAGATCCAAGGTTGAGTCGATCGCCATCAAGCGCTGTTCGTCAATTTCGATGCGGGCTTCGAGGAATTTTTTTGCACCGCAAGAAACAATGGCGCCGACGTTGACAAACTCTTCGCGCTCGACTTTGGGAACGACGCGGATAATCGCATAATCATACAGACATCGATCGGGCACTAATCGCTTCCTCCAAAAAAATATGTGGTGATTCTAACCGGTTTAGCAGGTACTCGGTATAAGCATCGCGATGTTTATTGCTGTCGCTGAAGGGAGAACCTGCTACCAGCCAACTATCAGGAATCAGTTTAACGATGCTGCGAATGATGTCCGCTGTTAGCATCTGAGTCATTTTTAAATCTGCCGCTTCGAGGGTGCTAGCAAAGCGCAGCAAAACGTGGTCTTTGATGGCGGGAAAACGATCGCGACTGCGGGAGAGATAATCTTTCCAAGTATGATGGAAGTACATAGCTGCACCGTGATCGATCAGCCAAAGCTGGCGGTGCCATACCAGCATATTTGCATTGCGCGGCGTGCGATCGATGTTAGTCACAAAAGCATCGAACCAGACAATTTCTGAGGCCAGATCCGCCTCGGATTTGCCCGCTACCGGGTCAAAGGTGATGGAGCCGGGGAGATAGTCGAGGGCGAGGTTGAGGCCAGCACTGGCGCGAATTAAATCTTGAATTTCCGGATCGGGTTCAGTGCGAGCGAGTTCGGGATCGAGTTCCACAAACACGAGTTCGGGGATGGGTAGCCCGGAGGCGCGCGCAATTTCCCCCGCTACGAGCTCCGCGATCAGAGATTTTGCTCCCTGGCCCGCACCGCGAAATTTGAGCACGTACAAACCATCATCGTCGGCTTCGACGATCGCCGGTAGCGAGCCGCCCTCCCGCAAGGGAGTGACATATCTTGTAGCAGTTACTGTTCGCAAGCTGGGACTCATGCTATTTTCGCTTTTCGCTTTTTGATTTTCGATTGAAGAATTGGGCTAACTGATTCTCAATATCCAGTAGTTAAAAAGTCCATTATTTACATAATTTTTGCTGTTGTACGTCACGTAAAATTTTAATCGCTGCGGACTTTGTATCTTGTATTTTATCAGGTGCATCGCGATGAGATTGTCGATTTTTTTGGGATTTTTTTGATAGCGGCGCACCGGGGGGCTGAGCAAACAAACAGTTTCGGCAGTTGACGGGAATGACACCGCCAGCTTACAGAACTGATTGAGTTGGATCTAAAAGGGCGATCGCTGCCATCTTTTTCTGCTGCATAATTCCCCTAGGGAGCAGAAGCCTGGTTTTACTAAAATACTGCTGTCTAGCCTTTAAGACCGATCGCAAACCCGATTTTTTAGGATTTATTCATAATTCCTAAATTAGCAACTGATAATCAGCGGCAATCCCGGCCGAAAATCTACTTGTTTCCCCTGAACTTCTCCATCAAAACCCAGCTCCGCAAAATACTCGGTTCCGAGTCGTAACTTGACCTGATTTGTATCAATTACTGCTTGAAGTTCTGGTGACGGATTATTTGCAGCAGGACTGACTAATTCTACGCGAGTAATTTCGCGAAAACCAACACCGTGATTCAAAGGCTGTAACCTCTCAGCAGGGTCTCGATCTGGACGCTTACCAAAGGGAGTTTGGAACAGCATCGGTTCAGTCAAGACATCACTATTTGTGGCCACCGCAATACTCATCGTTTCAGGCCAATAAGGCGGATGATATGCCCAACTAGAAAATGCAACTGTGTTCTCAGAACCTCTGGCTAGACGCAAACAGATGCCAAAGGGACAGGTGCCATTATGCCGAGAAGTCGATCGCTCCCAAAGACGAGTCAGGCGAATTGGCTCAGATTGCGCCTCTTCTCGATCGTGAATCCATAACAATTCCAACATCGCGTTATGGAAAAAGAAACAGCGATTGGTTGTACCTTGTCCGTGATGAATTCTAGAGCGGCCTTCGGCTAAACCGAAGGATGATAGGCGATCGGCTTCGTCAGCACCAATATCAGTGAGGATGAAAAGATGGTCGAATTCAAATGTCATATTTTTCAAGTATCATTCTAACAATATAGGAGATCCGCCGCGAGACAGTGTTGTACTACTATCGCTATAAGAATTGTTTAGGATTCCACGGAAATTGAGAACGATACCTAATAATTACATTATCGATCTGAGTAGAGTCCGTATTTTCTTCATATACATGGTAGCCAATACACCCTCGCTGATACCAGTGGATATCTCTTGCTAACAAAGGTTCTGTGGGCTCGCCTCTAACTGCCTCTGGAAAAATGCGATCGACCCATTCATTAGCAATGTCTAGACTCAATTGCTGATTAATTCCTTTTCGATAAATGACGGCTGCATAGGGAGACTCAAGTTCCTTTTCCTGGTTAAATAGCAAGAACAAGTCGATATTTGACAATTCACTAACTAACTCAACATATCCCTTTTCTACACCCCGTAGATGCAGGTAGTGGTAATGGTATGCAAGATGCCAGGACGCAAGCCTAATTATTTCAGGGTCATCATAGTTACCCAATTCAATTAACAGCGGTTCAAGGGCTGCAACTTTGCAGGATTCATCTGTCGCAGCAGCAAGAGCAAGCCCTACACGCCCCATATCAATCAGGCGGCGAACCGCACCAGCATCCCGACTAAACCGTTCGTGAGCATCAAACGCTAAGTTGCAAGGGAAGTAGCAGATATAAGGTTCTGGTTCAGGCGAATTCTCTAAAATATCCAACAGCCATTCTTTGGCATCAAAACCTTGTTGCGGAATAGCGCCCCAGAACGCGCCTGCTATCCCTGGGCGATCGAGTTCCTTGTTGTAAATTAGCTGCATCATCACGTCAAGTGGTGGTATTCCAATAATCGCTTGTTGGTTGCGCTCATAATTTTCATCAATATACCATTCCCAATATTCATGTCTTTTGACACTCTTACCATAAAAAACACCAATTTGATAAGCAGCGCAAGCCCTAATTAGCAGGTCAGCATCATCTAGCATTTCTAACAAATTTTTTCCTACTTCTTGCCAAGTCGAATCATAAGCGCCCAAGAAAAGTTGTGCTACTAATATCGCTTTTTTTGTAGGAATTTCTCGCTCTTCTGAAGCAGCCAATTGGTCTAACCATTCGAGAATTAAGCGGTTGTAAGGTGGTTTTTTTGCCAAGAACTTGAACTTATAACAAAAAATCTCAAAGATGTTAGGCTTGTTGAGAGTTTGAGCTGCGATCGCCTCACAGATACATTTCATGCGCCTATCGAGCGGTCTTGGTTGGTAATCGTCACAATTAGATACTTGCGACTGTTCTATTTCTAGAGCATCGATTAGCTTGTCAATTGCCCTCTTCCAAATCTGCCATTCTTTATGTTCAAGCAAAGCAATAAATGTTTCAAAGATTGTATCCCACTCATTTGAGCTGTAGGGAAAATTGAGTGAAATGTCTAACAGTTTAATTGGGTCGCTGTGACTTTGGGGTGAGAAAGTTTCTGGGGTGAATATTTGTTCTCGAATCGATTTAATACTTGGCTGAGAACCTTCTTCTTGAATCATAGCACTCAAAAGTGTTTTTCAGATACTGGCTATGGCTAAGCTAACACAACCTGATGCTGTTGTTACTGCTGTCGATCGATCTCAAAGCGCGACAAGATACAAATGTTGGGTTTGTGTAGTCAAATATTATCACTTGGTGCGTCGCTCGATCGATTATCGCTGTTTGTTTGAGGATGGTAGATGGCGACACAACCCTACGAATACTCCCAAAGACGAGTATGATAAATACGATCGCCCTGGGCATGATTAAGCAGAGGTTTGTACCGATTGATATGGCTGGATCAAAATTTCAGCCGGCACCCCGAGTTCCTGATTCAACTTCCGAATCATCTCCAAGGTTAGGGAACGTTTGCGAGATAGCACCTCAGACAGGCGATCTCGACTGCCAAGACATACCTCTAAATCATGATGAGACCATCCACGGGCGTCCATATAATATTCAATTGCTGCGATCGGATCGGGTATTTCAATGGGGAAGTTTGCCTTCTCATAGGCTTCCACTAAGGTACTGAGGATATCTAATCGATCGCATTCCTGGGTATTGGGCGCTGCATCAAACAGTGATTCAATTGCTCGCAGGGCTTCCTGATAATCTGTTTCTGTTTTAATTGGGTGTAATTCCATACATCAACCTCTGTTTAGATAGTTTCCGCATCTACTTTGTCATACTCGGCATGAGTACCAATAAATCTTATAAAAATAATGCCAATGTCATAGCGAATTGCCACAATCAGTCGATAGGTATTGCCTTTGATATTAAAAACAACACGATTGTTAGCAATGATGCTGGCATTACGATGAGCAGTTTTAATATCGGCTGGACTCTGCCAATCTGCGTGAGATGCTTCGTAGTACCAAGTTTTCAGTGCTTCTTCAACATCTGGATGAAACTCCCAGAAGTCTCTTAGGGTGCTGCGGGACAAGATACGCATAGTGTTTATAATAGCGCGCTCCCAAAATGGTATCAAGAATTAGTCCCACAATATCTGAGGTTAGCTGGTGAGTGCGATGGCGTCCCGCCCCGCAAGCTACGAGAATTTGTCAAATGGTCGATCGCATTTCAAGTCTTTTTTGCGGGGAAACCATCAAATCTTTCCGAATCTAAAATCTAAAATCCAAAATCTAAAATTCAGGAACCATCAGCCCGCATCCAGCAGTCTCAGCATCCAGTTACCAACAATTCTGCTAAAGTCAGGTAACATCCGTGCATCTTGCAGAGACAAGAGTTTCCAGCCTCTGCGCCGACAGCAGTAAAATCCCATCAGCTTGTATCCTGCAACCCGATCGGCAGTAACTTAAAAATTAAGGTAGTTTGAAAATAATACCCAAGTGTTCCCATAAGCCTTGACATCCGACCTACACTCTGTAAATTAGACACTCTAACTGCGCCGCCATCCATATATAAAAAGATGCCATGTCAACTTTAGTCATCGTCGAATCTCCCACCAAAGCCCGTACCATTCGCAACTTCCTGCCCTCCACCTACCGTGTAGAGGCATCTATGGGCCACGTGCGCGACCTTCCATCCTCCGCCGAAGAAATACCAGAAGCCGTTAAAGGAGAAAAATGGGCGCAACTCGGCGTAAACGTGGAGGCAGACTTTGAACCACTTTACGTCATCCCCAAAGATAAAAAGAAAATTGTCAAAGAACTCAAAGACGCCCTCAAAGACGCCACAGAACTGATTCTAGCCACTGACGAAGACCGGGAAGGCGAAAGCATTTCCTGGCATTTGCTGCAAATCCTCAAGCCCAAAGTACCCATCAAGCGGATGGTGTTTCACGAAATCACCCGCGAAGCTATCCGCGACGCCCTCACCCACTGTCGCGATATCGACAATCGAGTTGTACAAGCCCAGGAAACTCGCCGGATTCTCGATAGACTCGTCGGCTACACACTCTCTCCGCTACTCTGGAAGAAAATCGCCTGGGGTTTGTCCGCCGGCAGAGTCCAGTCCGTCGCCGTCCGCCTGTTGGTACGCCGGGAACGCGAACGCCGCGCCTTCCGCCAAGGTAGTTACTGGGATTTAAAAGCTTTTTTGGAAAAGGGCAAAATTTCCTTTGATGCCAAACTCGTGACTGTCGGCAATGTGAAAGTTGCCAACGGCAGCGATTTTGATGAAAATACCGGGCAAATTATCGCAGGCCGCCGCGTACTTTTGCTGAACGAAGAACAGGCGCGGGCTTTACTCTCGCGCATTCAAAACAAACCCTGGACTGTCGGCAATATCGAAGAACGGCCAGTCACCCGCAAACCCTCGCCGCCGTTTACGACCTCGACTTTGCAGCAGGAAGCTAACCGCAAGCTGAGGCTGGGGGCGCGGGAAACGATGCGAATTGCCCAAAGTCTCTACGAACGCGGTTTTATCACCTATATGCGGACGGATTCGGTACATTTATCCGAACAGGCGATCCAAGCCGCCCGCAGTTGCGTCCAAGAACTGTACGGTAGCGAATACCTCAGCCCCCAACCGCGCAAATACACCACGAAAAGCAAAGGCGCCCAGGAAGCCCACGAAGCTATCCGCCCCGCCGGCAGCACTTTTCGGACTCCGCAGCAAACGGGATTGGATGGGATTGATTTCCGCCTCTACGATTTAATTTGGAAGCGGACTGTCGCTTCTCAAATGGCCGATTCCCGCCAAACTCACGTCACGGTACAAACTCAAGTAGAAGATGCCGGTTTCCGTTCCAGCGGCAAACGCATTGATTTTCCGGGCTTTTTGCGCGCCTACGTGGAAGGTTCCGATGACCCGAATGCGGCGCTGGAAGACCAGGAGGTGATTTTGCCGGCGCTGAAGGTAGGGGATAAGCCTAATTGTAAGGATGTAGGGGCCGTTGGTCACGAAACTCAACCTCCCGCCCGCTACACGGAAGCTTCTCTGGTGAAGATGTTGGAAAGCGAGGGTGTGGGCCGTCCGAGTACATACGCGAGTATTATCGGTACAATTGTCGATCGCGGATACGCGAAATTAATAGCTAACGCGCTAGTTCCGACATTTACGGCTTTCGCCGTCACTACTTTATTGGAAACACATTTCCCTGATTTAGTAGACACGGGTTTTACTTCCCGCATGGAACAAACCCTCGATGAAATTGCTACCGGCGAGGCGAAATGGCTGCCGTATTTGCAAAAGTTTTATACAGGGGAAACCGGACTTGCGACGCAAGTTAAAGAACAGGAAAGTGAGATAGACGCGAAAGTGGCCAGAACTGTGGTATTGGAGAATATCTCTGCTAAAGTTTGCATCGGTAAATACGGCGCTTACCTGGAATCTGAAAGCGAAGAAGGCCCGGTGAAAGCATCGATTCCGCAAGATTTGACTCCGGCAGATTTAGACCCGGAAAAAGTGGAGTTTCTGTTAAAGCAAAAGACGGAGGGCCCGGAAAAATTGGGTCTGCACCCGGACACTGGGGAACCGATTTATGTGCTGATTGGCAGTTATGGCCCCTATGTTCAGTTGGGGGATGTTTCGGACACTAATAAGAAACCGAAGCGGGCTTCTTTACCGAAGGGTACGGATAAGGATAATGTGACGCTGGATATGGCGGTGAGTTTGTTGACTCTACCTCGCCTGTTGGGCACTCACCCGGATACGGGGGCGAAGGTGCAGGCTAATTTGGGGATGTACGGGCCTTATGTGGTGCATGACCAGGGTAAGGTTGGTAAGGATTATCGATCGATCAAGCCGCCTGATGATGTTTTGACTATAGGGCTCGATCGGGCTTTAGAGTTATTATCGCAGCCAAAAGCCGTGCGTGGCAGTAAATCAGCGACACCTTTGAAGGAATTGGGCGCGCATCCAGAGTCGGGAGAACTCCTGAATGTTTACGATGGCCGTTATGGGCCCTACGTGAAACACGGCGATATCAATGCTTCTTTGGCTAAGGATGAATCTGTGGAGAATTTCACCTTACAAAAAGCACTGGATTTGTTAGCAGCGAAGGAAGCGGCGGGCGGCGGAAAATCTAGCAGTAAGTCGAAGAAGTCTACTAAGACTGCGGCGGCGAAATCGGAGACTGCAACTGAGAAGACTGTGGCGAAGAAAACCACTGCTAAGAAGACGACGACTGCGGCGAAGAAAACGACTACTAAGAAGGCGGCGACTGCGACTGCGACTAAGAAGAAGACAACTTGAATGTAGTGTAGTTTTCACTCATCGAGAAACCCGATATGCAGGGGGGAATGTCCCCAAGTGCGATCGGGTTTCTTTGTTGGTAAAATATTTGACAAACTTAATTAATTAGCAGTGCAAATCAGAAATATGTCAAGGCTTGACAGGCAGTGGAACAGAATACCCCTCTCCTAAAATATGTGCGACAAACTTAGTTCGAGCGTAGAAAGCCCGAGAGGTGCTGCCATGCCCTAGCCCTTTAGTTCTTGGCTGCACAAGTTTGCCCATTTTTCCAGTAAGGCTTGAAAATCCTTGAGTTATAATCGTTTCTCGAACAACGTTGTAGTCTGCTTTCACTTGCTCGTAGATTTGAGGATTATCAAGATCGAAGGAAGCAACTGAATGCACAAGAGAACGATTATCTGCTTGGCTCTCAAATACCCGTGCAACAACAACCATTTTCTGTAGTTTGTTGAAGAGATGGCTTTCCTCAAATTCTTTGCTTGCGACCTCTACAGGATCTATCATCGTGATTGCCATCGTTTCTTTGACTTTGAGTTCTCCTGTTCGTTTAGGTATTAGTGGAACTAGCTTTAGCTCCCAACTACCAAAATTAGGCGATCGAGATGAGTTAAGGGCTAATCCCAAATAGCGTTAAATTGTATGCCCAGCCCAACCCTTGTTTTTCTTATTTTCTTTGCTCCAAACTGTTACACGGTGATGATCTGCTAGTTGTCGAAGATCTTGACCTACCAATGTAGTGAGTCTTGTAATTGCCTCTAATCTTTCCATAGATGACCTTACTTGAATGCAAGTGGTAACTCTACTTGACTGGGATTAATTAAACGGAAGTTATCCCCGGCCGGGGTACTTCCGGTTAAACGTTTAATCGAGAGTTCAACATGACCTGCATCTGCTTCACAACCAATAAATTTCCGCCCTAATGATAAAGCTGCAACTCCAGTTGTGGAGGAACCCGAAAAAGGATCAAAAACTATATCGTCTGGGTTTGTGCTTGCTCGAAGGCAACGCGCAACAAGTTCAATAGGTTTTTGTGTCGGATGCTTACCATAGAGTTTTTCATGTTTGCCAGGAGTAGACATTCGCCAGACATTCTTCATCTGTTTGTCGCCATTCTCAGCCTTCATTTCCTCATAATTGAATGTGTAACGTTCTTTTCCTTTACGTGCTTTCGTTGCCCACAGGATTAGTTCTGTTGAATGAGTGAAACAGCGGCATCCCAGATTTGGAGGTGGAGCAGGTTTTTCCCAAATAATGTCATTGAGAATACGAAAGCCAATCTGCTGCATGGCAAATCCGACTGATGGATACACATGGAGAGTACCCGTTACCCAGATAGTACCAGTTGGTTTAAGAAGCCGATAACAAGCAGCCAACCATGCTTTGTTAAATTCATGGTCTAGCTCAACACCTTGACTGCGATCCCATTCCCCCTTGTTTACCTTGACCATACGACCAGCCACGCAGGTAATACCATCATTGGATAGGTTGTAGGGCGGATCAGTCCAGATGCAGTCTACGCTTTCAGCAGGCAGCAAAGCCATGAGTTCCAAAGTATCGCCGTGATAAAGGTGAGACAGTCCATTATGCGATCGCCAAACTAGCTCCGGCTTTAGCTGTTCAAGTTGTACTTGTGAAGTCATAAGGCTTGTTTACTGCTTGGTTGATAGTCCAAAAGCACAATCTAGATTTTAGATTGGATTTGAAAGTTTATCACAAATTTCGATCGCCCAAGATCGATCGCACCACGCACCCTATCCCTGACCTCGCGTTGGTCTAAAATCTCCTCAGTCGCCAAAAAGGCCATATGGGCGATCGACTTTCACGAAAAAACTGCGGTAATCCAGAACGATACAAACTCTTGGGCTTCTGTATGGCACAATCAAAATAAAAAGGATGGAGAGGTTTCAGGGTGAAGATTCCAGAAGATGCGCTCATCCCAGACGACAAGATAATCGGCTACCTACTTGTGCAGAAAGCCAGAAATGATAAGTCAAAATTCTTGGCACGGGCTGGATTTACCTCAGAAAACCCAGAAGCACTTAGATCAGCCATCCAGTCAGTTGTGGGAGTAGGTGAGGCTGTTGAAGACAGGAACAACGAGTATGGAGTCTTTTATCAAGTTGTAGGAGAACTCGTTGGTACAAATGGCATAAACCTATTTGTTGTTACAATTTGGCTACAACGACGGATTGATGGAAAATTTCAGTTCGTGACCCTCAAACCTATTAAGGAGACTTGACATGACCCTAGAGCTATATCAGGAAGTTGCTTTAACCCGTGACTTACCAGAATATCAACTCAGAGCAGGAGATATTGCAACATTGGTTGATTTTGTTGCTCATCCTAGTGGTGGTGAAGAGGGCTGTCTGTTGGAAGTATTTAATGCTGTTGGTGAGTCTCTGACAGTCATTGCCGTCCCAATCTCTACTATAGAAGTTCTGGGCCCTGATGAAATCTTAACAGTTCGTTCTTTGGCAAAAGCAGGTTAAGATTCATTCAACTGTAAAACTGCGACAATCCAGAACTAGAAAGCGTACCATAAGTATTATGTTGAGTAATTTTTCCAAGAAATGACTAAACCTCCCTTAAATGAAATATTGATTGGTGACTGTCGTGAAGTGATGAAGTCACTGCCAGAAAATTATGTTTCTGCCTGTATCACCGATCCACCTTATAACTATGAATTTATTGGTCACAAATGGGATGACTTAGAAATTCAAAGGCGTATTGAAAGAATCAATAGTAAGGAAAATAAAACGCTTGTCAAGAACATTCCCTATGGCAGCGGTTTAGCTGGTGGAGTCAGAAACGAAAGATGGTATGAAAGAAATCGCAACAACATTCTGGATTATGAGAAGTGGTGCTTCGATTGGGGTGAGGAGCTTTTTCGGATCTGCAAACCTGGTGCGACAGTTTTAGTTTTTAACAGCACGCGAACTGTTGCTCACGTACAAGTGGCACTTGAAAGTGCTGGCTTCTATGCGAGAGATATTGTTGTTTATAAAAGACCAAGTGGCATCCCTAAAGGTGTCAACATTAAGCAGCAGTTGGATAAGAAAGGATATGAAAATTCAGAGAAATGGGATGGTTGGCACAGTTGTCTAAGAAATGAATGGGAAGCAATTTGTGTGCTTCAAAAACCACTTGTCAATAATTATCTAGAAACTTTACTAGAGTACGGTACTGGTCTTTTTTACACTAAAGATAATTTCGGTGGTTTTCAATCAAATATTTTAGAAGGTATACAACGCGATAAAACAGAGGATTTTAATGTTCATTGCACAGTGAAACCAATTGCCCTAATGAGAAAGTTAGTCGAAATATTTGTGCCACGTTTGGAGGACTCTATTCTCATCGATCCTTTTGCAGGCTCAGGAACTACATTGCTGGCAGCCAAGGAACTTGGCATTAGTTATGTTGGAGTTGAAATAGTACCTGACTACATAGAAATAATTAACAAACGCCTTGATAATTTCAGCGGTCTACAGGGAATTCTCCCACTCTTTCAATGAGAAATGATTTTAAATCAAACCCAGTGATGCTTTGTATGAATTCAAATGAAGCGTCACCAGTATAAACTTTCCAAGTCCCAACTAGACAGGCCGTAATAGCTGCGGCTAAATTATCTTCTCTGAGAATCAAGATAATTGGTTCATAGTTATGAGTACGAAGTAGTGGGCCGTAAGATTTGAATTTTTTAAGTGTTCCAGAATCTCCTGATCCAATACGGTATTTTGTATCTATCGCGTATCCATCAACAATCAGGTCGCAGGGTTCATCGCTACCCACTCTAAATGCTGGCTGAAATCCACTGCAATATGCTTTACATATTTCAACAACTAATAATTGCCAACACATACCTAGCTCACGTCCCCAATACTGCTTATTTTCTTTTTTGATTATGGGAGAAATGCCAAACACATCCATTAAAATATCGTGTTCTTCATTTTCTTCTGCATAAACCTTGGCAACAAATGACTTTTGATATTTTGCTAAGATTTGATCTAGTTTTCTTTCAGTCATCATCAGTTACCAGTTCAGCTAGGCTCACAGATAGTGCATTAGCTATTTTCTTAGCATTAAGAAGGGTTATGTTCCTTTCTCCTCGTTCAACCGAGCCAATATAAGTACGGTGTAATTCAGATAGTTCTGCAAGCCGATCTTGTGAAAGATTTCTAAGATTTCTAAAATGTCTAACTCTCCTACCAAATTGCTCTGTAATATCCATATAACGGTCAAGATTAAACCACGATCATCATAGGCCGACAGACTATAAGTAGCGACAGACTATAAGTAGCATTAGATATAGCGAGTCTGATATCTTTGTGGCGTGGCGGTATAGTCGCATCACAAATCGATGGGCTAGCCCAAAGCTCATCTGCTGGGGGTTCTCCCGCCTCTAAGGTCGATCGCACAAACCCCATATCAACAACCGGATATTGGTCTAAAATCTCCTGGGTCGCCAGAAAGGCGATATGTGCGATCGACCAAACTGCCGATATCAACTAGCCTGGGGCGATCGACTTAAGATATAGACGGCGGCCTTGAGCGATAGACTCGAATCAATTGACCTGTTAATGTTTCAAGTGAGGAAATAGCCTGATTAATATTAGCAGCCATTCTGGCTAAATCCTCCTCTGCCCTACAGACAATGATTCCAGCATGGTCATGCTGCAAGCTGTGCAGTCTGATAAAATGACGGCGATTGAGAGTTAAAACAGCCCGATTTTTACTGACTGCAAAAGCTAACACTTCTTCGTCAGGAATTTTTTGATTATCCTTTCCGGCTTCTTGCACTGTCAGAATATTGTGACTCATAGAGCGCAGCAATTCTACAACCACTCTGGGAAATTGTTCGTCAGCATAAAGACGCGCCATTATCTCAATCCTCGTCATTCTCGCGGATAGCTATTTCAATTTCATCTGGGAAAGCGGCCGCGTAAGCCCAGGCATTTGCTAAATCAGTAGCAGTTAGTGTGGGATAGTTATCTAAGAGTTGGGATTCGTTCATACCCAAGTGGCGAAAACTCACCAGCACCCAAACAGGAATCCGAGTCTTTCTAATACAAGCATCACCGCCGCAGACACCGGGACTTTTGCTAATTCCTTGCCAGGTGTTAGCTAAATTTTGGGTTAATAATTGGATAACTTGAGCTTTCTCGCTTGGCGTCAAGGCTAGGAGTTGTGCTTCTAATTCTTGAATTTTCATACAACCTGTTTGATTTATGCAATATGTATGTATTTACTATTGTAGCGCGATCGTAGGTTTACTGGATATTGTCAGGTGTATCTAAGATTTCGTCAGCCTCGTCTTGCAGTCTAATTGCTTCCTCAATTTCGTCAGGATAAGCGACCGCATAAGCCCAAACATTTACTAAATCAGCAGCACTCAGACGGGGATAGCAATCTAGGATAAAAGCATCGGTAGCGCCGTCATTACGATAACTTGCTAGCAACCAAACGGGAATGCGAGTTTTGTCAATACAAGCATCGCCACCCATCACGCCGGGAGTTTTTGTAATAGACCGTCCACTATTTTTTAGACTCTGGGTTAAGATGCGAATTGCCTCTACTTTCTCTGCTGGCGTTAAGGCCTTGAGTTGCGCTTCTAATTCTGGGATAGTCATACTCCTTTCCCGCTCAAAGAGTACAGAAAATGCTATAGTAAAAAAAAGCGAGGAAAATATCAATGAATCTGAGCCAAAGATTGCGATTAGTAAGCCTAGATAAAAAGCAGTGGCAGCGACTATATTACAAGAATCAG